>JBIJCX010000417.1:0-6801 GCA_044344465.1 Opitutaceae bacterium
TGCGCCGGCCTTCGGCTCCGGGCGCACGCGGAAATTTCCCCAGGGATTCGCGGTCAGCGTCCACGCGAGCCACGCCGTGCCGAGCAAACCGGCGGTCACCGCCAGCCCGCGGTTTCCCGCGGCCGGGGCCGGCCAAAGCAGCAGCCCAATGGCCACAAACTGCAGCCCCACGAGCAAACGCGCCGTGCCCGGGTGGAGCGTCGGCGCCCCGGTCGTTGTCCCTGGTCCTTCGCCGGCTGATTTCGCCGTCACCTTCGTCGTTTCATTCATCGTCTGCCGTGCGTTTCAGGCTCCGGTGCGAGCGCCGAAAGGCAAGACCGCCGTGCCCGGGGAGTCGCTCGTGCACGCGTATCCCAGTTTCCTGCAACTGGTGTCAGTGGTGGGCGGGCACGTCCCCGTGCCCGCATTCGAAACCCGATCGAGCGGCCAGTCATGCGGGCACAGGGACGTGCCCGCCCACCCAAGGAGATTCCTCGCGCGGCAAGAAACTGAGATGCGGTGCGCTTGCGATGCGAGATTCTTGACGGTGAAGCACAGCCACCGGCCGTTTTTCACGCCTTGGCCGGAGACCTTGAGGTTGCTCCCTCACCCGACGGGGCCAGACTCCGCGCCATGATGCCGCCCGACCACGGCCACGCGCCCGCCCTGACCCGCCGCCAGTTTGTCGGCGCCACCATGGCGGCCGGCATGCTCGCCGGCTTCCGCCCGACGAGCCAGCTTCATGCCGCCGGCACGAACTCACGCCGGCGGCTGTTCTGGGGCGACCTGCACAATCACAATGCGGTCGGCTACGCGAAGGGTTCGCTCGAGCGCTCGATCGATCTGGCGCGCGCCCACCTCGATTTCTTCGCGTTCACCGGCCACGCCTCGTGGCACGACATGCCGACGATGGCGGGCGACCGGCACATGCTCTGGGTCAACGGCTTCAAGTCCCACGCGGCCCACTGGGCCAAGACGCGCCGGTTGCTCCAGGAGGCGACAACCGACACGTTCACTGCCCTGCTCGGATACGAGTGGCATTCGAGCGTGTTCGGGGACTATTGCCTGATCTTCGATCGCGACCAGCCCGAGCTCTTCCTGCCGGATCACGTCGACCCGCTGCTCGACTTTGCCGAGGCGAAGGATGCGATCGCGATCCCGCATCACCTCGGCTACCTGCAGGGCTGGCGGGGTGCCAACTGGAAGTACTTCCGCGGCGGCCGGGTCTCGCCGGTCGTCGAGATGATGTCCGAACACGGCTGCACCGAATCGGATCGCGGACCGTTCGACTACATCACCCACAGCCAGGGCGGCCGTTGGACGAAGAACACGGTGGCGCCGCGGCTCGCGCTGGGCACGCGCTTCGGGTTCGTCGCGTCGAGTGACGATCATCTCGGGTATCCCGGCGCGTACGGCGAGGGGGTGCTGGGGGTGTGGGCCGACGATCTGCGGCCGGCCAGCCTCTTCGAGGCCGTGCGCGCGCGCCGGACGTACGCCGCCAGCGGCGATCGCATCGTGCTCGAGGTGACGCTGAACGGGCAGCCGATGGGCGCCGAACTTCCGTTTGCCGCGGAACGCGAAATCGACGTGCGCGTCGAGGGGCAGGATGCCGTCGAGATGGTCGAACTGCTCCGCAACGGGCGCGTGATCGAGCGCCATTTTCCGGAGGACCACCTCACGGGTCCGCTGCAGTTGCCGGGCAAGGCCAAGTGCCGGATTCGCTACGGCTGGGGACCGTGGGGCCAACTCGCGCTCGACCGCGTCTGCCACTGGGACATGAGCATTCGCATCCAGGGCGGCACGTTTCAACGGGCGCACGGCTGTTTTCAGCACGCGCCGTTTGGCGAATCGTTCCGGGACAAGCTCACCCTGGTGTCACCCACGGAAGTGCGGCTCGAATCTCCCACCTCGCGGCCGGGCGGGTATCGCGAGGATCCCACCAAGGCGATCGTGTGCGACCTCGAGGCCGGCGCGGGCGCGGAGCTGATCGTCGAATTGCGCCAGCCGGCGCCGCAGACCGTGACGGCGAAGCTGCGCGATCTGATCGAGAACAACGTCGTCACCCTCACCGGCCGTTTTCCCAGCGAGAGCTTCATCATCGAGCGGCTCGTCGGTCCCGCCGAGTCGGGCGCGCAGATCCGCTGGCAGGATCGGCGCCCGCGCGGAGCGGCGGCAGACTACTACTATGTCCGGGTCCGGCAGCACAACGGGCACGTGGCGTGGGCGAGCCCGATTTGGGTCGGGTGAGCCGCCGACGACGACGCGGACGAACGGTGCGCCGACGCGAAACGATCCGATGGTCTTCAATCGGATCGCCAGGCCACTGTAGGAGCGGCTTTATGCCGCGATTTTACGAATCCATCGCGGCGTAAAGCCGCTCCTACACCCAACCAAGCCGAAGCAACCTTCGGGGTGTCGAACCCAAGTCGAACCGCCCCAAAGCCCCGCTCAGAAATCGAACGTCGCCGACAGCGTGATTTTTCGCGGCTCGGGGATCCGGATGGTGCCGGGCACCTGGTTGAGCGGGTTGGCAGCCAGGCCGCCGACGCGGAAGGTGGCGTAGGTATTGTAGATCAGTTTGTCGCTGTTGAAGACATTGCTGACGTTGAGCTGGAAGCGCCCGTTCAGGCTCTTGTTGAAACGATGCCGCCAGGTCGCGTGCGCGCTGACCAGATAGTAACTGTCGGAGTAGAGGTAGTCGTAGGCCGAGGCGAGGGTGCTGGCGATTTTGGATTTCCCGCGGAAGTTGGCGCCGGCCCCGAGGGAGACATTGCGCAACGGCCCGCCCGGCACGGTGTAGGTCGCATAGAGATTGGACGTGTATTTGTAGGTGTTGTTCAGCGGCGTGCCCGGCGCGAGGGCGGCAAGATCGCTGGCGATGGCGTTGAGGTCCGTCTGCATTTGCGCGCGGTTCGCGTTGGCGGGATCGCTGGCGCCGGCCTGCCACTGCGCCCGATGCTCGGCGTAGTAACCGACGAGCCCCGGGCGCAGGTTGACGGCCGAGGTCTCGGGCAGCGCGAGATTGAACGTCACGCGAAGGTTGCGGGTGGGATTCGCCGCCAGGTCGACCTCGTAGCCGTCGCCCGTCTGGTCCTGCGTATCGCGATAGGAAACACGCGCGAGGTCGACGCGGCCGAGATTGGTCCAGAGCCGGTTGATCTCCGTCTCGCGAATGCTCGCAACGATCAGGCCCACCTGCTCCGACGTGTAATAACTGACCGAGCCGGAGATGCGGCCCTCAAAAAACTCCACCTTGAAACCGAAGTCCTGGCCCGTGCTCTGCGAGATTCCGGGCGGGCGACCGTCGATGTAGTTGGCGCCGTTGTTGGGCGCGGCAAAGGTCTCTGAAGTGTTGGCGTAGATCCCGATCCACGGGCGCAGAAAATAAACCGCGCCGGCATTGGTGCTCACCGGCGACACATCGCTGAGCGCCTTCGCCCCGACCACGCCGACCGGAACGGTGCCGCCGGGCGGGATGACCACGGCGCCGAGTTCCGGGAGCCCGTTGGCCTGCAGGGGCAGCCCGGCGGTGGTCTGCTGCGAATTGGTGACGCCATCGCGACGCGCCCCGAGCATGACCGTGAGCCGGTCGGAGAAAAAGCGGCTGGTCGAGGCCACCTGCGTGTAATCGAGCACCTTGCGCTGGTGGCTGATGGCGGTCGGGACGAAGTCGAGGTTGACGCCGGGAATGCTGGGCACGGGGCCGAGTTTTCGGCCGGCCTCGTTCCAGTAGATGCGATCGCGGAAGAGATTGGCGACGACCGTCAGGTTGGGGTTGGTGCCGTTGGTGCGGCGGAGGGTTTTCGACCACGAGTCAAAACGGTCGAGGCGTGAGCCGGCGATGAAGCTGAAGCTCTGCTTGAGCCAGCCGGTCTCGAACCGCCAGTTGGCGAGCGCGCGGATGTCGTCGACCAGATTCTCCTGCAGGCTGATGACGCGCTCGGCATCCGTGAAGGGCCGGCCGAAGTTTGGATTCGGCCCGCCGCCGCCGGGGAGCACCTGGTTCACGTCGATCCGGTACGTGTTGAACAGGCTCTGGCCGCCCGAGGTATAGCGATTGTTCATCAGCCGGTTGTAGGCCAGTTCGACGAAGAGGCGGTCGCTGAACCGGTGGTCGACGTAGAAACTGTAGGTGTAGTAGCTCAGCTTGCCGACGGAGTCGGGCGGCTGGAAATTGAACTCCGGCTTCGGGATGGCCGCGCTGTTGGGAATGTCGGCGCGCCGCTCGGCCGTGGGCAGCAGGCTGAGGCCGGTGCCGGTGGATTGATAGAAGGGACCCCAGTCGTTGAAGCCGTTGTTGGGCGTGCCGGGGAGGTAGAGAAAATAGTTGCTGGCGTTGAGGCGGGCAACGCCCGTGCCGGTGGTGCTCGGCGCGGTGACGCCGTTGTACGTGGTCGTGCCGTTCCAGAACGAAGCCTGATCGTTGTAGTAGTTCGGATAGATGGAGCGAATCTGGTGGCCCAGCTCGCCCTCGAAACGAAACTGGTTGCGCCGCGTGAGACGGACGACGCCGGCGAGGTGCGCGCCCTCGCGGTTGTTGTCCGAGTAATCCCGCCAGCTCGTCCCGCGCTCGAACAGCGTGTTCAGGCGCAGGGCCAGGCGGTCGTTGATCGGCCGGTTGAGATCGAGCGAGGTGCGATAGCCCCCGAAACTCTCGAGGCGGGCATTCACGGAGTACGTGCGACGGTCGAACCGCGGCCGCTTCGTCCACGTGGTCGAGATGCCGCCCGCGCCGGCGTCGCCGAAGAGGACGCCGTTGGGGCCACGGGCGAACTCGTAGCGCTCGGTGTTGTAGGCGTCGCTCTCCACGTACCACAGGAAGTAATTCCGGCTGGCGAAACTGCTGCCCATATTGCGGTAGTTGACGGCAAAGCCCCCGAAGCCGCCGGTGTTGGTCTCGGGCTGCGGCACCCAGTTGAGCGACCACTCGGCGGCCGAGCGAAAATTGGTCGCACCGATGTCCTCGAGAAACTGGCTCGTCATCACCGAGATCGCCGCCGGCGTCTGCTTGAGCGGGGTGTCGGTGCGGCCGCCGGCGAGCGCACTCGCCGCAGTGTAGCCGACATCGCCATCCGTCCGCACTTCAAACGGCGAGAGCATCACCATGTCTTCGTCGACGACCAGCGGGGCCGCCGGCTTCACCGCCTGACCGCGGACAAGGCCAGCGAGGCCGGCGAGCAGGATGATGCCGACGCTGCGCAGGGATCGGAAGGTCGAAGGCCGATCGGCGGGCAAAGTTGGTTGGGAGTTCATAGGGAGGTGCCGGAGGAGATCGCTTGGTGGCAGGGGGCGACCGCGGAACGGCGCGAGTGACGCAACGCCTGTTCGGCCGTCCTCTTTGCGGGCTGAGTCAGATAATAATAATCAGAATGCGGGCCCATCCGGCCGGCAAGAACCATCGGGCGATTCGCGGGTGAACATAATCGGGGCGCACTCGGTCGCACCAACTCGCAGCGAAAACCGGGCGTCGCCATCGCCGTCGCCGCTGATCTCGAAACCCTGACGGTTCCCGGAGCTGGCCTTGAGCAGGCGCGGAGCCATGGTTAGGTCTTGCGTCAATGCATAGAATTCTATGCATCTGACGCCGTGAACAGAGCAGAGAAACTGAAGGCCAGGTTACTGGCGGGGCAGGGATATCACAATTTCTCGTTCTCCGATCTCGTGCTGCTGCTCGAAAGTCTCGGCTTCACGATGCGGGTCAACGGTAGCCACCACTGGTTCACGCGTCCCGGTGTTCCCGACGCGATCAACATCCAGCCCAAGAAGGGGCAGTGCAAAGCCTATCAGCTTCGCCAGGTCCGCGACCTGATCAACACGCACAACTTATGAAGAAGAAGAACGCGATGGCCTATCCCATCATCATCGAATGGAGCGACGAGGACGCTTGCTTCGTCGCCCACACCCCGGCGATCAAATACTGCACCGCGCACGGCGACACCTACGAAGAAGCCGCTCGGGAAATGGAGTCTGCGGTCGCGGGCTGGCTCGAGATCGCCCGCGAACGCGGCACGCCCATCCCTGTGCCCGGGCCGGCCATCGCGGAACTGCAGGGCGCCGCCGATCTGCTCAACCTCAATGAAATCGCGCGCCGGATCGGCGTGCCACCGCAAACGCTCTACGCCAAAGTGCGCCGCGGTTCGGCGCTGAATTCGAAGGAAGCCATGGCCATCGCACGCGCGCTCAACGAAGCCGGTCTGCATCTGGTGGCGAAAGCGAGCTGATGAGCGCCGATCCTCCACCGACGGGATGCCTGCGGCGATGCCTTTGGCGCTGAGGTCTTTGTCGAGCGCCGCCAGATGCACCCCCCAGCCGTCGCCGCCGATCTCGAAAGCCTGACGGTTCCCGGAGCTGGCCAGAACGTTCCTGCGATGATTCAGCCCACGAACGCAAAATCCACTTTGGAGAAGGACTTTATTCGACGCCGGTCATTGGTCAGGTGACGAAGGTTGCGCACCGCGGCCTCGGCGCGAATGAAAATTCGCGTTGTGCTCGTTCCTCCTTGGGCGGCGCAACCGCCGGAGCGAATTTATCCCGCGATGGCTTGGGACAATCGCCGACGCCGTCGTTCCACCGCGTCGGCCAGCGTCGCCAGCACCGGCAGGGTTTGTTCCCACGCGAGGCAGGCGTCGGTGATGCTCTGGCCGGGCACGAGCGGCCGCTGGCGGTAATCCTGCGTGCCGCCGACCAGGTTGCTTTCCAGCATCACGGCGGCGATGGCGCGTTCGCCGGCGGCAAGCTGCCCGGCAAGGTTCTCCGCCACCGCGGGCTGTTGCATGGGATCCTTGCCGCTGTTGGCGTGGCTGCAATCGACCATCAGGAACG
>JBIJCX010000418.1:0-6791 GCA_044344465.1 Opitutaceae bacterium
GTTGGCTCCCAGACGGCGGCCAGAGTGCCGCCGATCCGCCGGACAGCCTGCATCGTCGGCTGATTGGGAGTGTGAAATATCCGGGCTAGCGCTTTTCTTCCTTCGCCGCCGGTTTCGGCGCGGGCGGGGCCACGACCGGCGGCGTCTTGAACTCCAACCGCCGGCCGTCGGGATCCAGCACGTATAGGCTGCGTCCGCCATGGATCCACCGCGTCTCGCGATCGATCGTCACCCCGCGCTTTTCGAGCCACTGCTTCCAAATCGCATAGCCGTCCGCGGAAATGGAGAACGAAAGCGCCGAACCCTGCCCCCCCGCGAGCACCCCGGCCATCGGGGCGATCGAACCCTCGCGTTTCACCAACAGCAGCACGCCGCTGTCACCGGCATCGAACTCGGCGTAGCGCTCCAAGTCGCCGTCGTTCATCTCCAAGCGCAGGCTGTCCCGGTAGAACTCGACCGAACGCTCCACGTCCTCCACGAGGAGGATGGTCTGGGGTCCGCCATCGAGGCGCGGTATGACCGGTCGTTTCTTCAAGGCCGCAGAATAGCATGTCCGCGGCCGATCTGTCTGCAGGAGAGTTGCCGCCGCGGGAGCCGGGGTCGGACTTCCGGCGAAAGACCCGCGCGTTGCGGCCGGCGCCGTCGCGCGGAGTTCCAGGCCGCGCCCGGGCTACCCGCCCGCTACCGGTTTCAGCTCGCTCACGGGCGGCGGGGCCGGGGACGGCGGTCGCGGTTTGCGGTCAAAGGTGTCGGGCTCCATCACTTCCACCCGCGTGCCATCGGGATCGTAGTAGTTGATTTGCCGTTTGCCGTTCACCCCCGTCTTCATCGGGGTCGGCGGCTTGCTGCCGGCGGGATACGGGCGGCCCTGCAGGATCTCGCCGGCCTGCGCGACGTCCGGCACCTCGAGACAAATGTGATGCATCGTGCGCAGGCGATCGGTCGAGGGATACTTGTCGTAGAGCATGAACTCGACGTAGTCCTCGCCGTCCGGCACCTGCAGGTTCACCCAGTTGAGCGCGCGCCCGCCCGCGCTCCCGCGCCAGGTCTCCTTGAAGCCGAGAATCTCGCCGTAGAATTTCAGCGAGGCGTCGAGCTGCCCGACCATCACGCCGACGTGGCTGATCCGTTTCGAGATGCGGGTGGCGGGCAGGAACTTGCCCTGCTCGCGGACCGTCCAGCTCGCCGGCAGGTATTGCACGATTTCGACCGTGTTGCCGTTCGGATCCTTCACAAAATAATTCTTGTTGCCGACCTTCCCGATCCCCGACGCCGGCGGCACGGCGACGCCCTTCGATTGCAGATAGAGTCGCATCGCCTCGGCATCGTCGGTCTCGACCGCGATGTGGTAGAGCCGATCGGAGTCCGGCGCCACCTCGGAGCCAGGAAAGAGCTCCACCGACTGGCGATCGTTGATCTTGATCCACACCAGCCGCTGCGCCGGGTCTTTGCGTGGGATCGAGAACGGCGACGCGTAGCCGAGAAAGCCCTCGTAGAACGCCCGCGCCTTCGCCATGTCGCTCACGTAGAATGCCGCATGGGCAATGCCCGTGATCCGCGGCCGCGGCAGGGCGGTCGCCGCCTGCGTGTCAGGCCCCAGCAACGGCGCAAGGGCGAGGACGGCGCAAAGAGCCGGAGCGAAGAACGGGGCGCGGAGGTTCATGGTGTGACGGCAAAGGCGGCCGCAGGCGGGCGGTTGTGCTTCATCAGGGCGACAATCTCATTGGGCTCGAGGGCGCGGTCGGCGATGAAAAGCTCGTCCATTTCCCCGCGGAAATGTTCGCGCCGGGTCTGGCCGGTCAGCCGGCAGCCGAGCCAAACGACATCGACGAGGGCGGCATCGCCCCGGCCCGCCGGCGCGCGCGTCGTGCCGGGCACGATCGAGCTGCTCTCCAGCCGGCCGTCGACGTATTGCTTCACCTGCACCGGCGCAGCCGGATCGTCGCCGGCGGAAAAATAGACCGCGACATGGTGCCATTTGCCATCGCGCAGCGAGGTGGTGCCCATGGCGTTGCCGCCGCCGAAGTCCGTGCGCAGCGCGCCCATCGGCCCCTCGGCCGGCCGCCGATTCCAGCTGATCTGCACCGGGCGTGAACCCAGCTTTGGCAGCTGCGTGGCCCACGCGATCATCGCATACGCATCGGACAGCGGCGCCTCCTCCGGCACCTTGACCCAAAACGCGATCGTCCGCGGCCCACTGCCCGACAAGCCCGGGAAGGCACCCCGTGCCTGCAGCTGGCCGTCGAAGCGCAGCGCACGCCCGCTCCCCCGCACCCCTTCTGTTCGCACCCCGGCCAGGCTCGCGGTGTTGCCTAATTTGAGCCCGACCTCGGCGGCCCGGATCGCCGGGCCGGCGACCTCCGCATTCGCCATGTCGCCCTCCGCCTCATCGAACGACCAGTGGACGTAACTGATGCCCGGGGTAAAGCGCTCGAGCGGCAGCGGTCCGGCAAACCGCGCAAATTTTTCCTCGCGGTCCTGGACGTCGGACACGCCGGAGGCGGCGAAGCGGCGCGATTCCTTCTCGCGCAGCCGAATCGTATCCGGATCGAGCGCACCCCGCGGCGCGGCCTCGACCTCGCCCTTGAGCACGAGCACATCGGCCCCGCCCTTGCCGTCGGCGATCATCGTGAACTCGGTGCCGAGATCGACCACCTCGACCGCCGGATTTGAAACGCGGAAGCCGACCGCCTCGGGGGGCACGCTGGCCTTCAACGCCCCGCGCCGCAGCGTCGCCTCCCACGCCGAGTTGACCTCGAAGGAGGCCGCGCCTTCCAGCACGACGCGCGCCCCGGAATCGAACGTGATTTCGGCGAGGCCGGCGCGCAGCTCGATCCGCTGGCCCCGGTGCAACGACGCGCCGGGCTGCAGCCCCGTCGCCCCACCGTTCCATTGCGCATCCTTCGCCCCGGTGACTTGCGCCACGAAATCCTCCGCCTGCCGCCCCGTCGCCCCATCCTCGCGCCGGGCGCCCGGGCGGAGGACAAAAAACACGAGCGCGATCGCGACCGCCGCCGCGAGCGAGCCCCACACCCACCGCGGCACGTGAATCGCCGGCCGCCATCGCCGCGGCAGATCGGGCGCCCCGGCATGCAGTTCCGCGGCGTAGGCGTGCAGGCTCGCCGACTGGGCCATCGCGCGCACGTAATACCGGCGCGCGGCCTCCGACTCGCCAAGCCAGCGCGAAAGCCGCCCCCGCTGCGCCTCGCTCAACGTGCCATCGACGACGGCGCTGCAGAGCTCGTTCAACTCGAGAATTTCGCGATCGCTGAGCGTCATGTGCACCCTCCGTGGGGTTGGGGCGCCGCTTGACGGCGCCCGCGGGCGTCGTCAAGCGACGCCCCTACGAATTGAGCATCGCTCATGGATTCGCTCCTCCGTGGGCCAATTGATCGGTCACGCAATCGTGCAGCAGCTTGCGCAGGCGGTTCAGCGCCTTGTAGGCCGCGTCCATCGAGCGACCGCTGCGCCGCGCCGCCTCGACGACTCCGCCGCCGGCTTCGTAGCGGGTCAGCACCAGCTCGCGATCGCGCAGCGGCAGTTTTTGCAGGCAGACCGCCAGAGCCTCGTGCCGCTCGTCGAGTTCCTCCCTCATCGTGCCGGCCGTGCGTGACACCGCCTCGAGCACCACGTCGTCGAAGATGACTTTCGCCCGCGCGAACTTCTGCCGCGCGTAGCGGATGCGCCACCACGCGATCTGGCAGGCCCAGGCGACGAAGTCCGTGCCGGGCGTGAACTCCTCGAACTTCTCGCAGATGACGAGACTCGTCTCCTGCAGCAGGTCGTCCGCGTCGTGGCGATCGGGCACCAGGGTATAGATGTACGCGAAAATCTGCCGCTGATGGCGGGTCATCAACGCCATGAGCCGTTTCCGGCTCTCGGTTTCGCTTTCGCGCGGGAGGGGTGGTGCGGACATCGGATTGGCCGGCGGGATAAGTCCTAGATTTCCCGACCCGACGAATCAATGCGTGAGCGTGTAGGCGAAGAACACGCCGCGCCGCGCCCCGAGCTCCGCCCGTGGGGTCAGATACTCATGGTCGAGGAGGTTCTTCGCACTGAGGCGGAGGGAGTGCCGGGTGCTGCTGGAGTTCTGCCGCCAGGTGTACGTCACGCCCGTGTTGACCAGCGAATAGCTGGATGTCTGCACATTGCGCCGCGCATCGGTCGCGGTGGAGTTCGGATAGGCGCTCCCGGTGTAGGCGATGCCCGCGTTCCACGAGAGACCGTCCAGGGTCGGGCCGCGGAAGGAATATTTCCAGGTCAGGCTGGCCTGATCCGCCGGAATGCCGGCCGGCTTGCGTCCGACATCGGTCGTGGCGTTGCCGTTGTAGACGATGCGCGCGTTCACGCTGCTGAACGTGGCCTGGATCGTGAGGGCGTCCGTCGCGAGCCAGGAGCCTTCGAACTCGAGGCCCTTCGAGAGCTGCGTGCCCGCCGCCACGACCTCGTTGATCCCCGTGACCGGATCGCGAACGGTGGTCTTCACCCCGAAGCGATCAATATAGTACCCGCCAACCGTGAAGATCAGGCGATCGTTCAAGAACGAGCCTTTGAAGCCGTAATCCCAGCCCTCCGAGGTTTCGTTTTCGAGGTGCGGCTCGCCCAATCGCGCGCTCTGGCCGGCGGGGGTGAACGACCGGCTGCGGCTGGTGTAGAACGAGATGTTTGGCGTCAGCTTGTAATTCACACCCGCGTTGGGCGACCAGGCGGAGTCCGTGTAGCGCGAAACCAGGCCGGGCGTGCGAAGGGCGCCGCCCGCCGCGTTGTACTGATTTCCAAAGGTGAAGTTGTAGGTGACGATGTCACGCCGCAGCCCGGCAAAGGCAATCAGCCGGCCCTCCAACGCCGTGGTCTGCTGGCGCAGGAAGAATCCCTTCACATCCCAGCGCGTCTTGTCGTCGCGCGTGACGATCGCGAACGCGCTGTGCGGCGGCAGAACGTAGTCGGGATTCGCGAGAAAGACGCCGTTGATCGCGTACACCCGGGAGTTGACCTGGCGCTGCTGGCGGTAACGCCAGTTCTGCGAGTAATCGAGGGTGAAGAGAGTCTTGTTCCGCAGCTTGCCGTTCAGCAGCGCATAGTCGGCCAGGGTGTCGACCTGGACCGCGCCGCCGTCCTCGTTGAGCGGATCCCAGAGCGTGTTGCCCCGGCCGAACCGCCGCGTCACGGGATCAAACTGGTCGCTGCTGCCCGTGTTGAAGTTGAACGCCTGGCGGACGTAGTAGTAGGCGGCGGCGCGCGTCGACCACATCGGGTTGAAGCGCTTTTCGAACGTCAGATTGGCCGAGGTCGCTTCGCGGTGCTGCTCGGAATCGGGACCACCCTGGCTGAAATTGCCCAGGTCCCGGCGCAGGACCGACGAATAGGTGCGCGCCGCCAGACTGTACTCGTACGGGACGGTCGAGGTCGCGGTGACCCCGTTTCGTTGCGACCACTCGAACTCGGCCAGCAGCGTGGCGCCGCCCTTGAACTGCGCGAGGACCGACTCGCCGATGAAGCGCTTCTTGGTGTTGGCGAAGCGGGTCTCGGAACCGCTGTTCTCCGCCTGCGCGCTGAAGAGCTGGTAGAACTTCACGCCCCCCAGGGATCCGAGGGGACTGTTCACGTTCAGCTCGCCGCGCATCATGTCCTCGCCGCCGGCGGTGAGCCGCAGCGTCTGGGACGGCGCGGGCTTGGGACGCTTGGACACATAGTTGACCAGGCCGGCGGGCGACGTGGATCCATAGATCGCGGCGTTCGGTCCTTTGATGATTTCGACCCGGTCGGTATTGATGCGATCGTTCAGGCCCAGGCGGTAGAAACCGTTGCGCAGCGTAAAGGTACCACCATAGCCGCGCAGGTTCGAATTGCCCTGGGTGTCCAGGCCGTTCAACGACGCGGTGTAGGTGAAATCCGAACCGAGATCGAAGAAGTCGAAATCGTTCATGAACTCGTTCGTGATCACGCTCACCGCAAAGGGCAGGTCCTTGATCTGCGTGGCCACGCGCGTGCCGGTGACCGACTCGGACGCAATGTAGCCCGAGAGCGATTTTTCCGAGACATTGAACTCGGAGAGCAGGATCATCTCGTCGGCAATCCCGGCCGTCGGCCTGGCCGCCTGGGCAAAGGCGGCGGGGCTCAGGGCCAGGCTCGCGAACACGAGGGACAGGTGGCAGCGCAGTGAGGAGTTCATGATTTGGCTGGTTGGGTGTGCGGACTGTAGGGGCGGCGCTGGTCGCCGCCCGCGAGGGGCCCCATCGGCTTCGCTCCGGACAGGCTCTTAGCAGCGCCCCGATAAAAACAGTTACTTTGTCCCGGTCTTTTTCTCGCCCTCGGCCTTTTTCTTGCCGCCTTTTTTGTCGCCGTCCTTTTTCGCGCCCGGCGGCTTGATCTCGGCGATTTCCTTGTCGTCGAGTTTGCCGTCATGGTTGAGGTCGTAGCGCGCGAATTCGCCTTTCGGTTCGGCCGCATAGGCCTTGCGCACGATCTCGATTTCGGCCCCGTCGATGGCGCCATTCTTATTCGTATCGTATTTCGCGAAGATCCGGGCCTTGGGCCCCGGTGTCGGCTGCGCCCAAGCGACCGTCGGGGCAAGGAGGGCAAAGGCCGCGAGCGCCAGGCCGGGAAGCAGGATTTTTTTCATGGAGAACACCAAGGTAATAGCGTGGGCGGACAAAATTCGGACAGGCCGGCCGTCGATCCTTTCGGTTATTTCGGGTGTTTCGTGGTTCACTCCGATAGCCGGGCTTAGCCCGGATATTTCATGGAGACGCGGCGCCCTCGCCGCGGTGCGCTCGACCACCCCGGCGGGG
>JBIJCX010000419.1:0-6788 GCA_044344465.1 Opitutaceae bacterium
GCCCCCGTGCGCAGCCAACTCCTGGTGCCCCAATTCGTCGCCGGCGAGACGCTCGGCTACTTGTTACCAAAAAATACAAGCGGCGCATGATTGCCCGGCACGAGGTGCGCTGGCTTCGTCTGCGGTGTGCCACTTTCGCCGCCGCCGTCAATCGACGTTCGTTTTCGTTGCCACCGCCACGGCCATCGCCGTGCGCTGCGGCTCGGACTGTGGGTGGCCGGGATCGCCAGCGGCGCATGGGCGGCCCCGTTGAACCTGCCCTTGTGGGAGGGAAACCCGCCAAACTACCGCGCGACCTCCGTCGCGGAGAGCATCGATGCGGCCGGCACCGTGGGCAATGTGAGTGTGCCTTCGTTCGACGTGCACCTGCCGCCTCGCGAGCAAGCGACCGGTGTCGCCCTCATCATCTGCCCGGGCGGATCGTACAGCCGCGTGGGATTGTTCACGTCGGGCATGGGCACGGTGGATTACTTCGTACCCCGGGGTGTGGCGATCATCGTGCTCAAGTACCGCACGCGACCGCCTTCGCGGGATGTGATCGCGGACTCGCTGGCCGACGCCCGACGCGCCGTCCGGCTCGCGCGCCTGCACGCGGCCGAGTGGAACATCGACCCCTCTCGCGTGGGCATGGTCGGATCCTCCGCGGGTGCGCATCTCGTGCTCAATCTCGCGACCCACTGGGACCGCGGCGATCCCGGCGCGGCCGCGCTCGTGGATCGCCTGAGTTGCCGGCCCGATTTCATCGGCCTGCTCTGTCCATGGCCGAACAACCAGCCCGTCTCGGACTTCCCCATCACCCGCGAAACGCCGCCCGCGTTTGTGGCGTCGGCCCGCGATGACAAGGTGGCGCCGGCCGCGTTTGCCGAGGGCATCGCCGCCGCCTATGCCCGGGCCGGCGTGAAGCACCGGCTCTGGTTGCTCGAGCGAGGCGGCCACACCGCCTTCAAGCTCGGGGCGAATCGGGGCGAGGGCGCACGCTGGCCCGATCAAATATCCGCCTGGCTGGCAAAGGACGTCATGGCCGGCCCCGCTTCTCCGGTCCGCTGAATGAACTCCAACCAGGCCACACATGAACGGTGAACAGATTCGTGAAAAACTGCATCGGGGTGAGCGCGTCTATGGCACCCACGTTGCCGGCCTGAGCAACGCGCTGATGCCCGGCCTGCTTGCCCGCGTGCCGCTCGACTTCGCTTTTGTCTGCAATGAGCACATGCCCGTCAATCGGGCGGACACGGCTCTGCTTTGTCACCAGTTCAGCGGTCTCGGGGTGTCGCCGATGGTCCGCATTTCGCACCCTTGCGCGGCCGAGGCGGCGATGGCGCTCGACGGCGGCGCCGACGGCATCGTGGTGCCCTACGTCGAAACGGTGGCGGAGGTGCGCGCCATCGTGGGTGCCGTGCACTATCGCCCGATCAAGGGCCGGCAGTTGCGCGAATTCCTCGGCGGCGTCCGCCAGCTCCCGCCCGTCATGCGCGATTTTCTGCGCCGGTTCAACCGCCACCAGTATGTCATCATCGGCATCGAGAGTGTCGCGGCCTTTGAAAACCTCGACGCCCTGATTGGCGTCGAGGGCGTGGACGGGGTGTTCATGGGGCCGCATGATCTGAGCGTATCCCTCGAGGAGCCCGAACAGTGGGACAGCCCGGCGCTCCATCGGCTGATCGACGCCACCATCGTGCGCTGCCGCGCGGCCGGCATCGGCGTCGGACTGCACCTGAGCGCGGCTCTGTTTACGGACGCGCAGGTCGATCGCATGATCGCCCTGGGCATGAACTGGATATTGGATGCGGCGGACGTCACCCTCGCGCTGCAGGCGATGAAGGCCCGCCGCCGCGCGTTTGTCGGCGAAGGGGAGACGGCGGCGCATCCGGACAGGGATGCGCCCGCCACGTGCCTTGCGCCCGCCGCCGCTGCCCGAGGTTAGCGCTCGATCGTGGCGACAGGATCGGCATGGGCACGGGCGCCTCTCAGTTTCTTGCCACTGGTGTCAGTGGTGGGCGGGCACGTCCCTGTGCCCGCATTCGAAACGCAATCGTGCGTGCCAGACATGCGGGCACAGGGACGTGCCCGCCCACCCACGGGGATTCTTCGCGTGGCAGGAAACTGAGGTGCGCCCCATGGGCCCCCGCCCCGACTTTCGGCATCGCCGATGCGGGATGCACGGGTAACCTCGTGGTTCAGCCCTCACCCGTAACTGCGATGAGTCCTTTTCCTGAAGATTTTTCCCCCACCCGCCTGACCGATCTGCCCACCCCCGCGCTGGTCGTCGATGCGACGATCGCCCGGCGCAACATCCAGCGGATGGCGGACTACACCGCCGGGCATGGCCTGCACCTCCGCCCGCACACCAAGACCCACAAGAGCAAGCGGCTCGCCCGGCTGCAGCTCGCCGCGGGCGCGGCGGGACTGACGGTCGCCAAAGCCGGCGAGGCGGAGGCGATGAGCGAGACCGGCGCGGACATCCTCGTGGCGTATCCCGCCCTCGATCCGGTGCGCACCCGCCGGCTCGCCACGCTCGCGCGCACCGCGTCGGTTCGGATCGCGGTGGACACACCGACGGCAATCACCGCCCTCGGCGCGGCCGCGGTTGCGGCGCACGCGAAGATCGGCCTGTTGATCGAACTGGATGTTGGCCTGGGCCGCACCGGCGTGGGCACGGCCGCGGCATCGCTGGCCCTCGCGCAACTCGTCAGCCGCACGGAGGGCCTGCGCCTCGACGGCCTGCTCTGCTATCCGGGACACATCTGGGCTCCGGCCGCCGAGCAGGGGCCCCTGCTGCAAGCCGTGTCGGCCCAGCTCGATGAGGCGATCGCGCTCTGGGCCCGGCACGGATTGGAGGCGCGGATCGTCTCCGGCGGATCGACGCCCACGGCGTTTCAATCGCACCTCGTGAAACCCTACACCGAGATTCGCCCGGGCACCTATGTCTTCAACGACATGAACACGGTGCGCGGGGGCTTTTGCGCGTTGACGGACTGTGCGGCCACGATCGTCTGCACCGTCGTGAGCGACGCCGTCAGGGATCAGGTGGTGATCGATGGCGGCACGAAGACGTTTACCAGCGACCTGTGTATCCCCGCCCGCGAGAGCGGCCACGGCTGCATCGTCGAATATCCCGAGGCCAAGATCACGCGGCTGAGCGAGGAACACGGGCAGGTGGACGTTTCCCGTTGCGAGCCGCGCCCGAAGATCGGCGAGCGCGTCACCGTCATTCCGAATCACATCTGCCCGTGCGTGAATCTGCAGGACGCACTCTGGTGGTGCGAGGCGAACGAGCCGCCGCTGGCGGTGCCCGTCGATGCCCGGGGGAGGCTCTCATGATCATCGATGTTCACAGCCACGTGTGGGAGTATCCGGCCCACTTCACGGCGGAGTTTCGCCAGCAGGCGGCCCGCGCCCGGGCCGGCGCGGAGGTCGACCTGACCGTGCGCCAGGCCGACTACGCTGCGGCGGCGCCGGCCGGCACCAAGACGATTGTCTTCGGGGGCAAGGCCCGGCTCAGCGGGTTGTGGGTGGATGATGACTACGTGGCCCGCCAGGTCGCCGCGCACCCTGAGTCGCGGATCGGCTTTCTCTCGGTCGATCCCACGCAGCCCAGCTGGGAGGCGGAGATGGAGCACGGCCACCAGACGCTCGGCCTGCGCGGCATCAAGCTCCTGCCGATGTACGCCGGCTTCCGGCCGAACGATGACCGACTGACTCCACTTTGGCACTACGCCACGCGGCACGGTTTGCCGGTCCTGTTGCACACGGGCACGACCTTCGTCGCGCAGGCGCCGCTCGAGTGCACGCTGCCGCGCCATCTCGACGCCGTCGCCATCCGCTTTCCGGAGGTGCGGATCATCATGGCCCATCTCGGGCACCCCTACGAAGGCGAATGCATCGCCACGATCCGCAAGCACCCGCATGTTTATGCCGACATCAGCGCGCTGCATTACCGGCCGTTCCAGCTCTACCACAGCCTGATGCTCGTCCAGGAATACGGTGTCTGGGACAAGCTCCTCTTCGGCACCGACTACCCGTTCACCACCGTCGATGCCACCATCGCGGGCCTGCGCAAACTCAACGACCTGACGCGGGGCACCGGCCTGCCGCGCCTCAAGGAGGACGCCATCGAGGCGATGATCCACCGCGACGCACTCCGCCTGCTCAATCTCGCCCCGTCATGAACAACCTCCCGACAGTGCAACGCGTGGCCGTGGTCGGTCAGGGTCTGCTCGGGCGCAGCATCACGGCTTGTTTTCTCCGCCACGGATTTGTGGTCGTCGCCATCGATCGCAGCGAGGCGCAGCTGACGAGTGCCCGCGCCGCGATCGCGCAGATGATCGAAGACTTGATCGAACAGGGCGGCGCCGATCCGCAGTTGCGCGACGAATGGCCCGCGCGCTACACCGCCTCGACGGACTACGCCGGGTTGCGCGATTGCTCCTTCGTGGTGGAGAGCGTCGCCGAGGATCTGGTCGCCAAGGGCGCGGTGCTTGACGCGATCGAGGCCGAGGTCAGCCCGGTGGCGGTCATCGCGAGCAACACCTCGGCCATTCCGATCAGCCAGTTGCAGCAGGGTCGGAGGCATCCGGGCCGCTTTGTCGGCATGCATTGGGCGGAGCCGGCCCACGTGACCCGGTTCATGGAGCTAATCCGGGGCGAGCAGACCTCGGAGGCGACGTTGCAGGCGGCGGCGGCGCTGGGGCGCCGGGTGGGCAAGGATCCGTATCACTGCGAGAAGGACGTTCCCGGTTTCATCGCGAACCGGATCGGCTACGCGATGTATCGCGAGGCGCTCCACCTGCTGGCCACCGGGGTCGCGGATGCCGACACGATCGACCGCGCGATGCGCAACTCGATCGGCCTGTTCGCCACCGCGTGCGGGCCGCTGCGCTGGATGGATCTCAGCGGCGGTCCCGAGCTTTATGCGCAGGCGATGCGATCGGTGCTGCCGACGCTCAACCGCGACGAGCATCTCCCGCCGTTGCTGGAGAAACTGGCGGCCGGCGGGGCGCAAGGCATCCGGAACGGCCGCGGCTTCTACACCTACACGCCCGAGGAAGCGCACCGGTGGGAGGAGCTCTACCGCCGGCATGCCTGGCGGGTGGCGCGGATGCAGGACGAGTATTATCCCCTGCCGGACGCCGTTGCCTCCGGGCCGCGACTCAAATCTTCAGATACAGTTTCTGACGGCACATCCAAAGCAGCAGCAGCCACATGACGAACAGCGTTACCGCCCCGTGTACGACCGGTTCGTAGGCGGCGCCGAAAAGGCGGAACACGCCGGCTCCGAGGTGCGTGACCAGATTCTTGTGGATGAAGCTCTCGAACAGATGCGCGATCAGGTAGGCGGCGATCGAGTTGGCTCCGACCACCACCAGCCAAAACGCCCAGCGCCCGCGCTTCAGGACATCGACGACACCATAAAAGGCGCCGAGCAGCAGGAAGCACCATCCACCGCTGAAGAGCGTCCAGCTCGGCGTCCAGATCCGCTTCGCCACCGGGCAAAGGCCGAGCCAGCCCAGCGTCGCCCCCGCGGCCAGGCCGGCCACTCCCGCCACGGCGAACCACCGCAGTTTTTCGCCCGCGGTGCGGCTGCTGCGCAGAACGTTGCCGGCCAGCAGCCCGAGAATCATCGTGCCCAGCGTGGGAATGAAGCTCAGCGTCGCATAGCCGCCGGCGTTGAAGAGAAACGGCTTCTCCCGCGGAAAGAGATTGAGGAACCAGGTATCGAAGGCCCACGCGAGATTGCTGTTCTTCTGCCAGTGGGCGGCGAAGCCCGAAACGCCGCTGGCGGTGAGCCAGTCCTGGGTGACGCCAACCCGCGCGTAGTCGAACCCGGCGCCCGGCAGCGGATACAGTGCGAACGCCGCCCAGTAGCCCGCGAGGATTGCGCCGAGTGCGATCCATTGGTCGCGCACCGGCCGGAAGCCGAGCGCGAAGAGGAAGCCGTAGCCCAGCCCGATCTGCGACAGCGTGTCCTCGAAGGTCCAGTTGGTGAGGGAGCGCGAGGTCGAGCGCAGGAACACCCCCAGCAGCACCAGCGTCAGCGCCCGACCGACCGCGTGCCACGTCATCGCCCGCTGCGACTGGCCCCGCGCGGCGCGGCTCGCGATCGAAAACGGAAGCGCGACCCCGACCAGGAAGGAGAAGGAAGGCTGGATCAGATCGTGCAGCGACGCGCCGATCCAGGCGACGTGGCTTTGATGCCAGGTGAGAAATTTCCAGAGACCGCTTTCGGGCAGGGCCTGCGAAACTTTGCGCAGGTTCAGCACCTCGGCCATCATCAGGAACATCACCAGTCCGCGATAAGCGTCGACGGACGCGAGCCGTGCCGGCTTGACCGGTGCCGGCGCGGCGCTGGGTTCGGCCGCGGGCCGGTCGGGCGCGGGCGGAGTCGGGGGATTCATGCCGGAAAATTTTCTGCGCCGATCCCGCGTCCACGGAAAGGGAAATCGTCACCTCCCCGGCGCCGCGGCCCTCCCCGATGAGACCTGAGGGGAACGCTTAACTTTTAACGCTTAACGCTCAACGCCTAAGTCCAGGCGAAGAGGTCGAGGGGATTGGACTTGGGCGTTGAGCGTTAAGAGTTGAGCGTTGAGCGTTTGCGCCGGCTTCGGCCCGCGAACTGTCGGCGAACCGTGAAGACGGCCCGACCCCATGATTCACAATGCGCCGCTGTTTTGAGGGCGAGTTTCCGATGGACCGACTGAAAGGTGCCTGAGGGGAACGCTTAACTTTTAACGCTTAACGCTCAACGCTTAAGTCCAGGCGAAGAGGTCGAGGGGATTGGACTTGGGCGT
>JBIJCX010000122.1:0-21863 GCA_044344465.1 Opitutaceae bacterium
ACTCGCACGGCCTGCCGTCGGCATCCCGAAAGGGAAACATCGTGGCGTCGACCCAGTACAGCCGGCCATCCTTCGTGCGGTTCCGGATGACGCCGCGCCACACCTGGCCGGCCCTCAACGCCGACCATAGGGCGCCGAAATACTCGCGCGGGTGCAGCTCGGAATTGAAGAGCCGCGGCGTCTGGCCCACGACCTCCTCCTGCCGGTAGCCGGTCATATGGCAGAGCCGCTCGTTGACCGCGAGGATGCGCCCCGCGGGATCGGTCACCACCACCGCGCAATGATCATCGAGCGCCTCGTGCATTTGCCGCAGGCGCAGCGAATGCCCGGCGGCCTCGGCCTGGGCAGATTCGGCCAGCTTCTGCTGGGCGAGCGCGTCATCCACGAAACCCTGCACCACCGGGCCGACGAGATTGCGCAGGACCAGCCACGCCAGCGGGGTCATGAGGAGCAGCACGCCAAGGGATGTCAGCAGGGCCTTGCGGCGCTGCGCCTGGAAGTGCGCGATCCGCCCGGCCAGCAGCGCGTCGAGTTGATCGGCGGTGGCGTCCCAGAGGCGAACCGCGGCCCGGTCCGACTCGCCGAGCAGATGCTCGAAGGTCCGCACATCGAAGGTGGGGCGATCCGAAGCGTTGAGTTCCCGGAGCGCGCCCGCCAGGCGGCGTTGCGGGCCCAGAAAGGCGTCGAGCGAGGCAGTATAATCCCGCTGGAATCCGGCGGCGGTGCGGACCCGGGCGTTTTCCCGGCGAGCGATGCCAGCGCTGCGCTCGATCCGATCGAGGTCCGCCTCGTCGAGGAGTTGCGCGTAAAGCGCCGCGCGCGTCCGGGTCTCGAGACTCCACGAGCCATCGCGCAACGGGGCCACGAGCGACTGGCGGACCTGCAGGAGCCGCTCCATGTGGGCCGGCAGCGCCGCCACCGCGATGTCCATCAGGTAATAGGAATCGAGATCGGGATCGAGGACGAGGTTGGAATTGTCGCCAACGGTGGCGACGAACTCGCGTAGGGACTGAATGACCGCCGCCTGCCGCACCCCGGAGTCGCGAGCTGCGCTCCAGGCCTGACGCAACCGGGCGACCCGGCCGTCGGGCAGGCCAAGAGCGGCGGCGTGGCGGGCTTCCGCGGCGGTGAGCGCGGCAAAATCCGCCTCGAGTCGGGTGCCGGACGGCGTATTCCCAGGCGCCTCGGCGGCCGCGCCCGCCGCTTCAATCAGGCCGCCGAACACCCGCATGATCGGCCGGAGATAGGCGAGGCCAGCGCGCTCGCGGGCGGCGAAGTCGAGTTTGTCGTTCAGCCCGGTGGTGAGAAAATAGATCGCGAGCCCCGCGAGCGGCAGTGCGTACAACGCCACCAGCAAAAGTGAGCGCCGAAACAAGAGCCGACGCCGGCGCTGGTTAAGGTCGGGGCGGATCACGGCCGCCGGGGCGGAAGCTCCCATTCCCTGTGACCGTCAGGTGAAATCTCGCGCCGCGCAATCCCTGAAAAATGCCCGATGGGAGGCCGCGATCGGATGTACTCCGGCGTCCGCGCCTGGTCCCTTCCGCCTGCCCGGTCCGGCCGGAGTCGCATTGCATCCTGCCCCCGCGCCGCCCAATTTTCCCGCCGGATGAATGTCTCCGGCCTACCCTACCGCACGATCTGGCCCTCCGCCGATGGTGGCTCCGTCGAAATCATCGATCAGACGCAGCTTCCTCATGCCTTCGCGATGGCGCGGCTCACATCGCTGGAGGACACCGCCCACGCCATCCGCGCGATGCTCGTCCGCGGCGCTCCCCTGATCGGCGCCACGGCCGCGTGGGGGATGTGGCTGGCCCTCAGCCGCGATGCCACCGACGCCGGACTCGCCCAGGCCCACGCGACGCTGCTCGCCACCCGCCCGACTGCGGTGAATCTCCGCTGGGCGCTCGACCGCGTGCGTGCGCTCGTCGCCACCCTCCCACCGGCAGCCCGGGCCGACGCCGCGCGCCAGCTGGCGCTGGAAATCTGCGACGAAGATGTGGCCCTGAATCGGGGGATCGCCACCGCCGGCCTGCCGCTGATCCAGGCGATCGCCGCCCGCAAAAACACCGGTGAACGCGTCAACATTCTCACCCACTGCAACGCCGGCTGGCTCGCCACCGTCGACCTTGGCACGGCCACCGCCCCGATTTACGCCGCGCATGACGCCGGCTTGCCCGTACACGTCTGGGTCGACGAAACGCGCCCGCGCAACCAGGGCGCCAGCCTCACCGCGTGGGAGCTGCTCAACCATGGCGTGCCCCACACGGTGATCGCCGACAACGCCGGCGGCCACCTCATGCAGCACGGCCGGGTCGATCTCGTGATTGTCGGCACGGACCGCACGACCGCGAGCGGGGATGTCTGCAACAAGATTGGAACTTACTTGAAGGCGTTGGCGGCGCACGACAACGGCGTGCCGTTCTACGTCGCCGCGCCCTCGCCGAGCATCGATTGGTCCCTGCATGACGGCCGGCGCGAAATTCCGATCGAGGAACGCCCTCCGCGCGAAGTCACGCATATCGCCGGTCGCCTGCCCGACGGCACGATCGCCAGCGTTGCCCTCCTGCCCGAGGGCAGCCCCGCCGCGAATCCAGCGTTCGATGTCACCCCCGCGCGGCTGGTCACCGGGTTCATCACCGAACGCGGGCTTTGCGCGGCGAACGCCGCGGCGATGAAGGCACTTTTCCCCGGGAAATAGGGCCGCGCTATGGCGTCGCGCTCGCCGCCACCGCATCGAGCTCGATCTCGAACAGGAGATCCTTGCGGCAGATGTCGCAATGCACGGGCACCACGGGCAGGTCGCGCAGATCATGCTCGGCACACCACGAGTCGAACAGCGGCTTGAATGCCGGCTCCTCGAAGTAGGCCGTCGCGCGCGTCACGTCGCCAAACGTCATCCGCCGGGACTGGAGGATGGCGCCCACGACCTTCATCGTGAGGTCAATCTGGCGCTGGGCGTTGCCGATCCACGCGGTCTCTCCGCCGGGATGGATGCTGGCGGTGCCTGAAACCAGCAACCGGCGCCAGCCGCCGGAATCGATTTCCATCGCCCGGCTGAACGAGCTGCCATACGCCGGGGCCGGACATTGCAGGGGAGAACCGACCTCGCGGGCACATGGGCTTCCGTCCAGCGACTGCACCGCCCAGGCGGCGACCGCCAGCGCCGCCCCGGCCGGATTGCGGGCCGCAACCCCCGTGCTCGCCGGCAGGGAACCGGTGCGGAAGCGCACACTCGCATAATGCGCCGAGCGCACCCGGTTGAACTCGTCATACCAGGCCAGAATGTCGTCGTTGTAGAACCACGTTCGAACCACGTCGGCCAATTCGAACCCCGCGAGATCGAGCGCCGATTCGAGGTTGCCAAAGAGCTGCTGCACCTGCGCAGGCGGCCGAAGCAACACCGCCGTCGGGCCCAGCCCGCCCAACAGGCAATGCCGCGCACCACCGTCTTCGAAAACCGAGGCGACAATCCGGTTGCCGAGCCTGATCCGGGACACCGTGCGCCCGCTAATCGCAAACGCCTGCACGCCCGCGAGCGGCAACCCGTCGCAACTGGCGCCTTCAACCCAAGTCACCGGCCAGTTGGTTTCGCCGAGCCCCTGGCGCATGGCTTGTTGGATCTCCTCATAAGCCTCGAGCCGGCCGTAAACCATGAGGCCGAGCAACTCGGCCTTCTTCTGCCGCAGCTGATCCGAGAGCCGCCGAAACACCTCCGCGACCGGCTCATCCGCCCGCATTCGCTCGGTGAGGACAAACTCGCCCATCTGGGAAGCGGCTCCCATCACCACGCCAGGGGATGGGGCCGACGCCGGGTCTGCTCCAGGCGTCTCCAATTCAACAGGGTGTAAATTCATGGCCATCAGACGCACCGCATATCGCCGCGTTACCCGTCTGACCAATCAAGGCATCGTCCGCGACCGAGTTAACATGGGTGGGAATACGACGCATAAGCCTGAATTCAAAGGGCCCTGCCGGCGTAGCGATCCCGGCATGCTGGCGTCACACTCCGCCACGCGCGGGTACGGTGCACCTCCGCGTTTCTTGGTTTCACCCTATGTTGTGCCTCGGCCCATTCCCTCATCCCGGCGCCTCATCGCCGCCGGCCCAGTTCCGCATCCGGCTTATGCCGGTGCTGCTGGCTTGCGCGGGCATGGCCGCCGTTGTGAGCGCGGCTGATCCGGCCGCCCCCGCCCCGGTCACCCCGGCCAACCCCTACGAACGGGCCGCGCCGCCGCGCCCGGAAGGTCGGATCGACGAACTGGTCTTTGGCCGCCTGCAACAGTTGGGCATCGAGCCGGCCCATGTGTGCTCCGACGCGGTGTTTGTCCGCCGCGCGTTCCTCGATGTCATCGGCACGCTGCCCACGGCCACCGAGGCCAAACAGTTCCTGCAGGATCGCCGGCCCGAGAAACGCCGCGCGCTCATCGAGGCCCTGCTGATCCGTAACGAGTTCACCGACTACTGGACGATGAAGTGGAGCGATCTGCTCCGCGTGAAGGCCGAGTTTCCGATCAACCTCTGGCCGAACGCGGCGCAGGCGTATCACCGCTGGATCCATACAGCGATCCGCGACAACCTGCCGTTTGACCGTTTCGCGCGCGAGTTGCTGACGGCCAACGGGAGCAACTTTCGGGTTGGCCAGGTCAATTTCTACCGCGCGGCCCAGAGCAAGGAGCCGGCGGCGATCGCCCGCACCGTGGCGCTGACGTTCATGGGCGCCCGCGCCGAAAAATGGCCGGCCGGACAGCAGGCCGGCCTGACGGCGTTCTTCACTCAGCTCGGCTACAAGGCGACCTCCGAATGGAAGGAGGAGATCGTCCATTTCGATCCGAACAAGGCGCCAGCCGCGGCTTCCACCCCTGCCACCCTGCCGGACGGCAGCACGGTTCAGCTCCTGCCGGGGCGTGATCCGCGCGAGGTGTTTGCCGACTGGCTCATCGCGCCGAAGAACCCCTGGTTTGCCCGCGCGATCGCGAACCGCGCCTGGAGCTGGCTCCTGGGCCGCGGCATTGTGCACGAGCCGGACGACATCCGGCCGGACAACCCGCCGGCCAACCCCGAGCTCCTGGCCTTGCTCGAACAGACACTGATCGCCGCGCACTACGACGTGAAGGCGCTCTTCCGGCTCATTCTGAACTCGCAAACCTACCAACTCTCCTCGCTCGCGCGGAGCGACCATCCCGCGGCCGAGGCGAACTTTGCCTACTACGCGCCACGCCGGCTGGAGGCGGAGGTGCTGATTGACGCGCTCAACGAAATCACCGGCACGACCGAACGGTATTCCAGCGCGATCCCGGAGCCGTTCACCTTCGTGCCCGAGGACCAGCGCTCGATCGCACTGCCCGATGGCAGCATCACGAGCTCGTTTCTCGAAATGTTTGGCCGGCCAGGGCGCGACACGGGCCTCGAGACCGAGCGCAACAATGGCATCACCGCCACGCAGCGGCTCCACCTCCTCAACTCCACGCACATCCAGCGGAAACTCGAGCAGGGTCCGAAAATCCAGGCCCTCCTGCGCGCGCGCGGCGGGCCGCGCCAGACCGTGGACACCCTTTATCTCACGATCCTCTCCCGCCCCGCCACGGAGGAGGAGCACCGGATTGTGCAGGCCCATGCGAAATCTGCCGGCGCCGACGCCCGGGCCGCCACGCAGGATCTAGCCTGGGCGCTGATCAACAGCGCGGAATTCCTCTACCGCCACTAAGCCGTGACCATGCCGTCGGAGCCTTTCTTCCTCTGTCGTGCGGAAACCACTTTGACCACGCCTGCCGCCACCCGCTCCTCCCATTTGCCACCATGACCCCTCATCATAGCGAAGATCCCCGCCGCTGGAATTTGGATACGGAAATCCAGATGTTCGGCCTGGACAATCCGCGTGTCACCCGGCGCGAGGCGATCCGGCTCGGGTTGCTCGGCACCGCCGGACTGCTCCTGGCCGATCGGCTGCCGTCCCGCGTTTTCGCCGCGCCCGCCCCCGCCAAGCCCGCGACCAAGGCCAAATCCGTCATTCAAATCTGGCTGTGGGGCGGCCCGTGCCACATCGACACCTTCGACCCCAAGCCGGGCGCCGGAAACGATTACTGCGGTCCGTTGACCACGGCGATTCCGACGAACGTCAGCGGCATCCAAATCGGAGAGCTGCTGCCGTTGCTGGCCAAGCAGGCCGACAAGTACGCGCTGATCCGCAGCATGAGCCACGGCATCAACGGGCACGAAACCGCATCCTACACCGTGCAGACCGGCCGGCCGTCGGGCGGTCGCGATGTGTTTCCCGGGGTCGGCGCGGTGGTGTCGCTCTTCAAGGGATACGACGCCGGCTACAAGGGGCTGCTTCCGCCCTATATCGTGCTGACCGAGTTGCAGGGCCGGTTTTCCGAAGCCGGTTTTCTCGGCTCACGCTACAAGCCGTTCGCGACCGGCGGCGATCCGGGGGCGAACCGGTTCATGGTCGAGGGGGTCGTGGCCCAAGGGGTGACGGATGAGCACCAGCGGTCGCGCCGCGAACTCCTGCACCAGCTGAACACGCTCGAACGCGCCATGAAGACGGGCGATCCCCGGCTCGCCGCGCTCGGCCAGTGCGAGCAGGACGCCTACGAGATGATCCTCGGCGATGCGGGCAAGGTGTTCGATCTCGCGCAGGAAAAGGACGACGTCCGGGAACGCTACGGCCGCAACACGTTTGGCCAGTCGTGCCTGATGGCGCGCCGGCTCGTCGAACGCGGCGTGCCGTATGTAACCATCAACTACAAGGGTTGGGATACGCACAAGCAGCATTTCCAGATCATGCGGCGCAAGCTGCCGGAGCTCGACCGCGGGCTGGCGACCCTGCTGGCGGACCTGGCCCAGCGCGGCCTGCTCGAGAGCACGGTCGTGTGGGCCGGCGGTGAGTTCGGCCGCACGCCCAAGATCCTGTGGGAAGCGC
The DNA here is from genome assembly GCA_044344465.1 of Opitutaceae bacterium. Lineage (GTDB taxonomy): Bacteria > Verrucomicrobiota > Verrucomicrobiia > Opitutales > Opitutaceae > ER46. The sequence goes on from JBIJCX010000122.1 coordinate 6,923, forward strand.
CGTGGAACGGGGGCCGCAACCATTTCGGCAAGGTGTTTTCCACGCTGATTGCCGGTGGCGGATTCAAGGGCGGGCGCGTCCTCGGCGCTTCGGACGCGCGCGGCGAGGAAGTGGCGGACCGGCCCGTGCAACCCAGCGATGTCATTGGCAGCGTGTACGAGCTCCTCGGCATCGATCCGAATGCGAAGCTGCCGCATCCCGAGGGCCTGGACGTGCGCGCCATGCCGGCGGTCGCGGACAACGAGCAGCGTGGCAGCCGGCTTTCGGAGATCATGTGAGCAGCCATCCCCTCACCGTGAGCTTTTCGATCCGATTCTTCCGGGCCCGCCCACCGGCAACTGGCAACCGGCCGCGCTTCGCCATCGGTTGCCTGGTCCTGCTGACGATGCTGGCGTTGGCTCCGGGCGTCGTCGCCCAGCCCACGGGCCAGCGCGGCATGCCCCGCATCGGTTACCTTTATCCGGCCGGCGGCCAGCAAGGCACGACGTTCACCGTCGCAATTGGCGGCCAGAGCCTGAACGGCGCCAGCGCCGTTTACATTTCCGGCTCCGGGGTGAAAGCCCGCGTCATCGGCTACGATCGCCCGCTCACGCAAAAAGAATTCAACGATGCCCGGGAAAAGATCCAGCAACTCCAGGACAAGCGCGCCGGCACGCAAAAATCCGCGAGCGGCGGGACCGGTGCCTCCGCCAAATCAGGCTGGACCGCCGACGACGAGAAGACGCTGGCCGAATTGCGCGTGATGATCGCCAAGCGACAGAACCGGCAGGTCAACCCCGCGCTCGCGGAGACCGTGACACTCGAGGTCACGCTCGCCCCGGATGCGACACCCGGCGAGCGCGAGGTGCGGTTGAAAACGCCGACGGGATTGTCGAATCCCATGGTGTGTTGCGTCGGTCAGTTGCCCGAATTCAGCGAACCGGCCGTCTCCGCGACGAACCAGCCGGCGCCCGCCGGACCGAATCGCAAAGCCGGCCCGCCGAACCGCCGCACCAGGCCGCCGATGGCCATCACGCTGCCGGCAACGGTTAACGGACAAGTTCTGCCGGGGGAGACCGACCGGTTCCAGTTCTCCGCCCGCCAAGGCCAGCGGTTGACGGTCGCCGCCAGCGCGCGGGCGTTGATTCCCTATCTCGCTGACGCCGTGCCCGGCTGGTTTCAGGCCACGCTCGCACTCTACGACGGCCAGGGCCGCGAAGTCGCCTATGATGACGATTTTCGCTTCAATCCCGATCCGGTGCTGTCCTACGCCATCCCGGCGGACGGCAACTACACGATCGAGATCAAGGACTCGATCTATCGCGGGCGGGAGGACTTCGTCTACCGCATCGCGATTGGCGAGCTGCCGTTCGTCACGAGTGTCTTCCCCCTGGGGTCCGCGTTTCAGGAGCGCGCGAATTTCGAAATCGCCGGCTGGAATCTCCCGATCGAATCGCTGGCGGTGGACACGAAGAACCGGGCGCCGGGCACGTTTCTCCTCTCGGTGCGCAACCAGGGCGTGCTCTCCAATTCCGTGCGGTTCGCCCTGGACGCGCAGCCCGACTGCCGGGAGACGGAGCCGAACGAAACTCCCGCCGCCGCGCAACCGCTCGAGCTCCCGATGATCGTCAACGGTCGCATCGACCGGGCCGGCGACGAGGATGTGTTTCGATTCACCGGCAGGCGCGGCACCGAGTTCATTGCCGAAATCTTCGCGCGCCGGCTCAATTCGCCCCTCGACTCCGTGCTCAAGCTGACCGATGCGGCCGGCCGGCAACTGGCGTTCAACGACGACCATGAGGACAAGGGCGCCGGGCTCACGACCCATCACGCGGATTCCCGGCTCAGTGTCACGCTGCCGGAAGACGGCACCTATTACCTGCGCGTCACCGATGCCCAGCACCGCGGCGGCGCGGAATTCGGCTACCGGCTGCGCGTCGGTCCGCCGCGGCCCGATTTCGACCTGCGCGTCGTGCCGTCGACCATCAATGCGCGCGCCGGCACCCATGTGCCGATCACGGTTTACGCTCTGCGCCGCGACGGCTTCGAAGGCGAGATCATGCTCGGCCTGCGCGATGCCCCGCGCGGGTTCGCGTTGAGCGGCGCCCGGATTCCCGCGCACCAGGAAAAAGTGCAGCTCACCCTCGCCGTGCCGTCGATGCCGCAGGACGAGCCGATCGAGCTCGCGGTGGTCGGACTGGCAACGATTCAAGCCCGCACCGTGGCGCACACCGCGACGCCGGCCGAGGACATGATGCAGGCGTTTTTCTACCGCCATCTCGTAACGTCCAAGCAGCTCATGGTTCAGGTCTCCGGGCGCGGCGGGAACTGCCGGGTGCTGACCCGTGGTCCCGTGCGGATCCCGGCGGGCGGCACCGCGCGCATCGAAATCACGACCCCCTCCGCGCGCGGCGTGGGCAAGGTGCAACTCGCGCTCGCGGATCCGCCCGAGGGGATCACCGTGCAGAGTTCGTCGGTGCGCGGCGACGTGGTGGCAATTGTGCTGGCCTGCGACGCGGCGAAGGCGAAGCCCGGGTTGCAGGGCAACCTGATCCTCACCGCGGTGGGCGAGCGCACCGGCGCGAAGCAACCGAAGAAGCAGGCCACGGCGCAGCGCGTCCCGCTCGGGTCCGTGCCCGCGATTGCCTTCGAGGTCGTCGCCGCCCGCGGACCCTCAACGTAGCCGCATCCATGCCGTCGAACGCCGATTTGGCAGTGAGCCGACGGGCACAAATGGGTGGGCCGGGCGCTCCGCGCGCGGCCATGAGCGCGTCCGTCGGCCCACCTCTTCGACGGCAGGGATCCGGCTTAGGCCAGGGCCGCACTCGGCTCGATCCGCAGGGCCATCCCGGACTTGGCATCGACTCCGGTGCGATCGGCCCACGCCGCAAACGCGATCATGCCCGCGTTGTCCCCGGTGTGGATGGGCTGGGCCGCGAGAAATGAAATCCGTTCCCGCCCGGCCTCCTGCTCCAGGGTCGCCCGCAATCGCCGGTTGTTCGCCACCCCACCCGACAGACCCAGGCTCCGAAACTGGCCCTCGCCCTGTCGCAGCGCGGCGCGCGTTTTCCGGACGAGCGCGTCGATCACCGCCTGCTGATAACTCGCGCACAAATCCGGCAGGCGCAGCCGCACGTCGTCGGCGGACATCTTTTCGAGCAGATAACGAAGGCTCGTCTTCAGCCCGGAGAAACTGAAATCCAGTTCGTCGCGCCGGCCAATGCCCCGCGGAAAGTCGAACGCGTCCGTGCGCCCGCCGGCCGCGAGCTGCTCGATCAGCGGGCCGCCCGGATAACCCAGGCCAAGGAGTTTCGCGCCCTTGTCGAGCGCCTCCCCGGCCGCGTCGTCGCGCGTGGACGAGAGCACGGCAATCCGCCGCTCGCCATCGAGCGTGAACAACAGCGTGTTGCCCCCCGACACAATCAAGCCGAGGTGCGGCAACAAGCCGGCCAGCCGCAGCTCAAACTCGGCCGGGGCCGCGGCATGCAGCGGAATAAACGCCGACCACACGTGACCGCGCAGGTGATTGACGCCAACCACCGGCACGCGCAGTGCGAGCGCGAGTGACTTCGCCGCCGCCACGCCGATGGCGAGGCATGCCGCCAGTCCGGGACCATTCGTGACCGCGACCCGGTCCACGCCTTCCAGTCCAACCTCGGTCCGGGCCCGCTGCAGCAGCGGCGCGAAATTCCTCAAGTGCTCGCGCGTCGCGAGGTCGGGCACGACGCCGCCGTGTTTTTCATGCAGCGCAATCTGGCTCTGCACCCATTCGCCGACGATGCCGCGGGCCGGATCGAACACCGCCACCGCGGTCTCGTCACATGAGCTCTCGAGCGCGAGGATCATTCCGCCGCCCGTCATCGGCTTGGTCCCAGCGCGTAACCGCCGAACAGGCGCAAGCCCTTGAGCACCGCGACGGCCGCCTCCATCTGGCGGTCGACCACCGGTTCGAAACCGAACCGCTCCTTGAAATCGCCCGGCTCGGCCAGGTCGGCGCGCGACCGCTGGCGGGCAAGCTTGGCGTCCTCCTCCGGAGTCATCACGACCTCGACGTGGGGCGTGATGCCCTTTTCGTGGATGCTGACGCCGCCGGGCGTGTAGTAACGGGCCGTCGTGAGCCGCATCCCCTCGCCCTGCTCCAGTTTGAAAACCGCCTGCACGGAGCCCTTGCCGAAGGATCGCTCGCCGACGACGACCGCGCGATGCGTATCCTTGAGCGCACCCGTCACCACCTCCGCCGCGCTGGCGCTGCCCGCGTTGATCAGGACCACGAGCGGCAGCACAATCGGATCGCCATTGACCTCGGCGCGGAATTCCTCCCGGTCCGCCGGCTTGCGGCCCTGGGTGTAGACGATCAGCTCGTTCTTCCGAAAAAACGGCTCGGCCACTTCGACGGCCGCGTCGAGCAGGCCGCCCGGATTGTTGCGCAGATCGAGGATCAGGCTGTGAATGCCCTGCTTGAGGAGATCGGAAAGGGCCTGCCGGAATTGTTCGGCCGTGTGGTCGGAAAACTCGGTGAGCTGCACGTAGCCGATGCCGTCCTCGAGCACCCGGGCGCCGCGCACGCTTTCGATTTTGATCACTTCCCGGACGAGCGTCAGCTGCAGCGTGTTCTGGGTCGCGGGCCGGAACAGGCTGACGAGCACCTTGGTTTTCGGTTTGCCGCGGAGGCGGCTCACAATGCCATCGACGCTGGCGGTGGACTCGACCGCCCGGCCGTCAACGCTCACAATTTCATCTCCGCGCTGGATGCCCGCGCGCTCGCTCGGCGTCCCGGCCAGGGTGGCGACGACGACAATGCGATTCTGCCGGGTTTCGACCTGCAGTCCGACGCCGCCGAATTCGCCCGTCAGCTCCTCTTCGAATTCCGCGTTGTCCTTCATTTCGAGGAACTCGGAGTGTGGATCGAGCGATTCGAGCATGCCGTGCAGGGCGTGGCGCGCGAGTTGCGGGTAGGCGGCGGCCTTTTCATCGACGTAGTTTTCGTTCACCAGCCGCATCACATCCTTCACGTAGTTCGCACTGCGCGAGAGCTCCCGGTTCGGCAACAGATTCCAGGTCGCCGCCACGCGCAGCCCGGCCACCGAGAGCGCCACGCCCAGCACGATGCCGGCGGCGAGGGTGAGAATCCGTTTGAACATGCCGTTCACTGTGGGCATCCGCTTCGGTTTGTAAATGGGTTCGTCTACTCCCTCCCCACCCGCGCCCGCGCCGGAGTTTCTCCCGGTGTTTCGCACCCATGCCGGCCCTTCGGGCGCGATGACGTTCGCGCAGTTCATGGCGCTCGCCCTCTACCATCCCACCCTCGGATACTACCGCCGCCCGCGCCCCCGGATCGGCTACGGCCCGGAAACAGATTTTTTCACCGCCAGCACCAGTGGTCCCGTCTTCGGCGAACTGATTGCCGCCGCGTGCGTTGATTTGCTCGGGGGCGCGGATCCGCGTGAATTCACCTTCATCGAGATCGGTGCGGAACCCGCGCCGGCCGAAGGGCGAACCGGCCCGGGTGGCGGTGTGCTCACCGGTGTCGATCACCCCTTCGCCGGGGTTCGAACTCTCGGGGTCGGTGAATCCCCCGCGCTTGCGGGTCGATGCATCGTGTTCTCGAACGAGCTTTTTGATGCCCAGCCGTTTCATCGCTTTGTCTTTCGCCGCGGCGCCTGGCGCGAACTGGGCGTTGCCTGCGCCGAGGGCGGACTCGCCCTGGTCGAACTCGCCCACGCCACCCCGGCACCGTTGCCGGATAGCGCCATCGAAGGCTACGTGATCGATGCCCCGCTCGCCGCGCGCACGCTGGCCGGGCGGATCGCCGCCGGACCCTGGTCGGGACTTTTCGTGGCCGCCGATTATGGCAAGTCGTGGCGCGAGCTCACCGAGGCCACCCCGGCTGGAACCGCCCGCGCCTACTTCCGCCACACCCAGTCAAACGATCTCCTCGCCCGCCCCGGGGAACAGGATTTGACGTGCCACATTTGCTGGGACTGGCTTGCGGCGGAGCTGGAGCGCCACGGGTTTGTCCCGGCCCCCATCGAGTCACAGGAAGCCTTCTTCATCCGGCACGCCGGCCGTTTCATCGCCCGGGCCAGCGCCGAAGATGCGGCCCGCTTCAGCCGCCGGAAATTGTCCCTGCTCCAGCTCTTGCACCCCACGCACCTGGGCCAGAAATTCCAGATCCTGTTCGCGCGGCGGTTCGCCTAGCCTGAATTCCCACGGCAGGAGTCTGACCTGATCGGCGCCGCGGTTTTCGAGCGATCGGGCAGGGACGGCGACGGCGGTCGTTTCTTGATCCTTGTTCCTTGATCCTTCCTACTGCGCGCCCATGGCCGACCCGAAAATCCTCGAAACCTTCCCGAATCCCGCTCCCGGGCGCGATTACGTAATCGAACACACGCACCACGAATTCACGTCGGTGTGCCCGGTCACCGGCCACCCGGACTTTGCGGCCATCACCGTGCGCTACATCGCGGACAAGACGTGCGTCGAGCTGAAGTCGCTGAAACTGTACTTTCACGGGTATCGCAACGAGGGGATTTTCTTCGAGGCGGTGACGAACAGGATTTGCGACGATCTCGGCGCCGTGCTGCGCCCGCGGGCACTGACGGTTATCGCGGACTGGAAGGCGCGCGGCGGTTTCACCTCGCTCATCACGGCCGAATGGTCGCCGCGCCGCCGGCCGCGGCGGGCGCGGGCCTGAGCTCGATCCATTTATTCCATTTCGCGTTCAAGTTGAGCTTAACCGTGAGCCGCAGGATTCGCATTGTAGGGGCGCTGCTCGTCGGCGCCCGAGGGCGTCGTCAAGCGACGCCCCTACAAAAATCATCTCATCTTGAAAGCAAATTGGAATTAGCCGTGGCGCGGAGCTTCCGCCCGCGCTCGGATTCTCCGGGTATTGGTGGCGCGGGTTGAAGCGTCGTGCTGCTCTTGGAGTCCACCCGTGACACACTCCGTGGTTGCATCGCGTTGCGCCTGCGGATTTTGAAACAGGCTCGATCCGATCCTTTGCCACCATGCCCACCACCACCCTGCGATCTTTCCTCCTCCTTGCGACCGCCGTGCTTGCGTCCGGCAGCCGCGCGTTCGCGCAGTTCGCGTCGGATCCCGTCGTCGCCCTCGACGAGATCACCGTTTCCGCCACCCGGATCGCGCAGCCCGTTTCTGACGTGGCGGCGAGCATTTCCGTCATCCGGCTCAACGACCTGCTCAGCCCGGTCTCATCGCTGCGGGATCTCGCGCGGGGCGAGCCCGGCGTCTCGGCGCCCGCGGCCTTCGGCGCCACCGGCAACGCCCCGCGCAATTTCCCGGCCGCCCGCTCCTTCAACATCCGCGGCCTCGATGGCAACCGCGTCCTCATTCAGGTGGACGGCGTGCGCCAGCCGGAGCAGTTCACCTTCGGCAACGCACAGCTGATCGGCCGCGACTACTTCGAGCCCTCGCTCTATCGCACGGCGGAAATCCTCAAGGGCTCCGCGTCCGCCCTCTACGGCTCTGACGCCGTCGGGGGCGTACTCTCGTTTCTCAGTCCCGCGCCCACGGCCCTGCTGACTGCGGCGAAACGTGAGTGGCTCGCCGGTCTCTCCTCGACCTACGCCTCCGCGACCGATGAATGGACGCACACCGCCAGCGCCGCCGCGCGCTCGGGTCCAATTGCCGCGGTCGCCACGGCTACGCGCCGCGAGGGGCACCAAGCCGAGCCCGAAGGCAACTATCCCGCCGATCCTTCGAACTTCACGATCGACGCGGGCCTCTTCCGGGTCGACTACGCGTCGGCGGCCGGCCGCACGCTCTTCCTTACCGGCGAGACATTCACCAAGACCACCGCGGCATCGTTTCCGAGTCTCGTGACGACGACGTTCGCGGGCCAGACGGGTCGCCAGCGCATCACCCGCGATCGCGCCACGCTCGGTTACGACGTCACGAGTTCCTCCGGTTATTTCCGCAACGTCCAGGCACGCCTCTCGTGGCAGGGGGCCAAGGTGCGCGAGACTTACGTCACGCGGCAATCGATTCCGGTCGGGCCGCCGCCCCCCGCGCCGCAGACCTACGTGCCGCGGCTCCGCCTGCGCGATTCCGATTTCCGCAACCGCGGGCTTTCCGGTTCGGTGCAGGTCGAAAGCTCGGCCCAGCTGGCCGACCGCACGCACCGCATCCTCTGGGGCGTCGACGGCTCCCAAACCAGGCAGACGCGCTACGAGGATTTCTCGCAGTACGACGGCGTGACCGGCGCGTTTCTCAACCGGGTCTTCGTGGGCGAGAATTTTCCGCTCAAGCGCATCCCCGATGGCGAGGTCGCCCGTTACGCGTTCTTTGCCCAGGACGAGGTGACGCTCGATGCCGCGCAACGCTACGTCGCGACCTGGGGTCTCCGCGTCGATCACTACCGGCTCGGAGTGACGGACGACGCGCTGTACCAGAATCTCGCGAAGGGCACGGCTCCCGTGGGCTTCGATCAGTGGGCGGTCGCGCCCAAGGTCGGCCTCCTCTGGCGCGTGAGCGCGCAGGAGACCTTTTTCGCGCGCTACCACCGCGGCTTCCGCAACCCCACCAACGAGGACCTCAATGGTTCCATCGTGAACCTGACCACGCCGCCGGTTTTCTATCGCACCAGGCCCAACCCCGCGCTCAAGGCCGAGACGAGCGACAGTTTCGATTTCGGCATGCGCGCACGGCGTCCCGGCGCCACCTACGTCGTGAGCGTGTTTTACAACGCCTACTCCAACTTCATCGACACCTTCAGCCCGACGCGCGATCCGCAGCTGCCCAGCTCGCCCGCCGACCCGGTCGTCTACCAGTCGAAGAACGTCAGCCGCGCGCGCATCCACGGGACCGAGGTCACGGTCGAGCTTCCGCTCGGCCACTACGAAAAATCCCTGGCGGGCACCACATGGTCGAACTCCCTGGCCTGGTCCCGGGGCGACAACCTCCAGGCCGGATCGCCCCTCAACTCGATTGAGCCGCCCAAGTGGGTCAGCGCGCTCAGCTACGCCGCCACCGACCGCTGGGGCCTGCGCCTCACCGCCACCACCCACGCGCGCCAGCGCCGCGCGGATGCGACCGCGATCCGTGCGCTCTGGGACGGCCGCCCGCCGATGCCCGTGCAGTTTGTGCCCGCGGGCGTCACGCTGCTCGATCTCACCGGCTACCTAAATTTCACCCGGAACCTTCGCGCCAACGCCGGCCTCTACAACCTCACCGATCGCCAGTATTGGTTCTGGCAGGATGTGCGGGAACTCGACCGTGGTCGCGCCGACCTCCAGCGCTTCGCCCAGCCCGGCCTCAACGCGCGCGTCACGCTCACGCTCAGCTTCTGAACGGCGCCGGTTTCTCGCTCGCGATTCAAGGCCCGGTTTGGCAGGCTTGCGGACCATGAAAACTTGGTTTGCCGGGCTGACGTTTCTTTTCGCGGTCTCGCTGCAGGCCGCCGAAGCGGTGCCGCTCTTCAACGCCACGCTCACGGTCGGCCGCGAGCATCGTTTCGTGCTCGTCGACGGCGCGGGCAAGACGAGCGCGTTCCTGGCGTTGGGTGAGTCGTTCGCCGGGTATCAGCTCAAAAGCTACGACCCGAAAACCGGGGTGCTTAACGTCGAGCGTGACGGCCGCGGGCACCGTCTGACGCTCATGGCCGATGCCGCCACGAAAGACGCTCCTGCCGCGGCGATTCCGGCGACGATTGCCGACGCGGAGTCGGTGCTCAACAAGATGCATTTCGAGGAGATGATTGAGCGTGCCCTTGCCCAACAGAAAAAAATGATTGCCGGGCAATTCCAGCAGGTGGCCAAGCGCATGACGGCGCAGGGCGTGGATCCGGCCGAGGCGGAGGCGTTTCAAAAAAGGATGACCGACGAGGTGCTCGGGGTGCTCGATCCGAAACAGCTCAAGGCCGACGTGAGCAAGATCTACAGCGAAGTCTTCACCAAGCAGGAGCTCGAGCAAATCGGCGCGTTCTTCACGACGCCGCTCGGGGAGATGCTCTCGGCCAAGCAGCCGGCGGTGCAGGAAAAGCTCGGAGCGGTGGTCGCGGGGCGCATGGCGGAGGTGATGCCGCGCGTGCAAAAGATGGGAGCCGAGTTTGCCGCCGCGCAGAAGGCGAAGCGCGAGGCGGCCGGCGGGACGCCGGCGCCAAAGAAGTAGCGATTTTACGGCTCGGCCGACGCCGACCCGGCAACACCAGCGAACCCAGATTCAGCAGTTCAAAGCAACCGGAGATTGTGCAGCGCGCCTCCGCCGCAACCAAGGAGGATTTCAATCTCGTCACAGAGCGCACCGAGTTCGAACCGGAGCACACAGAGTTATTCTCATGTACCTCAGTGTCCTCTGTGTCTCCTCAGTGTCCTCTGTGTCTCAACAGAAATGCGCGCCACGCGACCACAAGCTCAGTACGCCTGCGGTGCGAGCGCCGCAATGATCTGCGCGTGCAACTCCGGCGCGGCCGCGATGGTCGAACTGGCGGGAAAAGGCGCGCCACCTTGCCAGTCGGTGATCACGCCGCCGGCACCGCGAATCAGCGGGATGAGCGCGGCGATGTCCCACGGGTTCATGATCGGATCGAGCATCGCGTCGGCCTGGCCGCTCGCAACGAGCAGGTAGCCGTAACAATCGCCCCAGGTGCGCACGAGCCGGGCGCGGCCGGCGAGCGCGTCGTAGCGGGCGCCGTCCTGGTACTTTTTCTGCGTGAGCGGATCGCTCAAGAGGAGCGTGGCCTCTTCGATCCGGGCGCACGGCCGCACGCGTACGGGGTGGCCGTTGAGTGTCGTGGTCGTGCTGTCGCCCAGCATCATCTGGCCAAGGATGGGCTGATGAATGCAGCCGAGCACCGGCTGGCCGTGGTGCAGCAGCGCGATCAGGGTGCCCCAAAGTGGCACGCCGGTGATGAACGACTTGGTGCCGTCAATGGGATCGAGCATCCAGACGAATTCCGCATCGGCGCGTTCGCTGCCGAACTCCTCGCCGATGATGCCGTGTCCGGGAAAACGCCGCGCGATGCGGGCCCGCATCAGTTCTTCCGCGCCTCGGTCCGCCGCCGTGACGGGGGATTGGTCGGCCTTGGCTTCGACCACCAAGCCCGGCGCCCGGAAAAACGGCCGGATGAACTCCGCGCTTTTTTCCGCCAGCTCGACCATGAAGGTACGGTAGGGCGAGATATCCATGGACGGAGAATTGCCCACGGAACACACGGAATACACGGAAAAAAGGTTCGGATTTTCATCCTTCTGTGTGTTCCGTGTGTTCCGTGGGCCACGCTTGGACCGAACAACCGATTTTCTTCGTCGATTTCGAGGGCAGTCGCACCTCCGGGATCCTCGAGTTCGGCGTCGCGGAGGTCCTCGGGGGCAAGATCGTCAACGCGCGCACGCGGCTGTGCCGCGCGACAGGGCCGGTCCGGCCCGAGGATTCCGCGGTGCACGGTTTGCGTGAGCCAGCACTCGCCACGCTCGCCCCGTTCGCCGAGGAGTGGACCTATTTCTCCAGCTTGCGCGAACTTGGCCCGCTCGCGGCGCATTATGCGGGCGTTGAGAACGCGCTGCTCAAGTCGGTCTGGCCCTATCCGCGCAGCTCGCCGGACTTCGCGCGGCCCGGAAAACGCATCGTCGATTGGGGCCCGTGGGTCGATTCGGCGCGCATCTACGCACAGTTTTATCCGCAGTTCGATTCCGGCCGGCTGGAGGCGCTCGTCGCATCGTGCGGCCTGCAGGAGGAGCTTGATCGGCTGGCCTTGCAGCATTGCCCGCCGAAACGCCGCCATTACCACGCCGCGCTTTACGACGCGCTCGCCGGTGCACTCCTGCTCGGCTCACTCGCGCGCGATCCCCAGCTCGCGGCGCTCTCGACCATGCAGCTCCTCGCGCTGAGCACACTCGACGGGGAAAAGCGCGACGCGCTGCAGCAGGGGAACTTGTTCTAAGCCAAAAGACCATGCAGTTGAGAGCTGAGAGTTCAGAGCTGAGAGACCGATCTCCAGAGCTGAAACCCGCGCCAGCACGCCTGAAAATGAAATTCACCTTTTGGTTTTGCTCTCAACTCTCAGCCCTCAGCTCTCAACTGAATTCTTACGGCGCGGCCTCGGCCCCGTACTGCGACCCCGGCCGCGCGCGGAGCGCCCGGCCCACCTTATTCGATTGGATACCGCCTCAAACCGATCCGCTGCGCCAGGACACGCAGGGCAAAGAGCGGGTTCGCCTTCAGATAACGGGGCCCGAGCCGCATCGGTTCCGTGCCGAGCCGGAACAGCCACTCGAACCCGCTGCGCTGCACCCAGCGTGGAGCCTGGCGCACGCGCCCCGAGTGAAAATCAAACGCCGCCCCCACGCCGATGAGCACGCCCGCATCGAGTTCACGCCAGTGCCGCGCCATGAAAAACTCCTGCTTGGGCGAGCCGATCCCGACCCAGAAGACGTCGGGCTTCGTCCGCGCCACATCCGCCCGCAGCACCGCCATCTCGTCGTCGCGCAGCGCGCGAAAGGGCGGCGTGTAGTGCCCGGCGACGATCAAGCCCGGGAAACGCGCGCCGAGGCGCGCCGCCAACTCCTCCGCCACGCCTGGCGCGCCGCCGAAGAAATAATGCCTGAGCCCGGACGCGCGGCCCTGATCGCACACCGCCAGCATCAGGTCGGGACCGTAAACGCGCTCGACGCCGGGCGGCCCGAGCCACACCAGCGGCATCCCGTCCGGCGTGGTGAGCCATGACTGGTTGAAAATTCGCCGCAGTTCCGGGTCGGCTCGCGCCGCGGTGAGGCCGTGGGCGGTGCCGAGGCACACGTAGCCGCGGCGGAGCTGCCCGTGCGTGCCAACGATTAATTCGCTGGCCCGGGCCAACGTGAGCGCGGATACGCCCACGCCGAGGACGTTGTAGCGCGGCACGATGGGCGAGGGCATGCGGGCAAAATCGTGCCGCGCGACCCACTCATGGCAAGGGTGGGTGTGGGCAGGGGCGTGACCACGGGGCGGCATCAAAGCCGATCTGCCGATCTTTCTCTTTCCTCTTTCTCTTCATCTTTCTCGTTCGTCAGGGGTTCGGCGCGGAAGAGAAAGAGTAAGAGAAAGAGGAAAGAGAAAGATTACGAGGAACGAGAACGACTTTGACCCTGCCTTGGGGGATAACGCCGCCGCCGAACGCCGGCCTTGCGCTGGGGGGGTAAGGTCGTCCACGTTGGCGGGTTCCCATGGCCCTTGTCAGTCTTCTCGATGTCAGCCTGAGCTTCGGTGGTGCGCCGTTGCTCGATCGCGTCAATCTCCAGATTGACCGCGGCGAACGCGTGTGTCTGGTCGGCCGCAACGGCGCCGGCAAGTCCACCTTGATGAAGGTGATCGCCGGGGAACTGAACCCCGATGTCGGCCAGGTGTTCCGGCAGGCCGGCGCGGTTTTTTCGACCCTGCGGCAGGAGGTGCCGGCCGGCCTGCACGGGACGGTGCAGACGGTGGTCGAGGGCGAGGGCGGCAGCTATGACCAGCACAACGACTGGGAGCGCCACGACCGGGTCGAGCGGCTGCTGGAGCAGATGGGTCTGCCGGCCGGCCACGAGTTTGCCGCGCTGTCGGCGGGACAGAAACGTCGCGTGCTCCTTGCGCGCGGGCTGGTGGAGGATCCGCAGCTGCTCCTGCTCGACGAGCCGACCAACCATCTCGATCTCGAATCGATTCAGTGGCTGGAGGAATTCCTGCTGGATTGGGGCGGCGCGTTGCTCTTTGTGACGCACGATCGCACTTTCCTGCGCAAGCTCTCGACCCGGATCATCGAAATCGATCGCGGCAAGCTCGTGGGCTGGGCGTGCGACTACGACACGTTTCTGGTGCGCAAGGAGGCGGTGCTCGAGGCCGAGGAGATCGAGCGCGCGCAGTTCGACAAGAAGCTGGCGCAGGAGGAGGTGTGGATCCGGCGGGGCGTGAAGGCGCAACGTTCGCGGGCCAACAACCGCATCCACGCGCTGGAAAAGATGCGGGCCGAGCGCGCGGCGCGGCGTGATCGCACGGGGAAAGCCACGATCACGGCCCAGGAGGCCGACCGCAGCGGCTTCAAGGTCATCGCCTGTGAGGCCGCGGGATTCCGTTACGACGAACGCTGGATCGTGCGGGATCTCACCACGCGGATCGAGCGCGGCGACAAGATCGGCATCGTCGGGCCCAACGGCGCGGGCAAGACGACGCTGCTCCGCCTGCTGCTCGGCCAACTGGCGCCGCAGGCCGGTACGATCGCGCAGGGCACGCGGCTCGAAATCGTTTACTTCGACCAGCTGCGCGCCCAGCTCGACGAAACGATGCGGGTGCAGGACGCCGTGGCCGATGGCAACACCACGGTGACGATCAACGGCCGCACCCGGCATGTGATTTCGTATCTCGAGGATTTTCTGTTTGAGCCGGCGCGCGCGCGCACCCCGGTGAAGGCGCTCTCGGGCGGCGAGCGCAACCGCCTGCTGCTCGCCCGGCTGTTCACCAAGCCGGCAAACGTGCTCGTGCTCGACGAGCCGACCAACGACCTCGATGCCGAAACGCTGGAATTGCTCGAGGATCTGCTTGTGGAGTTCGGCGGCACGGTGCTCCTGGTCAGCCATGATCGCGCCTTCCTGAACGAGGTTTGCACCAGTCTGCTGGTCCTCGAGGGCGAAGGAAAGATCTCCGAATACATCGGTGGCTACGACGACTGGCAGGCCGCCGCGGTCGCGGCGGCCAAGCTGGCTGGCGGCCAGCCAGCGAAACCGGAGGCGAAGGAAAACGCCGCGGTGGCAGCAGCGGCGGAGCCAGCGAAACCGCGCAAGCTCACCAACAAGGAGCGGATGGAATTCGAGGCGCTGCCGAAGATGATCGAGGCGCTGGAGGCGGAGCAGACGACGCTGACCGAGAAGCTCGGCGATCCGCAGTTTTTCAGGAAACCCGCCGTCGAGGTCACGCGGGCGACCGCGCGCCTGCACGAGATCGAGGCGCAGCTGGCCGCGGCGTATGCGCGCTGGGCCGAGCTGGGCGCGTAGGGCGG
>JBIJCX010000420.1:0-6759 GCA_044344465.1 Opitutaceae bacterium
CGCGTCCTCCCCAAAACGCGCGACGCCTTCGCCGAGGTGGAAAGCAAGTTGCGCCGGGGCGATGCCGAGATTGCGCGACTGTACCTGCCCAAGGATGCGCTGCCGGAGGTCGGCACGTTGCTGCCCAACGAAGAACTCGCCCGCACGATGGAACTGTTCGCCGAACACGGGCGCGACGGCTTCTATCGCGGAGCGGTGGCCGAGGCGATGGTGGCGGCCGCGCAGCGGGGAGGAGGGGTGCTCACCCTCGAGGACTTCGAGAAGTACGAGGCGCGGGTCACCGAACCGATCCTGATGGATTTCCGTGGCTATCGGCTGGTGTGCGCGCCGCCGCCGGCGAGCGGCGCGGCGCTTTTCCTGCCGATCATGAAGGCGATGGAGGATGACTCCTTTGGGGGCGGTCCGCTCCGGACGGCCGGCAATCTCGACCGAATCGGGCAGGTTTGGCGGGTCGTGTCGCCGGAGATGTGGCGCATCGTCGCCGATGTGCCGGAGTCGCGCTTCCTGATGGAGAAACTGCTGGCGCCGGATTCGATCCGCGCATTCCGGGAGCGGGCGTTTGCCGTGGAGCCCGCGCGAAAAGTCGCAGGTGGAAAACGCTTACCGTTTCCGGATGGGCGCGGTGCTGCCAGCGCGGCGGCCGACCGGGCGGTGCCCCAGGAGGAGCTGTTTTACGAGAGCGCACAGGCGGCGACGACCCACTTCATCGTGGTCGACTCGCAGGGCAACATCGTGTGCGCGACGCAATCTCAGAGCCTGCACTTCGGCGCGGGCGTCGTGCCGCCGGGCACGGGAGTGGTGATGAACAATTCAATGAGCAACTTCAACTTCACCGACGCGACCCAGCTGAACTATGTCGCGCCGGGGAAACGATCGCGCAGCACGATTGCGCCGACCATTGTGCTGCGCGGGGGCAAGCCGGTGCTCGCGGTTGGCGTCCCGGGCGCGTCCCGGATCCCGACCGCCCTGCTCCAGGTGTTGCTCGACCGGTTGGTGCTCAACCGGCCGCTCGCGGCGGCGATTGGCGACACGCGCGTGCATTTCGCAGCGGCGTTTCGCAAGGGCGAGGTCGAGCAATTTGAAGCCGAGCAGTCGTTGCCGGTGGCCGCGACCGAGGGACTGCGGGCGCGCGGTTGGAAAGTGGAACTGCCGGAGGTCGCGGGTCGCGGCCGTCATTTCGGCGGCGTCAACGCGATCGAGTTCAATCGTGACGGCACGGTGACCGGCTTCGCGGATCCACGACGGACGAATGTGGCCGCGGGGTATTGAGTCCCGGGCACCTGGTTGGCCCGCGGTGAACGCGCGATTCGCCGGCGCGGCTGGCTCCGAGGCGGGTCAAGGCCGCTTTTTCTTCCGGCCCGCCTTGGTGGCGGCCGGGCTTGAATCGGCGTCAGCCGGTGCGCCGGCGATGTCCCGGATGCCGCGGCGGGATTGGATCCATCCGGCGGAGGCTTTCTGTTTCAATTCGTCCGCCAGCTTCCGATGCGACGGGTCCTTGACGAGATTGTTCTCCTCGCCGGGATCGGCTTCGAGGTCGTAGAGGTATTCCTCCCCGTTGGTGTAGAAGAAATATTTCCATTTCGCGGTGCGAATCATGCGGCCCGCGAAATTGCCCCGGTAGTTTTCGGACAGCGCAATCCGGTTCTGGCCGTCGTCTTTTCCCTGCATCACCGGCAACAGACTGCTGCCCTCGAGGCCGGCGGGCTTGGGCAGGCCGCAGAGGTCGGCGAGCGTCGGAATGATATCCATGTTCATCGCCGGGGTGCGGACGACCTTGCCCCGCGGCAGCGCGGCGGGAAATGACCAGATGAACGGAATGCGGGCCGAACCATCGTAGAAACTGTTCTTGTACCAGATGCCGCGATCGCCGAGCATCTCCCCGTGATCCGCAGTGTAGACGATAATCGTCCGATCGCGGAGGCCGAGGTCGTCCAGCTTCCGGATGATCCGCCCAAACTCCTCGTCCACATAGGTGACCATGCCATAATAGATCGCCTTGGTGCGGGGGATCTCCGCCTCGGTCGCGGCGGTATGGCGGTATTTTTGCCGCTCATCCTTCGACAGGGCGGGCAACTCGGCGACGAGCTGCGGCGACGCGCGGGGCGGGCTGACCTTGCCCTGGTACAGATCGTAATACTGCTGCTGAATCGTGAAGGGGAAATGCGGCTTCACAAAAGACACGCCGAGGAAGAATTTTCCATCCTTGTGCTGTTCCAGGAAGCCCAGCGCCTCGTTCGCCGTCAGGTGTTCCGCGTTTTTTCCACCGGCCATTTCGAGATCTGCGATTCCTGCGGCAGACGGCCGAAGCTCTCGTCCTTTTCCTCCTTGGCCGCACGCTTGTTGGCGTTGCCGCCGCCGGTATCGGGGAAACGCGGGTCGCCCCAGTGGGTCTTGCCAAACCACGCGGCCCGGTAACCGGCGTTGACGAAGAGGTCCGCGAGCGTGGTGATGCCCTCGTATTTCTGATTCGCCGTGTTGCCAAACGTGGCGAGGTTGGAGGCCATGCGGCCGCTCACCAACGAGACGCGGGACGGCACGCAAATCGGGTTCTGGCAATATGCGGCGGTGAAGCGCACGCCCCGGGCGGCAAGGGCATCGAGCGTCGGCGTCTTGACCAACGGGTCGCCATAACACCCGGTGATGCGGGGGTTGTGCTCGTCGGTCATCAGGAAAAGGACGTTGTAACCGGCCGGTCGATCCGCCCCGAATACCGCCGTGGAGGCTCCGGCCAGGAGCAGGAAAAAAGCAGATCGGATGAGGGAACGATGGGTTTTCATGGCTGCTTTCGTTCCGGATGCTCGAAGGCCACGATCTGGTTCTGTTCGCGGTGGTTCGTCCAAAAACACCTGCCGTCGTACGCGAGGGCGCGGGCGGCGAAGGGGATGCGCGCGAGATCATCGATCTGCGGTGTCGCCGCACGCAGATCCACGCGCGTCAGCCAATATTCGGTGGTTTCCTCGTGGTCTGTCGTCACGAGGTAGATGCAGCCGTCCACTATCACCTGGCCGCAGATCTGGTGGGGAACGGGAATGATGCGCTCGACCGTTCCCTGTTCATCGAGCGCGAGCACGCGCTGGAAATACCATTGGCTCAGGTGCAAACGGTGACCGTCCCATCCGAGCTGGGACCCGCTGTCATCCGGGCATGGGATCCGGAAGGCTGGATCAAATCCGTGTCCCGGCACACACCGGCGCAGGATGCGGAAATCCTCGGCGGTCTCACCGCACAGCACGCGGAGGTCGGCTCCGACCATCGTCATGCCCCAGGGTGTGCCCGGGGCCGCGGTCGCCCAAAGCACGGTCCAGGAGGTTGGACTGATCTGGTAGATCTGCTTCGTCTCGCGTGAGCCCATCCAGAGCGTGGAGCCATCCCACGCCAGCGACTGCGGTTTCGGCGCCGGCGAGGCCAGCCGCCGGATTTCATGAATGTCGTTCATCGAACCCGACGATACTGCGGCGGGGCGAACAGCGAAAGCCCGTTTTCGCCCGTCGGGTCGCCCATTCGCCCTACTTTTGGCGCATCCACACCCCGTCCAATATCCAGCCGCGAAATTCCAGCGCGCAGGTCGTGCCGAAGGGATTGCTGCCGATTCGCTCATGGCCCCAGGGGAAGGGATAGCCCACCTGACAAGTGCGCATCATTTCCCGGCCATCGAGACGGATGACAACGTCTCCCTCTGCTTCCACGCCATAGGCGTCCGGATTGAACGACGCCATCTCCAGTTCCACGACGTGCCCGTCGGGATGCGGCTGAAAAACGGCCGACTCGATGCGCGGCAGCGTGTAATTCTCGAAGACAAACTTCAGTCCGCCCGGCGCCGGCTGCACGAAGACAATGCTGGAGCGGTAATGCGCGCCGGCGGCGAACAGCGGTTCACCTTCTTCCGGCAGCACGTCGTGAAAGATGACCCGCAGCCGCAGGATCCCGCCCCGTTTCGCCCAGTGATCGGCGAGGCCGAAGTTGACCTCGTCCGACCGGTAAAGCCGCGTGGTGATCTTTCTCACTTCACCCGAGAAGTCGGCGCCCACGGCTCCGCCCGGCGTGATTCCCGGTGGCAGCGTCTTGACCGCGGTGTCGAGCGCGCGGCCCCCGCTGAACCAGACGGCTGCACTCCGGCGCTCGCGGAACTCGTCGCGAACGCGTCCGCTGCTCCACCAGTTGCCACCAGCGGGCGGATACAGCGACGGCAGTTGCACGCTGACGGTGTGGGTGTGCCCGGTTTCCCAACGCAACGGCCGGCCCCAGATGATGGCGGCGGAGCCGCGCGCATAGCCGAAACGGATCAGATGATCGCCGATGTGCTCGATCACAATCCGCTCGTCGGCGCGCGGATCCTGGGCGCGCCAGAACGTTTCAACCGTTCCCGTTGGCCGCGGCTGGAACCGCACCTTCAGCACGCGCGGTCCCGTGGTGCAGCCGAGGGTGTGCCCCAATTCCGCCAGGCCGCGGTTGGCGTTTTCGTAGATCTCCGACCATTTCATGGGGGCGGCAATCTTCAGCCATCGCCCGTGATAATCGAAACTCGCCAGCACGCCGACGGGCACCGTGCAGACACAAAGCAGCATTGCCAGTCCGACCAGCGCCCTGATGCCCGTGCGACTCCCCCGGCGCGCCAGCGGCGCGGTCAGGCGAGCCCAGCGCTCCAGGCCGAGCATGCCGATCACCGCCAGCCACCCGAGGCCCACGGCGAAGTCCGTCTGGTAACGCGTGCAGGTGGAGAACCAGCACAGCATGAGCACCATCACCGGAACAGTGTATCCGGCCATCCCGCCCACGATCGCCGTCAGGTGCCGCGCTTCGCCTGCCGGGCGCCGCCACCACGCCAGCGGGAGCGCCAGCAGCATGACAAAAAAGGGAAACATCACCACCAGGCCTGCAACTTCCTCCGTGCCGAAGTAATCGGGAATATCGTGCACCTCGATTCCTTTGGTCAGCACGAAGGGGAATTCGGCCGTCCACTCGGGTAATTGAAAGAAATAGACCGCGAAATTGTGCGGCAGAAACCGCAAGCTGAAATGCGTCAGCTTCGCCTCGTAGGCCCCCGTCAACTGGTAGGTTTGTCCCCACTCCAACGGGTTGTCGAAGCGCGCGTAGTTGTGCGCCATGAGCGCGAGACCGCAGGCCCCCAGCGGCAACGCCGCGGCCACGGCCATCTGCCACCAGAGGCGCGGCGATCGCGGGGCCACGCCTCCGGCCGCGTGGCGCTCCCGCCAGGCCAGCCAGATGGGGGCGAGCAGCAGTGGCGCCGCCACCAGGCACGGGGGCCGGGAAGCGACCGCCAGCCCGAGTGCCAGCCCCGCTCCGCTCATCGCGAGGATCGGGCGGCGGCCATGCATGGCCGCATAGGTCGCCCACACGGCGAGGAGCGTGAAGGCGATGCCGGCCGCAATCGGCAGCTCCCAGAACATCGGCCGCTGCGCCAGCGCCAGGAGGTGCGTGCCGAACCCGAGGGCCAGAACGCCCAACGGTGCCGTCCACACCGCACTCCCCGGAAAATAGCGACGGCGCACTGCCAGCGCCAGCCCGCTGACCGCCAGGAAAGCCAGCGTGGCAAAAACGAAAGCGCCCGCCCCCATCGTCATCTCGCGACCCGTCAGGAGGGCGTAGGGCGCCAGCAGGGTCAGCGCCGGCGCCACGCCGAAATAGATGTAATACCTGCCGCGATACAGCGACACGTCTCCCATCTTGTACGGCTGGTTTTGCCCCGGGTCATACGGATCGGCCAGGGCGAGCAGCTCGGGCTTGGGCGCGATGTCGATGTAGAGGTGCCCCTTCACCCATCCCCGCACCAGGAGCCGGTAATAGTCGAGCTCACCCCAGTCGTTGAAGCCGCCGTTGAGCGCCACGGTCCAATGGAAGAACCAGATCACCGTCGCCATGGCCGCGACCACGAGTGCGACCTCCCAGCGCGATCGACGGGCCGATCCGTTGGGCGCGCCCACCGCCGGCGTCGGCCGGTCCGGATCGCCGGCGAGAGGGATGAGCGCGGGCGTGGGCATGGGCAAGGGCGGGTGGATTTTGCGAGCCCTGCCGGTTCAACGCCTGGCGCCCACCGCTACTTCGGGAGAATTTCGCGCAGGGCGGCGAGCACGAGGTCGACGTTGCGCAAGGTGGCGCCGTGACCCATCAGGCCGATGCGCCAGGCCTTGCCGGCCATCGGACCGAGGCCGCCGCCAATCTCGATGCCATAGTCCTCGAGCAACCGCTTGCGCACCGCGGCATCGTCGGCGCCGGCCGGAATGGAGATGCAGTTGAGGGAGTGCAGCGAGCGCGACGGGATGTAGCGCAACCCAAGCTTTTCAAGACCGGCGCGGAGCCGCTGGTGCATCACGGCGTGCCGGGCGATGCGCACGTCCAGACCTTCCTCCAGCACGATGGTCAGCGCCTCGTGGAGCGCGTAGGTCATGTTGATCGGTGCGGTGTGATGATAGACGCGGCCGCCACCGCCGCCTCCGGTGTAATATTTCCGGAGCATCGTGACGTCCAGGTACCAGGACTGCGGCTTGAGCTTCCGTGCGTCGAGACGGGCGAGGGCACGGTCGCCGAAGCTGACGGGCGAAAGGCCGGGCGGGCAACTCAGGCATTTCTGCGTGCCGCTATAGATGGCATCGATGCCCCAGTCGTCCACGCGCAGCTCGTGGCCGCCGAGGCTGGTGACGGCGTCGACGAGCAGGAGCGCGCCGCGGGCGTGAACGAGGTCGGCGAAACCCTCGAGCGGCTGGAGGGCCCCGGTGCTGGTCTCGGCGTGGATGATGCCGA
>JBIJCX010000123.1:0-21807 GCA_044344465.1 Opitutaceae bacterium
GCGCGCGGTGTTCGAAAAACTCACCGCCGCCGAGCCCACGGACTGGAGCTACCTTTTGCGGCTCACGGCGGCGCACAGTCTCGAGGCGGATCTCCTGCGCACGGCGGGCCGGGCGGACGCTGCGGACAAGGCCGGGCGGGCGGTGCAGCTGGGCGAGGCTTTGGTGCGAGCTCATGCCGAAGACGATTCCTCGCTGGGTGAGTTTGCCCAGGCATGCGTCGTGGCCGCAGCCAGCGAGCAAGGCGGCGACACGGCGCACCGCCACTGGCAGCGGGCGATCGAAGTCGCGGGCGTCCGCGCGAAAGATTCTGCCGACTGGCGGTTGCTGGATCCGATGGCCCGGGCGCTCGCCGGTCTGGGCCGCGCAGTAGAAAGCCGCGCGCTCATCGCCCGCCTCCAAGAATCCGGTTACCAACCGCTCCAACCGTGGCCCGTCGGCGCAGCCCCCTTTGAGTCAGTGAAACAATAATACAAAACCAAAATCAGGAGTTCCCCATGCCCAATCCAAACGCCGCCACCATCAACCTCGCCTTCACGAGCTTTGTCGCAAATTCCAATCTCGCCCCCGCCAGCGGCGCCCCGCTTGGAAGTTTTTGCGTGACCTCGACGCTCGCCTTTGGGACCGCCGGCAGCGGCGACACGAGCGACGCCAACGGACAAGTGACCATCTCGGGCACGACGATAAAAGTGAAGCGCAACACCAACGGTAACGGAAACCAGCCGATCAAGATTCAGCTCAACGTCAGTTGCGCCAACGACACCATCAACTACAACCCGCAGGGCATCTATTTTGACCAGCAAACGGGCAGTGGGGACGGCAACGGCAACAACAACTTCCCCCAAGCTAATCAAAACCCCAACGATCAATCGATCACGATTTCTGACAACATGACAAACCCCGTCACCCCCGGGACCTCGTTCAGTTGGAATTTCTACATTCAGATCAAGCAGATGAACACGGGCACGCCCACGCCCGCCCAGCCATTGGGTTGGATCGACCCGATCATCGAGAATGACGCCTGAGCGGTCGGACTGACTTCGCCTGCGGCAAGTTGCCCCGCGAACGCGGGTGCCTTCTTGCGGCCGGTCCAATGGCGTCGGGCCATTACTTGTTAGAGCAACGGTTCCGGGGAATGCCGTTTTCACTCGTACAGTGACGCGGGGAATCGGTCGCTAACCTGTAACGGCCCGACGCCGTTTTAGCCCGGTGGACCTGCCCAGCCTCACTTGACATCCGCGCGAGCCGGTAAGACCGTCATACGCCATGGTTGCGATCACCTTCAAAGTTTCACCGGAAGAGGCCCGCAAAATTCGCGCCGCCGCCCGGTCCGCTCATCGCACCGTTTCCGCGCATATTCGCTCCGCGCTACTGCCGCCTGCGCCCGCGCGCCGGCCCCGGCTCGTCTTGCGCAAGCATCCGGTTTCCGGTCTCCCCTACAACGCCGCCGGAAAAAAACTGCCCAACGTCAGCTTGGCCGACATCAAGGCCGCCCTGGCTGACTTCCCGTGAAATACCTGTTGGATGTCAACGCGCTGATGGCGTGGAGCCATCCCACGGTCGCTGAACACGGCCGCTTCCACGCTTGGGCCAAGGCCGCCGGTTTTGACGCGCTCGCCACCTGCGCCCACGTCGAGCTTGGCTTCATCCGCGTCACCATGCAGACGCTGCACCTTTCGCTCGCCGATGCCCACAGAGCGCTGGCCGAAATGAAGAAACACACGGGCGGATTCATCGCCACTGCGCCCTCACCCGCACTCGCGCCGTGGGCCAGAACCGCGGCAAAAACCTCCGACGCCTATCTGACGCAGCTCGCCGAATCCGCCGGCCTGAAACTCGCCACGTTTGACACCGGCATTCCCGGCGCCGTGCAAATTTGACCCGTACCCAGGGTTCGTTTCCGAGTTTTTACACAGTGGGCATGCGAGAGTCGGGTTCTGGTTCCGGAGAGGACTATCGCAAGTTTTTCGAGCCGCTGTTCTGCTACAGCCGGGATATCATGTTTGTGGATCGGTATCTGGATCCGTCTGAGTCAAACTATGCAGAGTTCGCCGCTTTGCTGCCGTTTCTTCATCGCAAGAAGAGCCATTGCCAGGTTTCGATTCATCGCATTGCCGAAAAAGCGGAAATGAGCGCCGATCCAAGGGGGTCTGCCTGTTGCAGGTTGCAGCGATAATTCAATAGTTGGTCCTGAGGAAGCGGGAGGTCCTGAGGAAGGGCGTTGATTTTCGTGTGCTGGGCCCGTCTTATCTGCGGCCGAGCCAGCAGACGGCGGCACGGACTGAGGCCGGCCGGTCCAGCCGGAGCTTCTCAGCGATCCAGCGATAAGGGGCGCCCGAGGGCTTCTGGAGCACGGCGGGAAACTGGATGCGAAGTCGCCGTGCCATGCTGGCAGCAAACCACCGAGGTCTTCGTTCGACCAAACGCCGATTGCCCCAATTTGTGGGTGATCACCCGGCGGCGAGGAGCCCTACTGTTGGCCTTTGCAACCTGCAACAGGCTGACCCCATCGACAAATCGCCACGTCTTCGCTTCGGGCACTGGCGCCTCAGTGGTTGTAAAATCTGCAACCACTCAAATCGGCGAAAACTCCAATTTTGTTCTTTAATTACACTTAAAGTAACCATATTGATTATTTTACTCATAAAATGAGGTCAATCACCGCAGAATCCCTCCATCGTGCGCTCGCCCTGCTGGGCGAGTTGATGGAGCTGCGCGCTCATCCCGCGCACCACTTCGTGGTCTGCGGCGGTTCCTCCCTCATCGCGCTCGGTCTCGTCCGCCGCACCGTCACCCAAGACGTGGACATCCTAGGCCAAGTTCACGCCGACGACATCGTTACCCCGCGCCCCTTGCCCGATTGGCTGCTCGCCGCCGCCGAGGATGTGCGCACCCAGCTCGACCTCCCTGCCGACTGGCTCAACGCCCAGGTCGCCGAGGACACCCTTTTCCGCTGCGGCCTCCCGGCTGGTTTGGCCACCCGTCTCGTCACCCGCGACTATGGTCCGCGCCTTACCATCAGCTTCATCGGTCGCCTCGATCAGATCTTCCTGAAACTTCACGCTGCCGTGGACCGCGACGGTGGCCGCCATCTGCAAGACCTGCTCGACCTCGCTCCTACTGCCGAAGAATTGCTCGCCGCCGCCCGCTGGACCCGCACGCAGGACCCCTCCGAGGGCTTCCGTTTCAATCTCGGCCAAATGTTCACCCAACTCGGTCATGGAAACCTCGCTGACCGCCTTTAGGGCCCAGTTTGGCGACGCGCTCCTCGCATTCCTCTGGCGCCAGTGGTCTGCCCTCGGCGTATCCGGTCACGCGCGCACCGATGATGTCTGGCTCATCGATCCCGAGGCCCTGCTCCTCTTCTCGACCGTCGTCGCCCGGCGCGACGCACGCTTGTTCGACGAGGTGCTCGATTGGCTCCAGCTCAACGCCGACCGACTCAACCTCCAACGCCTCGCCCGCCTCCAAAAAGAACACGCCCTCGGTGACGCCACGGTGCTCGCCGCCATGGCCGCCCAACTTACGCGGGCCAAAGCGCACCCCAAGTGGCGCACCGTCGCCACGCGCACCCCAGCGCCCGCATCCGGCGCGGAACCCCGCCCGCTCTTCCCTCACCTGCCCGTGATCGGCCGCGGCGACGACACCTGGCTCGCATGGGGTTGGCAGCGCCCGCCGGTCGAACTACGCGGCCTCAGCCACGCTCCGCGGCCCGACCAACCCGCCACATTTCTTTTCAAACTCCGCGCCCTCTTCGGTCTGCAGACCCGTGCCGAGGTCATCGCGTGGTTGCTCGCCCACGAAACCGGGCATCCTGCGGAGATCGCCCGCGCCACCGGCTACTTCCGCGGCTCGATCCAGTCCGTGCTCAACGAACTTGCCGCCTCCGGCCACATCTTCGCCTTGCGCGCCGGCCGCGAAAAACGTTTCGGCCTGCGCCACGCCGAATGGCGCTTCTTGCTCACGTGGACCGATGCCAAGGAATTCCCCAACTGGGTGCCGTGGGACGCGGTCTTCGGCCTCTTTCAGCGGGTGAACGACGTGTTGGAGCACCCCCGGTTCGCCACCATGACCGACTCCGTCCAAGCCATCGAGCTGGACCGTGCCGTGACTCCGGCGGCTGTGCTGCTTCCCACCGATCTTTGGCCGTCCATTCCCTTGGGCTTGATCGGCGAGGCTGCGTTGGCCGCCAATGTCGGGCGTTTGCGCCACCTCCTCACTCACCTTCAACCCACCTAACCGTGCTCCACGCGTTCAATTAGATCCACCGCCAGCGCCCGCTCGATGCCCAGCCGCCGCCGGTGGAACAGAGTTTCGATCATGAAGTGACAAACGCGAATCAACTGGAGCGGCAGCAGAAAAAAAGGGAAAAGAAGCCGGAGGCGAGGCGATGAAAATTATATACGGTGCGCCGAAATCTTGGAAATATCTCTCAATTTCCGCTTTCATTCATGACCTCGAATCCGGTGTGAGCGTAAATTCGTCCGAGGACGAGGGTGACCCTGGCACCAAAATCCTGAAGACCAGTTGTGTATCGTTAGGCCGCTTCGATCCGACTGAAGCGAAGCCTGTCGTTCACGCAGAAATCACGCGGCTTCGTTGTCCAACACGGAAGGGAAGGCGCCGGTGACATTCAACGCGCGCCCGTGCGGATCGGTCTCTTCGACTCCTTAACAGACAGTCTGGGGAGCTGAAATCAACACCCGGGGTAATCTACGTCCCTCAGATCCATGGTAACGCTGTGGACCGAACTGGCGAGGTCTCGCAGGCCCACTGCAAGCTCTCGTTGACGCCCATTTGTTCAAGAGAATCGAAGGGCCGATTGCATGTGGACCAATACATCGGCGGCTGTGGGCCGGACTGTTATCACGCGTGGATTCCAGATCAGAGCGATATCGCGTTGGAGCTGACGCAATGGTTCGGCACGGATAACGCGGAAAAGGTTAGCCGGAAGTTCGCGGGTAGCAATCTCTGGAAGCACGGCCGCGAATCGTTCCGATCTCACGGCAGCAAACACCTGCGGGAACGACTGGCAGGCTAGTCCAGGGCAGAGAGTATCTTGCCCGGCCCGCAGCTGGTGCCGGTCAAATCAGGGACAAGAACAAGATTGCGTAGTCGAAATCCGTCTACCGAAATTCCGGCAGTTTGCGTCATGGCCTCCGATTGCGCCGATCCCCAATTTCGGCGGCGGAACGACGATGAACCTCCACCGCTTCGAACTATTCTACTACGTTTGCCGCCACCGCGGAATCACCGCGGCGGCCCGGAACATGCCCTATGGGATCCAGGCGCCCGCGATCAGCAAACAAATGACGGCGTTCGAGGATGATCTGGGCGGACATAAGCTCTTTGAACGCTCGCCGTTCCGGTTGACCGCGGTGGGCGAACTCGTTTCCGCGCAGGCCACCCAATTGATTGAAAGCGTCTGTTCCTTGGTCGACGAACTGAAGCATGGGCGGGGCGTCCGGCTGCGCGTCACCTCCTGGGAATGGGTGCTGCAAAACCAGGTGTCCGACGTCGTCACCTTCCTGCGCCGGCGCGACGTTAACGCCACCTTCGCCCTGCCCCCTTCGCGCCAAACCCAGATGGAAAGCTGGCTCTGCGACAACATGATTGATGTCGCGATTGGCGCCCTGAGCGAGCGGATGCCCTACGGGGTCGAGTCCGAATCGCTGCTGCAGCTGCAACTCGTGCTGCTCGTTCCCAGGGGCAAGACCTATGCACACATCAAATCCGCCGACCATTTCTGGTCGCGGCCACGGATCAAGGAGGGGCTCGTTTGCCCGCCGCCAACCGAAGTCGTCGGCCGGACCTTCCTGGAAGGCCTGGACCGGCGGGCCGTGGATTGGCCGGTGACGCTCGAGGCGGGGTCCGCCGCCGCGGTCACAAAATATGTGGCGGCCTCGGCCCCGTCCTTCGACCCGGCCGCGCGCGGAGCGCCCGGCCCACCCTCTATCCTTGGCGCCAGAATTGTTTGCGGATCAAGGCGTCCCTGCGCTCACGCGCAGGGCTACCATCAAGACCGGAGACTTCTTCCTCGACGACGCCTTCATCCAAAAACTCTTCCCCGGCGCGAATTACACGCGCGACCAGTTCAGCTTTCATCACTGGCGCTGCGGAAGACCTCCATGACCGTCGTCATGTTGCCCGGGCCGTCGATCGCGAGGAAGTGGATTACCACGAGCTGGTGGGCTGAGAGTGTCGTCTGCGCCTGGTATCTGGTAAAGAAAGCCACGGACGAAAAAGCCGCCGGTGGATCCTTGCCGGCGGCTTCTCTAACCGCTGCGACGGTGCTCAGGGCCCCAAGCGCCGATCGAGGGTTCGCTCAGGGCGTCAGGGCGTGAAGGCCTTTTCCAGGAGGCCCGTATTTCCCGGACGGTCGGTCGCGGTGGCGGTGATCTTCACCGCGTGGCCCGTGGCCACGACCGTCGTTGCGGTGTAGAACCACTCGTTGTTGATCTTCGCGGCGGCGCCCTGTTCGATCAACGTGCCATTGGTTTCCCGGATGGCGACATTGACCGACATGACTTCCACGTCGTCGCTGGCGAGCACCTTGATCTTCTCGGCGATGCGCCCCTTGTAGGCACTAACATCGATGATATGTACCTGCGGTGGGTTGAAGAAGTCGCCGATGGCCACGGAGAAGATAGGTTTCTCCTGGTTGAGAGCGACCACCTCATAGATCGCCCGGCGGACCGGGTCCGCGAGAGCCGCCCGGCCATACGAGGCCGCCGCGCGAAACGCGTTGCGGGTCGCAAGCTGGCCGACGCTCGGCGGAGTGGTGCTGGGCTCCGGCCGCGGGCTGATGACCATCTTGGAGCCGACGCGCCGATAGATCCAGTCGTCGATTCCGCCGCGGACTTTCTTCAGGGCGCTGTTTAGGGTTAACTTAGCCATGGGAACTCCCTCCTTGGTTGAGGTTAACCGCGGCAGCGCTCCGGGCCGGCGGCGAGGCTCGACCCAATCGCACCGGGTGCGGTTCGGGTGCGCACCGGGTGGCCACCGGGTGGGCTTCGGGTGCGCACCGGGCGGGCACCGGGATGCCACCGGGATGCCACCGGGCGACCACCGGGTTTCGCCGGTTGGCGAATCCGGCGGCGCCCGGGCGGCGGCGAGACGGGACTCGAAGTGTAGCTTTCGAGCTTCATCTTTCGCACCTCGGTGGCCGCGGCATTCCTGCGGCGCCGGAAGAGCCCGAGGATTGGGCCAATCAGGGCCGTCGCTACGGCGGCGAGGGGGTTGCGTTGGAGAGCTGAGACGATCAGCTCCCGGCCGGCGGTTTGCACCGCGGCGTTGGTTTCACTGTCACTGCTACTTTTCATGGGTATCCTTTTTTTGGTTTTTTCGTCCGACCCAGCCTCCGATTTTCGGGAGCCTTCGGGACGGCCGCAGGATACCCCGGCTCCGCGTCCGAGCGTTAATTGATAAAAGGAAACGATCGTTTCCCTGGAGGAAAGGGCCCCTACCAGCACAGTTTCGGGGTGAACTCAGCCAGATCCATGCCGTCGAAGAGGTGGGCCGGGCGCTCCGCGCGCGGCCGGGTCGAAAAACGGGGACAAGGCCGCGCACAGAGTGCACGGCCCACCTTTTGGTGCCCGTCGGCTCACTCTCAAATCGACGGTTGGGTTTTCGCTCGGTGCGAAAAACCGAGCCGTTCCCTCAGAGCCCGGCCGCCGGCGCCATGGCAATGTCGGAGTCTGGTTTGCGGGTGCCTTCGGTATCGTCGAAGATGAACTTGATCGGGACCACAATGCTCATGGCAGCCGGCTGGCCGTCGCGCGAACCGGGCGTGAATTTCCATTTTTGCAGCGCCTGTCTGGCCGGATCGACAAATTGTAGATCGGAGGCCTCGGCCAGGGCGATTCACGCGTCGGGAATGGCTGCTCGGAACCATGGCTGCCGCTCTGTCGGTCCGCCAAATCGCGCTCAATGCGCAGATCGCGTCCAAAACTTTCCCCAGGAAGCTGGCAAAAAAACCCTCCCGCTGAGGATCCGATTTCCTATCCGTCAGTCTCCTATCCTCATCCCAGGATCTCCAGCATCCGCGCAAAAAGCCGGTTCACGCGCTCCTGGTTGGACTTCACGAGATCCTTGAACTGCAGGAAATCAATCTCGGTGCCTTCGAGCCCGTTGGCGTAGTTGTCGATCAACGCCAGGCTGTTGTAGCGCAGGCCCGCCTCGGTGCAGAGGTCCGCCTCGTGCGCGGCCGTCATGCCGATCACGTCGCCCCATTGCTGCACGATCCGAATCTCCGCCTTCGTCTCGAAGCGCGGGCCGCGCATCTGCACATAGATCTTGCCGGCCTGAATCCTGAACTCCGGCGCGAGCTCGGCCACCAGCCTCGGGATGAGGTTGTTGGCGATGCCCGGTGCGCCCCCCTTCAGCTCCTGGTCGAAAAACGTCACCGGCCCCTGCTGCAGGCCCACGTAGTCGCTGCACGAGACCAGCGTGCCCGGCGGCAGCTCCTTCTTCAGCGAACCCACCGAGTTGAGCGACACGACGTCCTGAAACCCGAGGTCCGCGAGCGCCTGGATATTCGCCCGGTAATTAATCGAGTGCGGTGGCAGCGGGAACGAATAGCCGTGGCGGTTGATCAACGCGAAATCGCCCTGGCTTTTGTAGGTGACGGCCCCGTATTTCGTCTCGACCGTCTTCACCGCCCATGACGAAAACAAGCTGGAATTGACAATGCTCGTGCCACTGATGAACGCGACTTTCATCCCGCGACTCACGCGAGGCCTCAGCGCGATGACAACGCGAAAACGCGCGGGAGCCCTGACGCTGGTGGCGGCGCTCGGACTCGCCGGCTGCGCCACCCCCGGCCCGCTGCACGTCTACTCGCTCCCGGCGGTCAGCCACGAAACCGTCCTCGATGCCGGCGACGGCCGCACCGCGGAGGTGCCGAGCTTCATCGCGGCGGACGAGCAGCTGACCGGTTTCGGGTATGATCCGTTCACCGATCATTTTTTTCTGCGGCTGGCGCCGGGCAACCTGATCCGGGTCGTCGATCGTCCGGCCCGCGCGGTGAAGCGCGAATTCGAGGGCGAACGACTGCCCGCCACCGGCGGGGGCGATCTCGCCGTGCGACCGCGCGACGGACACCTGTTCCTGCTGCACCCGGGCCAGCCGGAGGTGCTCGAACTCACCCGGCTCGGCCGCTGGGTGCGGACGATTCCGCTCGCCGCAACCACCACGCCCGCCGCCGGGATCGCCTATGATGCGACGCAGGACCGGCTGCTCGTGCTCGACGGCGCCCAGGCCACGCACATTTCCGTGCACGACCTGGCGGGACGCCGGCTCGGCGGCCTCACGCTGGAACGCGCCGTCGCCGGTTCGCTCGCCTTCGATGCCGTCACGCGCGAAATCTATGCACCCCTGGCCGGCCGCGACGCCGGCATCGGCGTATTCGACGAACAGGGACGGTTGCGGCGGACACTCGCGCCGACCGCGGTCGGGGTCGACGTCGGCCCGCGATCCTTCGTCCGCGTTTTCTAAACTTGTCACTTGTCACCTGGCCCTTGTCACTTCTTCCCCATGCCCCTGGTCGACAAACCGCTCCCCGAACTCCACGAATACCGCGGCCGCAATCCCCGCCCCGAGGACTTCGACGCCTACTGGACCGCGGCGTTGCGCGAGCTCGACGCCACCGATCCGCGCGCCGAGCTGCGGCCGAATCCGGTGCTCAACACGAGTCAGGTCGAATGTTTCGACCTGTGGTTCACGGGCGTCGGCGGCGCCCGCATCTACGCCAAATATCTTCGGCCGAAGGGCGCCCCGGCCGCGACGCCGCGGCCGGCCGTGCTGCAGTTCCACGGCTACTCCGGCCACAGTGGCGACTGGCTCGACAAATTCGGCTGGCCGGCGGAGGGCTTTTGCTATGCCGCGATGGATTGCCGCGGCCAGGGTGGCCGCTCCGAGGACAATGCCCAGGTCAAGGGCACGACCCTCCGCGGCCACATCGTGCGCGGCCTCGACGACCCGGATCCCCGCAAGCTCACGTTTCGCCAGATTTTTCTGGATGCCGCCCAGCTGGCGCGGGTGGTGATGAGTTTCCCCGAGGTCGATGCCGGCCGCGTCGGCTGCTTCGGTGCCTCCCAGGGTGGCGCGCTGACGCTCGCCTGCGCGGCGCTCGAACCGCGGATTCGCCGCGCGGCGCCCGTGTATCCATTTCTCTGCGATTACCAGCGCGTCTGGGAACTCGATTTCGCCAAGGACGCCTACGAGGAGCTGCGCCTGTTTTTCCGCGCCTTCGATCCCAGGCACGAAAGGGTGAAGGAAATTTTCACCCGGCTCGGCTATGTGGACTGCCAGCACCTGGCGCCCCGCATCCGCGCCGACGTCCTGATGTTCACCGGCTTGATGGACACCATCTGTCCGCCGAGTTCGCAGTTCGCCGCGTACAACAAGATCACGGCGAAGAAGGACATCGTCATCTACCCGGATTTCACCCACGAGAACCTGCCCGGCCAGATCGATCGCACGTTCAATTTCATGCGCGGTCTGTGATGGCTTGCGTTCACTTGGTGACGTTCGCGTTGGGCGCTCCCGCCCAGCCTTGGTCGGCAATTGGCGAGCTTGTCATTGCTCGTTCCGCCGCCCTAACCTGACTGCAACCGCATGTCCGCCCGCGTTGAAACCGTCCCGCCCCACGTCGCCATCATCATGGATGGCAACGGCCGCTGGGCAAAGAACCGCGGCCTGCCCCGGATCGAGGGCCATCGTCGGGGCGTGGAGACCGTGCGCACCACGACCTTTGCCGCCCGCGATCTCGGGGTGCGGATGCTGACGCTGTACGCGTTTTCGATCGAGAATTGGAAGCGCCCGCAGGAGGAAGTGGGCACCTTGATGGGGCTGCTCGAGTTCTATCTCAAGAAGGAGCTTTCGACGTTTGTCAGCGAGCGCGTTCGGCTGCGGACCATCGGGAGGACGCATGAGCTTCCCGCCGGTGTGCAGGAGATTCTGCACACGACGATCGAGGAGACGAAGCACTTCACCGACTACACGCTCGTGCTGGCACTGAACTACGGTTCGCGCACCGAGGTCGTCGATGCCGCGCGCGCCTATGCCGCCGCGATCGCCTCGGGGCGGGAAAAATTCAACGACAGCTCGTGGGCGACCTTCAGCCGTTACCTTTACTCGGCCGAAATGCCCGACCCCGACCTGGTGATTCGCACGTCCGGGGAAACCCGCATCAGCAACTTCCTCCTCATGCAGGCCGCGTATGCCGAGTTTGTATTTACCCCGGTGCTCTGGCCCGACTTTACCAAGGCAGATCTTGCCGCCGCCATCGCAGACTACAACCGCCGCGAGCGCCGTTTCGGCCTGACGAGCGAACAACTGACCAGTCCGGCCAAGGCCGCCGCAAAATGACGCCGGGCCAATCCGCCGGGTAACTGCGACGCTTCGACATGGGCAAGCGGATTTTCAGTACGATTCTCCTTTGGAGCATCCTGGGCTCGTCGATCTGGTTCTTCCGGACCATGGGCGCACTCGTGCTCATCCTGGCCCTCTCGGTGCTGACCCTGGCCGAGTTCTACAAACTCATGCGGGCATCCGGCTACCCGCCGTTCTACAAGCTCGGCCTTTGCTTTGGCGGGCTCATCACCATCGCCCCGGTCCTCGAGGCGCGGCTCATCATCCCGACACATTTCCTCCTCGCGCTGGCCACCGTCGCCTTTGCCGTCCGGCTGCTCGGCGAACGCGCCCCGGAAAATCGCGTGGAGGCGCTCAGCGCCACCCTCTGCGGGCTGGTTTACGTTTCGCTGATGCTGCAGTACCTCGTGCGCATCGTGACGCCGCTGCCCAACGACACGCTGACGCCTGACGGCCGTTTGCTCCTCTGCCTCTGGCTGGTCGCGGTGACCAAGTTCTGCGACACGGGCGCGCTGCTGAGCGGCATGGCCTTTGGCCGGCACAAGATGTCGCCCGTCATCAGCCCGAAGAAAACCTGGGAGGGCGCCACCGGCGGCGTGCTCCTGTCCATGGGCATCGGTGCCGCTGTCGCATGGGCGGCCCGCGGTCATCTGCCGCCCCACATGACCCCGCTCATCGCCGCCCTCATGGCCATCCCGATCGCCCTGCTCGGCATCGTGGCGGATCTCGTCGAGTCGGTGATCAAGCGCCGCGCCAACATGAAGGACTCCGGCGGCGCGCTTCCCGGTCTCGGAGGGTTTTTCGACATGAGCGACAGCCTCATTCTCGTCGCGCCCGTGGGGTACTTTCTTTTCCGCCTGCCCTAGCGAGCCTTTCTGGTTCGCGTCAGCTTTCTTCGTTCACCCGGCGAAGAAACTGCGAGCGAGCAACAACGCCCAACGAGAACGATGCCCGCCACTTCCGCCCCCTCTGCCCGCAAACGCGTTGTTCTCCTCGGCGCGACCGGCTCCATCGGCGAGACCACCCTGCGCGTCGTGGCCGCCCACCAGGACAAGCTCGAACTCGTCGGCATCGCCGCCCGGTCCAACTGGCAACGACTCGCGGAGATCGCCCGGGAGTTCGGCGTGCGCCACGTGGGAATCTACGAGGAGACGGCCTTCGCCGACGCCCGAAAAAATCTCCCGGCGTTTCCGCCCGGCACCCAGCTCGGCTGCGGCCTGGCGGGCCTGACCGAGCTCGCCCGATTGCCCGCCGCCGACATCGTCCTCGTCGCGGTCGTCGGCACCACCGGCCTCGAGCCGGCCCTCGCCGCGATCGCCGCCGGCAAGGACCTCGCCCTCGCCTCGAAGGAGATCCTGGTGCTCGCGGGCAAGTTCGTGATGGCCGAAGCCAGGGCGCACGGCGTCAAGCTTCTGCCCGTCGACAGCGAGCACAACGCGGTCTTCCAGTGCCTCGAGGGCCACCCGAATGCCGGCGTCCGCCGCATCGTGCTCACCGCCAGTGGCGGCGCATTCCGCGATTGGTCGGCCGACCAGCTGGCGCACGCCACCCCGGCCGACGCGCTGAAACATCCCAACTGGACAATGGGTCCGAAAATCACCGTGGACTCGGCCACGCTGGCCAACAAGGGCCTCGAACTGATCGAGGCGCAGTGG
The DNA here is from genome assembly GCA_044344465.1 of Opitutaceae bacterium. Taxonomy (GTDB): domain Bacteria; phylum Verrucomicrobiota; class Verrucomicrobiia; order Opitutales; family Opitutaceae; genus ER46. The sequence goes on from JBIJCX010000123.1 coordinate 13,027, forward strand.
CTCTTCGGCCTGCGACCCACGCAGTGCTCCGCCGTGCTCCACCCCCAAAGCATCGTGCACTGCCTGGTGGAATTTACCGACGGCACGATGCTGGCCCAACTGAGCCCGCCGTCGATGACCTTCCCGATCCAGCACGCGCTGCTGCATCCGGAGCGCGCACCCGGCGTCGATTCGGCGCTGGATTTCAGCCGCCTGGTCGCGCTCGAATTCCGGCCGGTCGACGAAGGCCGCTTCCCCATGCTGCGTCTGGCCAAGGCCTCGATGTCCGCCGGCGGCGTGGCCCCGGCCGTCTATAACGCGGCTAACGAACTCGCAGTCGCCGCCTTCCTCGACGGCAAAATACCGTTTCTTGCGATCCCCCAGGTCGTTGAACAATCTCTTGGCGCCATCAAGAATTTTGAACCCACCGACCTGGCTGCTGTCCTTGCCATCGATGCCGAATCCCGTCGGATAGCGGCGGTCCGCATCCAAGCCCTTTCCCGGTAACTCCCAACTCACCCGTGTCTTCCGATCTTCTCCAAACGCTGGTTTCCAACCTCTGGGCCGTGTTCCTCGTGGTGCTGCTCTTCGGCGGCTCGATCTTCGTCCACGAGCTCGGCCATTTTCTCGCCGCCCGACGGCGCGGCGTGCACGTCGAACGATTCTCCATCGGATTTGGTCCGGCGATTTGGTCGTACCGCGGACGGGATGGCGTGGATTATCGCCTTTCCTGGTTTCCGCTCGGCGGCTACGTCCTGCTGCCGCAGCTCGCGGATCTCGGCGCCATCGAGGGCGAAAGCGAAGCCGATGTGTCGAAACTGCCGCCGATCAGCTACGCGACCAAGATGATCGTCTTCGTGGCCGGAGCCTCGTTCAACATTCTCTTTGCGCTCGCGCTGGCCTGCATCGTCTGGGTGATCGGCCAGCCGGTCGCGAGCGAGCTCTCCTCCACGACCGTCGCGGAAGTGCTGCCGACGCTTAAGAACGCCGAGGGCAAGGATGTGCCAAGTCCGGCCAGCAAGGCCGGGCTAAAACCCGGCGACGTGATCGTGGGCATCGACGGCGAACCGGTTGCCACCTTCAACGACATTGTCGAGCACCTGGCGCTCAGCAGCGGCTGGACCAACAGCGGCGAGCGCGAAACCGTTTTCCGGATCCGACGGGGGAGCGAAACCGTCGAGCTTCCGATCCGGCCGATCCTCGGCGGCAACGAGAAGGTGCGCATGGTCGGATTCGTCCCGGTGGCGAAGATCGTCATCGGCCGCGTGGCGCCAGGCCTGGCGGCCGACAAGGCCGGCCTGCGGGCGGACGATCAGATCGTCGCGATCGACGGCAAGACCATCCTGACGCGCCCCCAATTGGGCGAGGCCCTGCGCCCGGTTCTCACCCGCCCCGTCAAGGTCGGCGTGCTGCGCGCCGGACAGAACCTTGACGTGACGCTTGAGCTGCCCAAGGACGCCAAGGTCAGCGCCATCGGCCTCGCCCTGCGGGACGGCATCATCTACGCGCATCCCTCGCCCTTCGCGCAGGTCGGCGATTGCATCGTCAAGACCTTCCGCACCCTCGGCGCGCTGATCAACCCGCGATCCGACATCGGCCTGTCGCATCTCAGCGGTCCCATCGGCATCATCAGCAATTTTGTCGACGTCTCGCGCGCCGGCCTGCCTTTCGCGCTCTGGTTCACGATCCTCGTCAACGTCAACCTCGCCATTTTCAACCTCCTGCCCATCCCGGTGCTCGACGGCGGCCAGATGCTCTTCGCCACGATCGGCCGCCTCCGCGGCCGGCCGCTGCCGGTGAATTTCATCGCGACGGCGCAGAGCGTGTTTGTCGTGCTGCTCTTCTCAATGGTCCTTTACGTCAGCGTCTTCGACGTCCGCCGCATCGCCCGGGATGTCAAAGCCGACCGCGCCGCCGAATCCGCGGCCAAGGCCGAGGCCGCCCCGCCGGGGAAGTAAGCATCCTCGAGGCAGGCGTGCGGGATGCACCGACACCGATCCTTTCGCAGGAACCGCCGTTTGCCACCCGTCATTCAGGTCGAATTGTTGAAATAGATTTTCCCCTGTCATTCTGAGCGTAGCGAAGAATCCACTTGGCCAAACCGCAACGCCGAGCGCCTTCGCTCACCCCGCTGGATTCTTCGCTTCGCTCAGAATGACAGACAGGTTCGAAAACACGCCCCCCGGCCTTCGTCATTCCTGACCACGCCATGTCCTACTGCCTCTCCCGCTTTCATACCGTCCGCCGCCCCACGTGCGAAGTCATGGTCGGCGGCGTCGGCGTCGGGGGCGGCCATCCGATTCGCCTGCAGTCGATGACGACCAGCGACACCCAGGATGTCGCGGCCACGGTGCAGCAGTCGATCGCGCTGGCGGAGGTCGGCTGTGAAATCGTCCGCATCACCGCGCCCAACGTCGCCGCGGCCAGATGCCTGCAGGAAATTCGCACCCGGTTCACCGCCGCCGGCTTCGGCCACATCCCGCTCGTGGCCGACATCCATTTCCTCCCCGGCGCCGCGATGGAGGCGGTCGAACACGTCGAGAAGATCCGCATCAATCCCGGCAACTACGCCGACAAGAAGCGATTCGTCGTGCGGGAGTATTCGGACTCCGACTACGACTCCGAGCTGCAACGCCTCCACGAGGCCTTCTCGCCGCTCGTGCAGCGCTGCCGCGCGCTCGGCCGCGCCCTGCGCATCGGCACCAACCACGGTTCCCTCAGCGACCGCATCATGAACCGCTACGGCGACTCGCCGCTCGGCATGGTCGAGAGCGCGCTCGAGTTTCTGCGCATCGCGGAGTCGCATTCGTACCGCCAGATCATCCTGTCGATGAAGGCCTCGAATCCAAAGGTGATGATTCAGGCCTACCGGTTGCTCGTCGAACGCATGGCGCGGGAGGACATGCACTACCCGCTCCATCTCGGCGTCACCGAGGCCGGCGACGGCGAGGATGGCCGCATCAAGGGAGCGATCGGCATCGGATCCCTGCTGTTCGACGGCCTGGGCGACACCATTCGCGTCTCGCTCACCGAAGACAGCGTCTACGAAATCCCCGTCGCGCGCGCGATCGCCGACAAGGCCATGGCGCTCTGGCCGCGCCCGCCGGTCCCCGGCGGCGCGGACGCCATCGACCCGTATCAGTTCACCCGGCGGACCCCAAAGCTTCTCCGCATCACCGACACGATCGCAGTGGGCCCGGACCAGCCTCCGCGCGTCATCGTGCGCGTGGGCGCGGTGGACGCTTTGCCGAAAATCCTGCCGCCGCTCGCCGCGTCCAAGCTGAAGGACACGCCCGCCGAGGGCCTGCTCGTCACGATTGCGTCTGCCGCGGATCTCGCGCGACTGCCCGATCCCGCGCCCGCGTTTTACGTGCTCGAACTCGCGCCCGAACTGACCCCGGCTGACCTTCAGGCCGGCGCGGCCGCCCTCCAGCATGGGACGATGCTGCTGAAGACCTTCCGGGCGGGCGACGCGGCGGCGCTCGCCGGGTTCACGCAACTGGCCCGCCGGCACGGGTGTAGTGTTGCCGCGGATATCGCCCCGGCCGATTTCGAGGCGCTCGGTGACACCCTGCGGCAGCTGGGTGACGCCAATCTCGTGTTCACGCTGGCTGGGACAGCCACGACCGCCGGGCACGCGATCGGCGGGTACCGCCAGCTGGCGGAGGCGCTGCGCCGGTTGGATTTGCGTGCGCCGATCTGGATCCGCAACACCGCGGCGACCGCCGTGCACGCCGACCCGAGTTTTCTGTCGAAGCTGCTCGAGGCGTCGTTTCTCTCCGGTGCGCTCCTGTGCGATGGCCTCGGAGATTTCATCAGCATCGAAACCGAGCCCGATGCCGCGCGGGCGACCCGGCTGAGTTACAATGTGCTGCAGGGCGCCGGCGCGCGCATCTCGAAGACGGAGTTCGTCGCCTGCCCCAGCTGCGGCCGCACGCTTTTCGACCTGCAGACGACGACGCAGCGCATCCGCGCGCAGACCGGGCACCTCAAGGGCGTGAAGCTCGCCATCATGGGCTGCATCGTCAACGGCCCCGGAGAAATGGCCGACGCGGACTTCGGCTACGTCGGCGGCGCCCCGGGCCGGATCAATCTCTACGTCGGGAAAAACTGCGTCCAATACAACATCCCGCAGGCCGAGGCGGATGCCCGCCTGATCGCACTGATCAAGGAGCACGGGAAATGGATCGAACCCGAATTGGTGGCGGGGCCGTCAGAATAGATTCCACCGCGGCTCGCACGCCGGGGTCAAAAAGGCGGCGACCACCAGCCGCTCGTGTATTCGAAAATCCGGACTCTGTCACAGAATTGTCACAGAGCGGCCGCCCCGCCGGGGGCTTCCCAAGCCGGACTGCGGTCGATGTAATTTCCACTAAATTACGCCGCCGGACGGTCAAAAAATCGCCACCTGACTCCACCGCGGCGTGGCAACGAAAAAATGAGAAAACTTATGCCCAAATCCGGTGTGAACAAGTTGTGGGAAAGTTCGCCTTGAAATGATTTTTTGGTTCGCAGTTACTCCGCCCTCGTCCATTTCTTTGGCGCTGTTCGATTGTTCTTTCTCATGTCTCTCAAGCTCCGCTCCGCGGCGCCCGCAGTAACAACGGCTGGTTTTATTCTAGCCACCAACAACTTACAGATCGCCCTTGCGACGACTGTTTTTCCCTAGGTGGCCGGACATGAATTTCGTTACCGCGAGTCGACGCTGGCTCAGCCAGATTGACATGCCGAAAGGCCGATCCGAGGCGCAGTGTGAATAAATCCGTCATTTCCGACCCGTCCATGCCCTCTTCGTCACTCGCTCCCAGCCTCTGGGAAACCGTAAAATGCGACTTCAAGTCGCTTTTTCCGGAAGATGTTTTCCAGATGTGGTTCGAGCCCGTGGTTTGCCTCGAAACCACCCCCGATGCCATGACGCTGGGCGTGCCCAACGACTTTGCCGCGATCTGGATTCACGACAACTATCTGGACCTGATCACGCAGCGACTGCGGTTGACGGCCGGCCGGATGGTCAATGTCACCCTGCGCAAGACGGACCAGTCGGTCCGCGCCAACGGCTTGGGGGCCGGGGCCCGGAGCCACGCCGAAACGGCCCATGCGGCGGGCCGAGCCCGCGCCACGACGCCCCGCCGGACGACCCGTTACGATGAACGGGGACCGGCGGCGGGCCTGCTCAATCCCCGCAATACCTTCGAGAATTTCGTGGTGGGGGCGAACAACCAGATGGCCCATGCCGCCTCGCTCGCCGTAGCGCAGGCGCCCGCCCAGGCCTACAACCCGCTTTTCCTCCACGGCGAAACGGGGCTCGGCAAGACGCACCTGATGCACGCCATCGGCCACGCGATCCTCCGCCATAATCCCGATGCCCACGTCGCCTACCTCTCGACGGAAAAATTCACCAACGAATTCATCCAGGGGCTGCAGGAGAACAGCCTGACCAAGTTCCGCCAGCGCTACCGGCATGCCGATGTCCTCTTGCTCGACGACGTGCAATTCCTCGCCGGCAAGGAGCGCATTCAGGAGGAGTTCTTCCACACCTTCAACGATCTGTTCGAGTCGGGAAAGCAGATCGTCCTCACCAGCGACCGCCGCGCCAGCGAAATCCAGAAGCTCGAGGCGCGCCTCGTTTCCCGTTTCGAGTGGGGCCTGCCGGCGGACATCCAGGCGCCCGACTTCGAGACGCGCGTCGCGATCCTGCGCACCAAGTCGCAGACGCTGAACTGCAACCTGCCGGATCCGATCCTGAATTTCATCGCGCAGAACATCACGAAAAACATCCGCCGGCTCGAAGGCGCGCTGCTCAAGGTCGCCAGCTATTCGGCCCTCACCAGCAAGCCGCTCGACCTCGCGACCGCGGAGCGCCTCCTGCACGATGTGCTGATGGAGCAGGCCCAGAATGTACTGACGATCGAAACGATCCAGAAACGCGTGGCCGACCACTACCAGATCCGCCACAGCGACATGACGAGCAAACGGCGGCCCAACAACATCGCCATCCCCCGCCAGATTGCGATGTTCCTCGCCCGCACGTTGACCAAGCACTCGCTCCAGGATATCGGCGACGCCTTCGGCGGCCGGGATCACGGCACCGTGATTCACGCCTGCAAGGCCGTGGACAACATGATGGAGCAGGATGCCTCCACCCGGGGCAGCGTCGAATTCCTCAAGACGCAGCTTTCGAAGTAACCGGCCCCGCCCATTCTGGCTTTACCGCGGGCTTGGCATCAGTTGCCAAGCCCGTTTTCTTTGCCACTCTTTCCGACCATGACTCTCACGCCCGAACAAAAGGAAGCCCTCGCCTCGTGGATCGCCGCCGGCGACAATCTCTCGACCGTCCAGAAGAAGCTCGTCGAGCAGTTTCAGGTCTCGATGACGTATCGGGACGTCCGTTTCCTCGTCGACGACCTCAACCTCGCGCTCAAGGACGCCACCCCCAAGGTGGACGCCAGCGATGTCACCAAGCCGACCACCGCGCCGGCGGCCGGCGCCGCACCCGGACCCCGGGAGGCCCCGGCGGGGAAAAAGAGTTTCCTCGAAAAGGCCAAGGAAAAGCTCGGGCTGGCCAAGGAGGATTCCGCGGATGACGCAGACGCGGCCCTTGAAGACGAAGTCGACGAACTGCCCGAAGACGCGGCCGGCACGGTCAGCGTTGTCGTCGACAATGTCACCCTCATCCCCGGCGCCCTGGCCAGCGGCTCCGTGACCTTCAGCGACGGTGTATCCGCCAAGTGGATCGTCGATCAATATGGCCGCCCCGGTTTCACCGAAGTCAGCAAGCCGGGCTACCGGCCCGCGCCGGCCGACGGCCAGGCCTTCATGCAGGAGCTGAGCCGCGCCCTGCAAAAGCGCGGTTTTTAGGGAAACGGATCGCGACAACCACCTCGCAGCGAGGTTCACGGCTCGCCGAGCAATCGGCGCAACGCGGCCTCGTCGAGCACCGGCACCCCAAGGGTCTTCGCCTTTTCCAGCTTCGAACCCGCCTCGTCGCCCGCGACCACGTAGTGTGTCTTCTTGCTGACGCTTCCGGCGACTTTCCCGCCCGCAGTCTCGATTCTGGCCGTCGCGTCCTCACGGGTGAGCGTCGGCAGCGTGCCGGTCAGGACAAAGGTTTTTCCCGCCAAGGCGCTGCTCGCCACTGCCGGTGGTACAGGTTTCACACCTGCAGCCTCCAGTTCCTGCAACAGGGCTCGATTTGCCGGCTCCGCGAACCAAGCCCGCACCGCCGCCGCGGTTTTTTCGCCGAAGCCATCGACGCGCAGCAGTTCCGCTTCGCCGGCCGCGGCCAGGGCCTCGAGCGAACGAAAGGTCCGCGCCAAATCCTTCGCCGCCGCCGCTCCCACCTGCGGGATACCCAGGCCGTTGATCACCCGCCAAAGGTCGGCCTGGCGCCGCGCCTCAATTCCCGCGATCAGATTTCCGGCCCAAACTTCGCCCGACTTCTTCAACGGGAGCAGCGCGTCGACCTGCAAACGGAAGATGTCCGGGATTGTCCGGATCAGCCCTTTCTCGAGCAGCAGCGCGACCATCTCCTCCCCGAGACCCTCGATGTCGACGCCTCCTTTCGAGGCAAAGTGCTCAATGCGCCGGCGCACTTTTTCCGGGCACTGCGGATTGGGGCAGCGCCAGACAACTTCCTCCTCGCCGCGCACCGCGGCCGTGCGGCAGACCGGACACGCCCGCGGAAAGGCGTAGGGCGTGCTGTCCGCCGGACGTTTTTCGAGCAAGACCATCACGACCGCCGGGATGATCTCGCCCGCTTTTTCGACCAGCACCGCATCGCCAACCCGCACGTCTTTGCGCGCGATCTCGTCGGCATTGTGCAGCGTCGCGCGTCGCACTGTCGTTCCCGCCAGGAGAACCGGCTCCAGCTCGGCCACCGGCGTCAGCGCGCCGGTGCGGCCCACCTGGATGGTGATGGCCTGCACGCGGGTCTCGGCGCGGTCCGGCGCGAACTTGAAGGCGCACGCCCAGCGCGGTGAGAGCTTCCGCGCCGCCTCGGCGCGACCGTCCGCCCCCATGCCGCGATATCCGACGGCTTTGTGGGTCTGCTGGTCAAACCGATCCAGCTTCACCACCGCGCCATCCGTGCCATAGGCGAATTCCCGCCGCAACTGGTCGAGCTGATGGATCGCCGCCCAGACGGCATCGATGCCACGCACGAGCCGGAAATGCTCCACCACCGGCAGTCCCCAGGTCTTGAGTTGATCGTGATACGCCGATTGCGAATCGACCACCGGCGGTTCGCAGAAACCAAGGCCATAAAGCACGATCTCGAGCCGGCGAGAGGCGACCAGCCTGGGGTCGAGCTGCTTGAGCGTACCGGCCGCGAGATTGCGCGGATTCGCATAGGGCGCTTCGCCGCTTTCCTCCTGCAGCTGGTTGATCCGACGAAACTCCTCCTCCCGCAGAAAAATCTCCCCGCGAATCTCGATCGTCGCCGGAAGCCGAGTTCCCTGCAGTTGGGCCGGCAGACCGAAAATCGTCCGCACATTGACCGTGACGTCATCACCCTCTTCGCCGTCGCCGCGGGTGACCGCCCGCACGAGTTGACCGTGTTCGAAGGTCAGGCTCACCGCCACACCGTCGATCTTTGGCTCGACCGTGTAGGCCAAATCGTCCGCACCGAGCGCCTTGACCAACCGCGCATGGAATTCCCGCAGCTCGGACTCGTCATAGGTGTTTTCGAGCGTCGTCATCGCCTGGCGGTGCTTCACCCGCGCAAACCCCTCGGTGCGATCGTCGCCCACCCGCGCCGTCGGGGTCTCAACGCCCACGGCGAGGGCGGCCGTCGGAAAACGCTTT
>JBIJCX010000421.1:0-6745 GCA_044344465.1 Opitutaceae bacterium
CCGGGTGCGCGGCTTCCATCGCGGCCCAGCCACCCGGCACTTTTCCCAGCGCCACGAAGAACAGGATGACGCCCCCGCCCACGAGCATCAGACATTGCAGCGCATCTGTCCAGATAACCGAGGAGAGGCCGCCCTTGGTGGTGTAGAGCGCGACGAGCGCGACCATACCCCACAGGACAAGGTGGAAATTCCAACCGGTCAGCTCGGCCAGCGCGAGACTGCCGCTGTATAGCACCGGCACGAGGAACACGAACACGTAGGCCGCCAGCATCACCCAACTGTAGATATCGGCGCACAATGGTCCGAATCTCCGCGACAGAAATTCCGGCACGGTTGTGATGCGGTTGCGCAGCCACATGGGGACGAACACCAGCGTCAGCAGGCCATACGTGGGCACGAGCCACCACTCCCAGTTGGCGATGCCCATGCCGTATTTGTAAGTGGCGCCGGCAGTGCCGACGATCTGCTCGCTCGATACGCTGGTGGAAACAAACGCCGCGCCGATTATGTACCACGGCAGCCGGCCCGAGGCGAGGAAGTAGGCGCGCGCGGTTTGCTCCTGATTGCGCCCCGCCCACAAGCCGACGCCGACCACGGCCAGAATGGACGCCACGATGATCGCGACGTCCAGGATGGAGAGTCCAAAGTTCATTTTGTGGCTTGCCCTGGGAGCGTCCGAGCTCGGTCGCCGGCGTCGAATTCGACACACCCATCGCCCAGGAGTTTTTTCAGTACGTTGTCCTGTGGATACCCTTCGCCGCGGTGCTGGATGAAACCTTCGGCGAACGCGAATCCCGCCGCGTCGCCCTCCGCTCGTGACGTGCGCTGCATCATCTCCAGATAATCGTCGCACTGCAAAACGACGCGGAGCCACTCGCGCTGTGAGGCGTGGCAGGTGAGCATCCGCGTCTTGGATTCCATCACAGCGGAAACATCAATTGCGCAAGTCAGGGGCAGCGGCCGGCCAAAGATGTCTCTTCGCCCGATGGCGTTCGCGTAATACAGATGCGGGATACGCGACGTCGTCGGAACAGCCGCACCGCAATCGTAGTTGGGCACCGTTCCGATGAACGCGGCGTTGCGCACCAGGCGCGAGGTTTCCTCGTGGTCAATCAGGTAGTCCATCGGCGAATGAGTGAAGACGATGGTGGGATTCACCTCGCGCATGGTCCGCACGGCGCGGCGGCGATAGGCGGCATTGTACTCCACTTCGAGATCTTCGCCGCCCGCGAAATGAAAGCGTGCGCCGATAAGATCGGCCGCGGCTTGCGCTTCCTTCAGCCGCTGCTCTCGAATCATGAAGCGGGGCAATGTGGACGAGCCGACATCGCCACCCGCCATGACGGCGATGTGAATTTCGCAGCCACGTTGCGCCAGCAGGGCCAGCGTGCCGGCGCAGATAAACTCCACGTCGTCCGGATGACAGCCAAAAGCCAGGACTCTATTCATGTTCCGTCCCTTTTAAGTATTGCACCGCGCGGCGCAAGCTTTCGGCGGGCGGCAGCAGGGGCAGGTATTCAAACGCGAACACCCCGCGATAGCCGATCGCGGCCATTGCTCGCGCAACGAACGGGTAGTTTGTCTCCCCTTCCCACAATTCATGGCGGCTGGGATGGCCGGCGGAATGCACGTGGCCGATGACGTCAAAGTTTCGGCGGAAATGCCCATCCAAGTCTCCCTCCATGATCTGCAAGTGATAGCAGTCGAACAGCAGCTTCAACCGTTCGGATCCGACCTCGCGACACAAGGCGGCGCCTTCATCCGAGCCCGTCAGAAAATATTCCAAGTGATCCACTTTGTCGTTCAAAGGCTCGAGCAAGAGGTTTACGCCGATTTGGTCGGCCAGCTCCACGGTCGCCTTGAGGCCGTCCAACACATTCTCGCGCATTCGCCGCGGCGTTAGTCCGGGGACGACGTTTCCAGTGCAGACGATGGCGGCGGCGATGTTGGCTTCGCGGCAGAACTTGAGCGTCGCGTCTGCGCGCGCGAGCCAATGAACGCGGTGGGCGGAGTCCGTCAGTCCGCCGCCCAGACTGCCATCGGGCGAACCAATGACGGCGTTGGTGATCGTCATTCCGCACGCCTCGGCGGCTGCCCGGACTTTGTCGGGATCCTTCGCGTCGTCGCCCTTCATCCCGTGCGCCCAAGCCGTCTGGTCGGTGAACCACATCTCGGCATGGCTGAGGCCCGCATCGGCGGCGGAGGCGATGCGGTCAAGGAACGGTCGGTCGGTAAAAAACATTTCCAGACAGGCACCGAATTGCAGCGGGTTGCTTTTCATGGGCATTCGCTAATCGTGTTGCTTTCTACCCGCCCGCCAGCACGAGGTTGATGGCGTCCGCAATCTGCGCGCACTCGCGCGGCGTGTATTGCCAGTGGATGTCTATCATGATCGCGCGCGACAGGTAGTTCGTGCATTGCGGACACATCGCCGGCGAATAGCGCGGCAATTCCGCTGCCGGGACCGCCGACCACGGCAGTCCGTCGCGCGCCACGGATTTCTTGTCCAGGATCTGTTCCCAATAGGAATAGATGTGCCAGTCCTTGACCTTGTGGTCGTATATACCGCCCGCGGGTACACCGCAGGCCTGCAGCGCCGCCAGCGTTCGTTTGGTGGTTTCCGCGTCAGTCATGAAGAAGATGAGATTCGAGCAAGCGTCCCCCGCGGGATCGATCACGCGTTGAATTTTCACGCTCGATGGCAACATCAACCGATCCGCGATTCGCCCGAGGGCGTCGCGATAACCCGCGAGATATTTTGGCGCCTTGCGGATTTGCGCCAGCGCCACCGCCCCTTGCAGCTCGCTCATGCGGTAGTTCTCGCCACAGAATAGCTCTCCTTCGCGCCGCTCGGTGGCATAGCGGTTCGGCCGCCAACAGGCGGCGCAATCGTGCCACGATTGCGCGCGGGTATGGAGCCATTCATCGTTCGTTACCACGAATCCACCTTCGCCGGAGTTGAGGATCTTGTAGTAGTCGAAACTGAAGCAGCCCATCGCCCCAATGGTGCCGAGCATGCGGCCCTTGTAGGAGCCGCCCGCAGCTTGGGCCACGTCCTCGATGACCACGAGGCGGTGTCGTGCCGCCACGGCCATCAGTTCGTCCATCTGCGCCGGTTTGCCGCGCATGTGTACGACGATCAGAGCGCGGGTGCGTGGCGTGATTTTACGCTCCACGTCTTTGGGGTCCAGCGTCAGCGTCTCGTCTACGTCCGCAATTACCGGGATCGCATTGCACACCCCGATGGCCGCGACGGACGCGAAGAAAGTGTAGGCCGGCACGATCACTTCTTCCCCGGCACCCACGCCCAGCGCGCGCAGCGCGGCAATCAGGGCCGACGTTCCGGAGTTCACGGCCAACGCGTACTTGACGCCGAGAAACCCGGCGAACGCCTGCTCCGCCCCCGCAACCTTGCTCGGACGCGGATTGTAGTAGCGAAACAAATGCGGCCCGTTCAATTCATCCGCCCGCTCCTGGATTAGTACCGAGAGCTTTTCTTTGATCCCCGGCGCAAACTCCCAGAGGTCGATTAACTCTATCAATTCCTCCTCGTGAATTTTGGTTCGGTAAGGTCCAAGCGAAATCCGAATCATAGGGTTATCAATCATAGTATTCGTTTTGCGAGCCCGTCACGGTTGCCTCCTACCCTGTGGATGACGAATTCGAGGATCGTTCTTGCGTCATCGTAACTTGTTACATGTCCCGTCGAATCGCGTCGGACCAATAACACAGGCCGCCCCGCCGCCTCTAGGGCCGCGGCCAGGCGCATCACGCTTTGCGGCGGCACCGTGAGGTCCTTGCCTCCGACGGTCAGCCCGACCGGCATCGTGAGATGCTCCATCCGCAACTCCGCGCTGCGCTTCGCATATTCGTGAGGCACGTCGCTTTTACTGCCGCCGAAGGAGGCGGCCATGGCGTCCTGGAAATTTGCAAACTCCAGGAGGTTTCCCGTGGCGTTCATCGCAACGACGCCGTCGACCAAAGCCGGATGCAGCGCGGCAAAGGTCAGGCTCGCCGTGCCGCCCATCGAAGCACCGCACAGGAAGACGCGCCGGATGCGATGCTGCCGCTTGAGCTCGGCGATGATTTGCACCACATCCGCCTCGGCCTTCGGACCCATCCACGAAGTTCGCGCGCGATAATCCGGCGACACGTAAATCATCCGGTACGCGGTGGCAGCGTCCCGCAATGCACAACACTCGGCGCGCGGGTCACGGACAAATTGCCAACGGTCCGAGCCGTGCCCGTGCAACGCGATCAGCAAGTCGCAAGGTTGGCCGGGCTGGAAGCCGCCGGGAAGCATCCGGACGTAACGTTGTTCTGTGCCGTCGCACGTGGCAGTGAACGCCACGTCCTTGATCTGAATCTGATCGGGTTCGGTGGCGGCAAAACCCGGAATAATCACAAGCGATGCGAGGAGCAGAAGGATTCGGCTCACGTGCGGTTCAGTGCTCATGGATACTCTGACAAGCCACCATATCGTCGACGGGCGCTTGAGGCCGATGACCTTCAACCGCACGGTCGTGCCGCCCGTCGGGAACGGACGGAGCGGTCGCAACAGTTCGGCCAGTCCGATAATGGTATCGGCCGGCAAGATCGGTTTCCGCGTTGAGGGGGGCATGGACGTTATGGACTGTTTTGCCTGAGAATAAATTTCTTCGGCAATTTCGGGAATGGCCAAAACTGCCGGATTCATATCAATTTCTTCGCTGAACCACGGAGTGTGGGTGGCCAACTCGGAAGCGCACTCGGACCGAATCGGCGCCTGCTTGTTATTCTCCACTTAACGAAGTACCATCGTCTCACTAATTATGATACTGCATGTGCTTTTAACCACCGCGCCGGCCTTTGCCTCCTGTGCCACCGTCGATGGCCCCTGGTCCAAGATGCAATGACGCAACGCAGCAGATTACGGGTCAGGGCGGGTACCCTCCGCGATTTCCGGGTCGGAGAAGCGTTGCCCCCTCCCGGCGCTCCAAGCAGTCAGGCCGCGCTCACCCCGCCCGCGCCATGAGCCCGCCGGACGCCGTCGGGTTTGCTTCGGCCAAAACTGTCCGGCCTCCCCGGCGGGGAAAGGCCGAAACGGCCAGCGCCATTTCCATCTACCTTCCGAGCGGCATGAGCATGGGAGGGCAGCTCGGTCGCCGCGAGCAAACCCTCCAGGCCACGCTGGTGGGGGCTCACACGGGCGGGCTCCAGCCGCGGGAAACCGGCTGGCGGAAATTCCGCTGGAGTCGTTGGGTGGTGGATTACGTTCATCACGGCCAGCAGCCGCAGCGCGTCGGCGGAGGGAGAAAGTTTGCGCGCCTGAGCGGCGTGGCGGCGCTCTACCGACCCGGTACGTGGTATCACGAGTGGCACGACGCGAATGGCGCGATCGACGAATCGCACATCCTTTTCCGGCTTTCCGGCGAGTTGGAAAAAAACTTCAACGCGCTGACGGCCCGCGGCGGCTGGTGCCATTTCCGGGACCCGGACCACGCGGTTGCCGACCGGCTTCGCAAGATTGGCAAATTGCTGTTTCACCGGCGGCCCGGATTTGCCGTACTTGCCCAGGGCGTGTTTCTCGAACTGCTCGGCCTGCTGGCGACGGCCTCCTTGGTGGGGCCGCACCTGCGCGTCGTACAAATCGTGACGGGCGTGCAGAACGGCCCCGATCTGCACGCGCGCGTCGAGCGCTACATTCTTGATCACCTCGCGGGGACGGTGCGGGTGGCTGACCTCGCGCGGCATGTCGGCCTCAGCCTGTCCGCGTTTGCCCGCACGTATCCTACGCTCGCCGGCGAGACACCTTATCGCACGGTCGCGCGACTGAGAATCGAGGCGGTGAAGCGCCGACTGCTACGGGACGGCTTGAGCGTGAAAGAAGCCGCACACCGCCTCGGATATTCATCGGAATTCCAGCTCTCGCGTGCGTTCAAGCGTTTTGAAGGCGTGTCCCCCGCTCACTATGTGCGCGCCATGACCGAGAAGGCGGGAAACGGCAGGTCCCCACATCGTTTCAATATAGTTCGATAGGCAGGGTTGATGCGGTACTTTCATGCGCCGGCCACCGGCCGGTTCTCTCTCGGCGCGTGCCGTTTTGCGGGAAAGACTCCGCGAAAAACCACATTTCTTTTTGCGAGACTCAGGCTTCGTTCACTGAATGACATAAAACCTCGCTGGCCTATATAAGCCGAGCATTCCCTCTGCCCCAAAGCTACCCTGACATAGGGCGAATCAAACGAACGTCGGAATGTGACTAAGTTTTTTTAGGTTCCTCGGTGACTTTCAGTATTTCCGAACGATACCAGTCCACTAATTTCCAATAGGCCGCCTCCCCCGACGCTGCACTGCCAAAGAGAGCAGGCCAATTCCATCCGATTTGATTGCGGTGCGTAATCCTGAAATCCATCAGGGCCCGAGCGGCATTTTCAAGCGTATTGGGAGCAGTTGCCGCCTTCCGACGCCCCTCACGGAAAAAGCGGAAGGTCATCAACGTGTGCTCATTGATCAGGATAAGATTTTCCAGCCTGGCCCGTTCTGCACGGGTCAATTGCCGACTCAACGCCGACTGGAGTGTTTCCGCCGCACGCAAGAAATCGTTTTCTTCGTAATATTCTGCAGCAAGAGCAGGCGAAGGAACGTCAAGGAGTTCGATATTGCTCTGTTTCAAGGCCTTTGAAACGTGCGCCTTGATTCTTTGACCCACGGCTCGATAAGAGTCAAAAAAATCCCATACATTGGGAGCGGCCGAACCGAAAGC
>JBIJCX010000124.1:0-21767 GCA_044344465.1 Opitutaceae bacterium
TGACCGCCTTTCAACTGATCAGCAGCAACCGCGGCGGCTGGCCGGGAAGGGTGGCGGGAGCGCGGTGGATGCAAGGCGGGACGGGGCTGCCGGGGTAGTCGACGGCAATGCGCCAGAGGTTGCCCAGACCGAAGGAAAAAGGCCGCGCCGGCGGGACGGGGGCGTAGTGGAGGTCGTAGCAGTTTTCTTTCAGGTGGGCGTGGAAGTCCGCGTTATCCTCGCCGCCGAAGCGCCGGAGGAGTTCGGCGCGGATCTCGGGCAGGTCCACGCGCCGTTGCGCCTCGTCGTTGCGCAGACCCTCGCTCGCCGGCCCGTGGTAAGTGCAAAGATAGGTGTCGGCTTCAACCGTGGCGCTGTCGGCGTGGAAGGAGAAGACGTCGGTGGGCACGGGCCCCGGATGTTCGTCGCGGGGGTAGCCATTGATGCAGTTGAGCACCGGATCGAGGTCGTGATCGCGGAGCAGCCGCTGGTCGGCGAGGAGCTGATCGATGGCGGCCCGGCCCGCCACGCTCACGGGGAGGGCTCGCAGTCGTGCTGCGTCGAGGGTGATGATGCCCTCGCCGTCGCCCTCGCCCAGCTGGGCCACGACGGCGCTGAAATCGCCGGGGAGTGTGCGCGGCCAACAGAGGGCGTTGACGCCGCCGGCGAAAGGGGTCGTGACCAGTTCATGGAAACTTTGCACCCGCCTGATGCGGGTGTAGCCGGGCGGCAGGTTGAGAATCATGCCCGATCCAAAGAGGGACAGTTCAGTTCAGCTCGTAAACCTCGACCAGGACCGAACCGATCTGGCTGGGCACAACCGGCGGGGTGGCGGACTGCGGCGCATTCGGATTGGCCACGGGGAGCACGGCGGCTCCGGCCTGCAACGTGTAGTTGCCGGGTGCGAGCGCATTGACGAGCGCGGCATCGCTGTTGGTGGCCTTGAGCGGAAACGCCCCCACGGCGGGAAACGCGGCCGTGAGCGCCAGCGCGCCGCCGGTCGCGCCGCCTTGCGCCCAGTTGTTGTTCGTCGCCACGGTCTGGCCGGTGCCGTTCAGGATCGAGATGCGGGGGTCGCCGAGATATCCGTCCGTGATGCCGAAGTCGGTGAGACCGGGTCCGACGGCGCGCACGACCAGCGTGCGCGGATTGGCCCCGGCCACGACGATGCCAGGCACGAGAAATTCCCCCTCGGCGGTGATCTTCGCCAGCGTGGAAAGATTGGTGAGCCGCGTCCCGTTCTTGCTGATGTCGTAAACCTCCGCGAGCACGTCACCCGAGGCGCCGTTCAGACCTTGGATCATCACATTGTAGGTGCCCGGGTCGAGTGACAGGAGCAGCGCGGTGTCGGACGCACCGGGCGCGAGGGCAAACGCCCCGACCGCAGCGGCCGCGCTCGCGATTTCCGCGGCGTTGTTCGCCTTGTCCCACCCTTCATTGGCGGCGATGAGGGTCGTGCCGCGGCTGACTTCGAGCCGCGGTGCGGTGAGCGCGCCGGCGAGGCCGAACTGCGTGAGTCCGGCACCGATTCCGCGGATGAGCAGCGTCGCCTTCTGCGCTCCGGAAATGTTGAAACCCAGCGCGAACGTGTCCCCGACATAGGCGATCTTCGTGAGCGTCGAGAGATTCACCAGCCGGCCCGGCGTGGGCCCGGGCGTGCCGGCGACGCGCGCATTGAGGAAGTTGATCACCCGCGCATTGAAGTCGCTGAAGAAAACCCGGGAGGCAAAGGCCACGCCGAGCTGCGCCGCGACATCGGCCGCGCGCGTCTGATGGGCGGCCGGGAGGGCGGCCGTGAGCGCGGCGGTGGTCGGGATGGACTTGAGGTAGTTGTTCGCGTCGAAAAGGCCGGCGTTCTTGAGCGCGGTCCAGATTTCCTGCGCATGGGCCGCCGTGAAGGTGGCGGAGTTGACCCCGAGGGCGCGGAAACGCCCTTGATGCACGGGCGAGACGGCACTGGTCGCATTGGCGGTGGCGATGCCGCGACCGACCATGATCTGCGCATTCGCCCGGGCGGTCACGAGGCCGGCCGCACCGACGGTCTCGTCGTTGTCCGCGAGCGCGATGAACTGGGGAATGCGGGACGACACCGAGAGCGTCTCGTTGCCGGCACTGCAGTAGAGCACGGTGCCCTTGACGGGGCGCGCGGGCGTCGCCCGGGCGAGGAGTTCGCCGAAGCCGGCGGCGGCGATGGCGCCATTCCCCATGCCAAGAAAAAAGACGGGCTTGGTGGCGGCGACCACGCCGTCGCGCGCGAATTTTTCCAGCGCGGCGATGTGATTGAGCGCGTCGAGATTGTTGGCGAGCGCGGTCTGGGCGGCCCACGCGCCGGTGCCGCGGTTGATGCTGTTGAGTGCGGCGACGCCATAGCCGGCGGCGACGAGATCGCGCAAAAGGAGGAGCTGCTCGGGACGGTTGAACCACTCCGCGGCGTTGCCGGGAGTGTCATGCAACAGAAACACGAGGCCGGTCGCGTTCGCCGGCACATGATAGGCAAGCGTGGTCGACACCGTGGTGGTCGCTTCGTTCGCGCCCGTCACGGTTTGCGGATTGAACGTCGTGACGCTGGTTGGCGTCCACGTCGCGGCCGCTTTGTACGTGGCGGTCAGGGCAACCGGGGTGGCGGGCACCGTCAGGATCGTGTGTGGAAGAAAAGGCGCGAGGGCGCCGGTCCCCAGTGCGGCCGTGTCGCCAGTCCAGCGGTCAAACACCTGGCCGGTGGGTGGCGGATGGGCGAAGATGTCGACGCGCGAACCGCCGGGATACGTGCCGCCACCACTGCCGTTGGTGAGTGTGACCCCGACGGGCGGACCGTTGCCGGTGACGACCACGAACGAGCGGAGCGTCACGGTGGCCAGGCGCTGGAGCGTGACGTCGCAGGTGATTTCGAGCAGGCCGGGCGCGCCGGGGCGGACCGTGATCGCGTTGGTGCCCTGGCCGCTGACGATGCCGGCGCCGGTGCCGGCGACCGCCCAGCGAAATGTGCGATCGGCGTTTTGAGCCGCGGGAACCGTGGCGGTGAGGTTGGTCGCCGCAGCACCGGCACCGGCCGTGACGGCGGTGGCCGGCGCAGTGATTTCGCCGGCGAGCGCGGGCGAGATGACGGTAATCTCGATCGAGCTGCTCTGGACGGCACCAGCGGTGGTCACCGCGACATTGAGGGCGACCGTGCCTGGGGTGTCGGCGATGAAGCTGATCGCGGGGCGGGTCGAATCGGTCGTGATCCTGCCGCCGCTGATGGTCCATTGGTAGGTGGTATTGGCGGCGCCGCCCCCTCCCCCCGCATTTCCGCCTCCGCCCGGAAGAGCGCCGGCAGCGGTTTGTAGGATCGCCGTCGCCTGGACCGTCTCGCCAATGAGCACGCCGGTGTCGGTCACGATGCGCAGGCCGGCGGTCGTGTTGCCGCCGCCGGGATTGATGGGATTGATCTGGCCGCCACCGGCCTGACCTCCGCCGGCCTGACCGCCACCGGGCAGTACACCGCCGCCCGCGCCACCACCGCCTGGCCGGACTGCGCCTTGGGCCAGCATCAACGGGGCGGCGCATCCAAGTGCGGTCGCCGCGACCAGCGCACGAAGCATCGCGGTGGGCCATGATCCCGGGCAGCAGCGAAAGACGGAAGCAGTGGGCATTGTGACGCTGGAGACGGAAAGATCAGACCAATGTTTCAAAAATTTCCTGCCGAAAGCGCCTGTCAGCCACCACCAAGCGCGGGCTCGCGCGTTACGGTATTTCGTAAACCTCGACCAGCGCCACCCCGGTGGTGCCGTCCACGCCGTTGACCTGCACCGTGTAGGCGGCGGGCGGCAGGGTGACGACGAGCGCGGCATCGCGCGACGTCGCGGGCAGCACAAAGGCGGCGACGCGGCTGAAGGCGGTCGTGAGCGCAGCCGTGCCACCCCAGTCATCGTTCTCCCCGATCTTGATCGAGCTGGAGTTGAAGAGTGCGAGTTGCGGGTTGGCGACCACGCCTCCGAGGCCGAACGCGGTCCCGAGCGTGGGCCCGACGGCGCGAATCAAGACGGTCTTGGGCGTCGAGCCGCCGATCACGAAGCCAGCCGTCAGGCCGGTCCCGAGATGCTTGAGCACGGAGACGTTGACCAGCCGCGGGGTCGTCGCGGTGTAGTTCGCCGGCGGGGTCATGTCGTAGAGCTCCGCGATCACGGTGCCGCTGCCGTTGTTGGCACTCGACAGTTTGACCGAGCTGTCGGAACTCGTGATGCTGGCGAGCACGGCGGCATCGCGCGAGGCGGGTCCGGTGAACGGAAACGCCGCGACAGAACTGAAGGCCGTGCTCAAGGTGGCGGTGCCACCCCAGTTGTCGTTTTCGCCCGTCTTGGTGGGACCGGCGAAAAACTCGAGCTTGGGATCTTCGAGCGCGTCGGTGACGCCGAGTGGCACGAGCGATGGGCCGGCGCCGCGGACCAGGATCGACTTGCCCCCGCCGCCGCCGCTGACGACGAATCCCATCGTGAACGAATCACCGGCCCCCGTGAGCGACGTGAGAATCGAGAGGTTTACGATCCGGCCCGGATCGTTGTTGGCGATGGGATCGATGACCGTCACCGGCGCAAGCACACTCCAGTCGAGCGGGTAGGCGCCGGCCATCAAGGCGCGTGCCTGCAATCCCAGCGAGCCCGCGGCGGTCGGATTGTACGCGAACGTCGTCCCGGTGGCGACGCGAACCGCCGCGCCGGGCGTCGCGGTTTGCACATTGATGAGGGTGAGATCGTCGACGAACCAGCCGACGATGTTGTCCGGCGCCGGCAGGAAGGCGATGCCCGAAGGCTCGATCGCATACGCGAGCCGCACCCTGACCACCCGGCCGACATACGCGCCCAGGGAGACGGTGCGGGCCACAAAGGCGCCTTCGGTCGCGGAGGGCGCGGTCGAGTTGCTGGCCGACGTGCCGGCCTGCGTGTAGACAGTGCTCCACGAACTGCCGTCATCGGTCGAGACCTGCACCCGCGCGGTTTCGATGGCCGTGGCGATGCCCATCCGGCTGAGAAACGACACGGCGGAGTTGCTCCCGGTGACGTAGTACGCACCCGGGAAAAGGAGAATCTGATCCGAGCGCGGATTGAGATGCGCGAAGCGGTAGGCGCTCCGGCCCGTGGCCGCCTCGAAGGTTTGCACCATGGCGTAGCCGGGCGTGGTGGTGGCGCCCAGGCCGTCGAGCCCGCTCTCGCCCGTGAAGGTCTTCGCAAAGCTGCCCAACTGGATCGTGCGCCAATCAAAACCGGAGGTAAATGACGGCAGCGCGATGGCATAGGTGCTGGCGGTTCCGAGCGGTGGCCTGGCCGGACCGGAGATCGCGACCGGCGTGTAGTCAGCGCTGGCGACCTCGGGATCGAAGACGGTGACGGTGTAGGAAAAGTTCTGCGGGCTGCCGCCGATCCGGACGTTGGCGACGTTCACGGTGTAGGTGGTGTCGCCCGTGGGCCGGGCGTGCGGCGTGTCGCTGCTGGGATTGAGGTTGTCGTAGACCCAGACGAGCGTGGGCTCGCCGGCGTTGGCGCCGAGCGGTTCGAGCCTCGTGGCAATGTTCTGTCCGCCGCGCGTCATCGTGACGGTCGCATTCGAAAAATCGGCGCCTGGATACGAGAACGACCAGCGCGGCCACACCAGCGAATAAGGCACGTAGCCCGCGGGCGGATACGTGATGTGCGTCGTACGCGTGGCGGGGCGAGGCGCCCCGAACTGACCGCCAGGGGTTATGTCGAGGACCCACACGGCGTTGGCGGCGAAACGCGTGTTATCGCCGGGCACGTCACCGGTGCCCATTTGCAGTGTCTGTGGGTAAAACAGCCAACGACGATGGCCGGCGACGGCGTTGTTCGCGCCCGCGTCCCTAATCTGCGAGGAGACGGCGTCCGGGCCGGCATTGCCTAGGGAGAGGTTTGAGTTGCCGGCGGCTTGCGCGCCGTCGGCGGTATAGAAAAGCCAGGAAGACGGCGGGAAATGATCCAACGTGTTGTTCGCGCTGCACATGAGCGCGGCCTGTTGGGCTTTCGCGCTGTAAACCGCGTTGAACGTGATGCCGGCGGGCACGCCGACCAGGGCCCGGAAGAAATTCACCCGGAGTCGCGTGGCCTCCTTGAAGGCCGACGACGTGTCACCCGCGTTGCCCGTGGCGTAGCTGCCGGTCCAGCCCATCGGCACATTCTCCGAGGCGAAATAGATCGCCCGGTAGAACTGGCGCACTTCCTCGCGCGAGGCGGTGTTCACGGACAGCGCCGAGGTCTGGGCCAGCAGCGGAATTGCGGCCAGGAGAAAGGCCAGGAGGAGCGATGGGCGGAAGCGCATGGGAGGAGAGGTCAGGAATCGCGGCGCAGGGAGAAGTGTATCGTTCTGGCACGTGCCGGAGAGTGAGCCGCGTCACGGCGCGGCCGCAAGCGCGAGCCACGCGGCGAGGCCGGCATCGTCGAGGAGGGGCGTGCCGTTTTGATACTCCGATGCGAGCAGGCTCGTGTAGCCCGGATCGAGAAAGCGGCGGCAGTGCAGCAGCACTCGCGCGCGCTGGCCGGGCGCACGGACCAGCCGGCCCAGGGCCTGGTTCACCTTGGTCATGCCGGGAATCTGGTACACCCGGCGAAACGCCGCCTCGCGGCCGAGTCCGGCGCGCGACGCCTCCGCCAGCCGGGCCCGTTGCACGGCGTTGACCTCGGGCAGCGCGGGTCCGACCACCATCGCGTGCGTCACGCGTCCGCCGAGCGCATCAATGCTCTCGGCGAAACTCGAACCGAGCACCAGGAACAGCGCGCCATCTGAACCGAGCGATTCGTCGACCCACGCCGTTTGGGCGGCGAGGTCGCGCAGCTTCGGCTGGAGCGCCACGCGCAGCGCCGACGCGATGCCGGCCAGCTCCTGCCTGATGGCCTCCGCATAGGCATAGCTCGGGAAAAAAACGGCCACGGCCGCCGGCGAGCCGGGCCGCCGATCATCGACCGACCGCAGCTCGTTTTCCGACGGTCCATCGACGGTCGCCGGCCCGGCAATCGTGTGGCGGGCGGCCGCGTGCAGCGCCGCAATTGTCGCGGCGGTGGTCGTGTAGTGGTGCGAGCGGTGCTGGAACGTCGTGTCGACGCGGGCGTCGCAGGCGATGTCGTAGGCCCCGTCGCGCCACGGGGTGTGCGCACGCAACAGTGCGGGCGCGGTGGCGGCCCGGGCTTCCTCGACCCGGAGCAGCTCGGCCCCGCTCGTGAGCTGCCGGTAGAGCTTGCGCGTGGTGCGCTTGTTCAGCGCCCCCAATCGTTCCGGGGGTGCGGGGGATGGCGCGATCGCCGCGCCGGCGGCACGGCCGACCGGCGGGACGGAACGTGGCGAATCCGAAAAGGCATCGAGCCCGCACGCGGCGGCAAAGCCGTCGACCGGCGTGAGCGTTGCGCTGGCGAGCACGACACCGCCGAATTCACGGAGCGTCGCGCCGATCGCGGGCGCGGCGTCGAGGCACGTGAGCGCCAGCTCGCCGTCGCGCGGGCACCACCAGAGCCGCGGCAGTTCCGTGGTCGTGAGTTCGTCGATCAACGCGGGGACCTGCCACACCAGATTCGCGGCGTGCGGCCCGAGCGCGGCGAGATCGAGCGGCACGGTCGGAATGAGCCGCGCGAGTTCGTCGAGGAGATGGCGGACGTCGTCCTCGTCGGCGGGCGGGAGCGCGTTCGTGGCGCGGAGGTGATGCAGGCAGTGGCACCAGTGATCCCAGGCCGTGACCAACGCCGCCAGCGGCCGGAGGCGGTGCAGCTCATCGCGCACGGCGAATGCGTCCGCCGCGGTGAAGCCGTGCGAGTAGGCGTCGGCCGCGCGCGAGGGCAGGTTGTGCGCCTCGTCGATCAGCAGGAGCGTGCGGGCGGCGGCAAAACCGGGCTGCTCGTAGAAGAGCCCGCGGTTGCGCGGGGCGAAGACGTAGTTGTAGTCGCCGATCCACACGTCGTTGAACGCGAGCGCGGCGCGCGTGATTTCGTACGGACAGATGCGCGCCTCGCGCCCGGCGGCGCGCAGCGTGTCGAGATCGCGCGCGTGTTTCTCGTCGAGATAGAACCGCGCCAGACCGCTCTGTCCCCAGCGCGCGGCCGCCTCGGCCAGATACGCGCAGCTGTCGCGGACACAGTGGAACGTGTGGTTGACGCAGTGTTCGGCCTTGTTCCGCACATGCCACGCCGCGACCGGTGTGGCAGTTGAAGTTTGCAGGTTTGAAGTTGAAGCAAGCGGAGTGCCCTGGGCTTCAACTTTCAACGGGTTCCCTTCAACGGCACCAGACGGCGAAGCCGTCATGGCGCCCAGGGTGCGGACGACCTGGAGCTGGCCGGTGGATTTGCTGGTGAGGTAGAGGGCGCGGTCGAAGTGGCCGGAGCGGAGCTGGCCCAGGGCGAACTCGAGCAGCACGCCCGTCTTGCCGAAGCCGGTCGGGGCCTCGAAGAGCACCAGCGGATGCCGCTCGAAAAGCACGGTCAACTCGGCCTGCGTGGTCTCCTGGCCGGGGCGCGGGGTGGCGAAGGCCGGGCGGAAACTCAGCCCGCGCAGGCGTTCGCGGGCCCGGAGTCGCAGTTCGAGGAACTCGGCGATACGTTCCAGCTGCCCGCGGAAAAGCGCGTCATCGGCCGGCGTGAGCGGGATCGTCTGGGCGAGACCGGAATCCGTTTCGACAAAGACCAGCTCCGTGCGCAGCGCCAACGTCGCGGGGGCAGCGCGTGCGGCCGCCGGCGCACCTTCGGCCGGCGGCGGCAAATCGGCGGGGGGCGCGGCCACGAGGCCGTTGCGCCAGAGCGCCCCGTAGGTGGCGAGCTGGATGAAATAGGCCGGGTAGTCGGCGCGCAGCTCGGATTCGTCGGCCGGGAGCGGGCGCGACACGGACTTGATTTCGCGCAGGATGAGCCCGGACGTCTGGCGCCATCGCGGATCCGCGGGTGACGTCGCCCCCAAGCCCTCCGTTTCCGGGGCGCTGCCTGGGGACGTGTCGCGGCCGGGCGGCGGTGCGGATTCCGGCGCGCGGATGACCTGATCGATTCGGCCGGTGAAGGTGAGCGTCCAGCCCCGATGGGCAATCCGGCCGGTGATGGGGATTTCGAAGCTGGCCGCGGCCGCGTGTTCCGCCGCCGCGCGGGCCCGGAGCTCATTGTGCCAGTGCGTGCCGAGCTGCGCGCGCCAAAGGCCTTGCGCCCCGCCGACCGCATCGCGCGGGCCGAGGCTGAAGTCGGCGAATTCGCCGACGCTCAGCGCCGCCGTTCGCGCATCAAGGTTGAAATCCATGCGGAGCTCACGGAACACCCGGAACGCCGTGAAGGAAAACCGAAACTGCCTGCGTCCGTCCAAAAGCGTCGAATCGAGTTCGGCCTCACTCCAACAGGATCTCCGTTTCGCCGCGGAGGTATTCCTCGAGCCGGCGTTGCAGGCGGATCACATCGGTGGGCGCGGCGGATTGTTCGGCGAGCGGCCGGTTGAGCAGCGTGGCCACGGTGGCGCGATCGCCGGGCGGAAGGGTGGGAAACCACTGTTGCTTGAGCGGGTAACCCTCGTCGCGGGCAAAGCAATACAGACTCTTGAAATAGACCACATCCGGGCGGACGCCGGCCGCCAACGCCCCAAAGGCGGTGCGCAGCAACGTCGCAACCGCCGCGCGGCTGTCTTCATGCACGGGATTGCGGGCGATGAGCGCGGTCAGGGTCGAGGCGAACCGGAGCGCGTCATAGCTGCGCCCGATGCCCGACGGACGCGCGATCAAGCGGGCCTCCTTCACAAACCACGTGCGGCCTTGGTTGGAGCTTTCGAGGATGAACGCGGCCTCGTCGAACAGATCGAGGGCGGACGTGGTCGCCCCGGATTTGCGGCTGATGCGCTGCAGGGCCAGGAGGCTGCCGTGCCCGGGAGAAAAGAGGGTGAAGGTCTGAAACGAGTCGGCGGGCGGGCGTTTCAGGAGGACGAACCCATCGGTCTCGAGCGACTGGGCAGGCACGGGGAATCGGAGGACGGAGGACGGAGGACGGAGGACGGAAGACGGAGGATCGCCGGTGGTGCGAGGTGGGCAGGCGTCGCTGGCACCCGGACGGCGCGCTGACGTGAACGGGGCGGTGAGATTATACAGCGAGCGTTAGCGGTGTTAATATGTGAGCCAGAGGCGGACTGCCGAGCGTAAACTGGCCGTTGCCAGACCATTTCTATCCAAGCGCAGCTTGACAGTGAATCTTTTTTGAGGCACCCATGAGCGATGTCGCTCCCGCGCCCGCTACCGTGCGCCTTCTACCGCACCACCACTGGCAATGAGCCAGTGCGTGAGTGGTTGAAGGCGTTGCCGGAAGGCGAACGCAAGCAGGTCGGCGGTGATATCAAAGCAGTGCAGTATGGCTGGCCGCTGGGTCTGCCGCTGGTGGATTCCCTCGGGAATGGTCTCTGGGAGGTCCGGTCGCGGCTACCCTCTCGAATCGCGCGGACGATTTTTTTCGTGCATGACGGGATGATCATCCTGCTGCATGGTTTTATCAAGAAGACCCGCACGACCCCTGATCACGAACTCGATTTAGCCAAAAGGAGAAAACTTGAAGTCCAAAATCAATCAGCACATCGGAAGTAACTTCGACGATTTTCTTCGCGAAGAAGGAATCTACGAGGAGGTTGAAGCGGCGGCACTCAAAAAGGTCATTGCTGCTGCGCTTACGCGGCAGATGAAGCGTCGTCACGTCAGCGTGTCCAAACTCGCTGGCGCACTGGGGACCAGTCGGGCCGCGATTAGCCGCGTCCTTGATGAGGATAATACTTCCATAACCCTGAACACGCTTACACGCACGGCTACCGCGCTCGGCTGCAAGGTCAGGTTGGAAATCGTCGCAGCGTAACCTTTCGCCCTGCAATTGCTGGGCAGATCGGCTGGCTGCCGTAGTTTCGCGAGTACCCGACAAACTGAACTGGGTGCGGCGTGAAGAAGATGCTCAAGGGTCAGAGCGTTACCGGTTAGCCGGGCTTCGAACTCCCGGTCGCGGGCGGCGAGACGGGGAGCGGCCACGGTGGGACCACGGCACCGCCGGAGATGATCATTTTCATGGCCTCGCCGACGCTCATCTCGAGTTCGACGATGTCATGGGCGGGCAGCATGAGCAGGAAGCCGCTGGTCGGATTGGGCGTGGTCGGCACAAAGACGGTCCACGTCTCGGTGCCGGCGCGCACCTGCGGTTCGCCCTGGGCCTTGTTGGTCAGGAAACCGATCGTCCAAATCCCTTGGCGCGGAAACTCGACCATCACAACCTGGTTGAAGAGGTTGCGGTTTTGCGTGCCAAAGGTGGCGACGACCTGCCGGACGGAGTTGTAGACGGCGCCGATCCCCGGAATCCGCTGGATGGCGCGTTCGCCGAGGCTGAGGAAATATTTGCCGAAGACGTATTGGGAAAGATAGCCCAGCCCCGTGACGAGCAGTATGACCCCGCCGGTCGCGACGATGTCCCACAGCAACGGGATGCTTTGCAGGGGCTCCGGCAGGTAGGATTCGTAAAGCGGCCGGAAGGTCCCGCCGACCACGTCGATGATTTTCGTGAACGCCCAGATCGTGACAATCAGCGGTGCCAGCAGCAGCGCACCCGAAAAGAAGGCGTTGCGAAACGTGACAAGACGGGAGGCGGGCGGCAGAGCGTCGGGCAGCATGGCAGGCAGGGCGACAGGTTCACGCGGGGCGCTTCGGACGCAAAGGTTTTTGCGCGCGATGGGGTGGCCTACGGAACTTCATAAATTTCCCGCCGCGACGCGGCGGCCCCGTCGCGTTTTGTCCGACTGGCGTGGCGGCCGGGCGAGCGCGAATTTTGGCTGGCAATCGTGCCGGCGGAGCAGGGTCATCGCGCGCGCCTCGGCCCGGCGCATCTCGCGCTTGCGGGCCGGGACGAGATCGTCGAAGCCGGCGAGGTGGAGCCAGCCGTGAACCAGGTAAAGCGTGAGTTCGGCGGCGAAGGCGGCTGGCCGATCCGCGGCGCGGCGTGGCGGGTCGGCAAGCGGCCGCCCGACCTGGCGCGCGGCGGCATCCGCCGAGACGCAAATCTCCCCGGCGGGGCCGGAACCGGCGGGCAAACCGGCGGCCGGTTCGCCGGCGAAGGTGATCACATCGGTCGCGCTGGGGTCCGCGAGGAAATCGGCGTGGAGCTGGGCGAGGGCGTGGTCGGTGAGAAAGACCACGGACAGTTCTCCGGGTGGCACACCCGGTGGTCGGTCCAAAATCGAATCGCGATCCGAGCTGCCGGCCGGGCGGGCGAACAACGGGGCATGCGCATCGAGCAATTGGATGACCCGGCCGACCGCGCGGCGATCGACCTTGAGGTGCGGGTGGCGGTTGGCGATGGCGACGTGACGGGGCGCGGCAGTCTGCAGCGCGGCAAAATTCCCGGGTTCAGCCTGAACGTTCATGCCAGGTCCGCCCACTCCTACGCTCTGGCTTCCGTGGCTGCCGGCTGGGTGCTGGGCGGATACGCCACGCGACTGTGCAGCATGTTGAGCAGCGTGAACTGGAAACTGTTCTTGATGCGCGTGATTTCCTCGAGGGTGAGCGGAGCCTCATCGAGCTGACCCTCGGCGATGCGACCGGCGACGATGCGCTCGATGAGCTCGTGCAGCTGCCCGGGATCGACCTGCCGCAGTGAGCGCGACGCGGCCTCGACCCCGTCGGCGAGGGAGATGATGGCGCTTTCCTTGAATTGCGGCGTCGGGCCGTCGTAGCGGAATGGCCCGTCCGGCAGCGGGGTGGCAGGGGTCGCGGAGGCCTGGCCGCTGCCGGCTGGCGTGGCTTCGGGGCGGGCCGACCCGGGGGCGGGCGCAGCGGTGCTGTCCGCGGGCGGCTTGCGCGGGGAAGGCGGGCGGCCGAACGGCGGCCGCGATTGATCGATCGCACGCTGGTAAAAGTAGCGGACGAGCGTGGTGCCGTGGTGCTGCTGGATGACGTCGAGCACGGCACGCGGAAGCCGGTGTTTTTGGGCGAGCTCCACGCCATCGGCCACGTGCTGCTTGATAATGTGCGCCGACTCCGCCGGATCGCGGCCGGCATGCGGATCGGCGCGGTCGCGCTGGTTCTCGCTGAAAAACGTGGCATTCGCGGTCTTGCCGACGTCGTGGAAGAGCGCGCAAACCCGGGCGAGCAACGGATTCGCGCCAACGGCGTTGGCCGCGTTTTCGGAGAGCTGGGCGACGACCAGCGAATGGTGATACGTGCCGGGCGCCTCGAGCTGCATGCGCCGCAGCAGCGGGTGATTGTAATCGGTGAGTTCGAGCAGCGTGATGTCGGTGGTGCGCTTGAAGAGCGACTCGAGCACGGGCAGCAAACCGACCACGCCGATTCCCGTCAGCACGCCGGTGCCGAGGCCCGCGATCATCTGGCGGAGCAGCGTGTCGAACGGGGTCTGGTCGGCGAATCCGATGAGCGCGGCGAAGGCGGCGACGGTGAGGCCGCCCATGCCCGCCGCGCGCACCAGCCGGCCACGGCGCCGTGCGTCGCGGCCGAAATAAATCGTCACCAATGACGCGAGGAACGTGAGCACGAGCAGATCGAGCCGGTTGCCGTAGATGACGCCGGTGAAGATCGAGATCAGCAGGGCCATGAAAATGCCCGAGCCGGCGTCGATCAGGATGGCCACGATCAGCGGGGCAAATGCCGTGGGCGCCACGTAGGGGAGGGTCGAGGCCCACGAGCCGTCGCGCACGAAAAACTCCGCGCCGCCCAGCGAGTAGTTCGCGCGGACCAGCGCGAGATTGACGATGACGACGAGCGCGAGGAGGCCCAAGCGAACATTGCTGCGCAGCGTCTCCGGATCCTCGATGCGGATGTAGATCAGCGAGGCGAGGACCATGGCCAGCACCAGCAGCACCCGGCCGAAAAGCGTGAGGCCCTCCTGGATGTCGGCGTCGCTGTGGCTGCGCACGTATTGCCGGTGGGCCATGAACATCTCGTGCTGCTCCGGCGTCACACGGTCGCCGGGCTCGATGATGGTCTGGCCGCGGACGACGTTCACGGTCACGGGCTTGATCGTCCGGACGGCGGACCGCTGCCGGGCCTGGGTCGCCGCCGAGTCAAAGACCACATTGGCGGTCAGGCCGGAGCGGAAGATGCGGAACACCGCCTGGGTGGCCGGGCGCGCGACCCCATCGGTGGCCAGGCTCACGCGCAGCAGGGTAAGCGCGTCCTCCATGGACAGCACCGGCCGTTGCGCCACGTTGCCACCGGGACGGGCAATTTGAAAAACCACGGCCTGACCCGGGGACAGGTTGCCGATGGCCGAGTCGGCGACGCCTTCGGCATAAAGATCGCGCAGCGTGGCGAGCCCGTTGGCAAAAATCATTTCCCGCGTCTTGGCGTCGCCGGCCGCCAGCACGCCGGCAATATCCTCGGCCGTCGCGTGGTAGGAGGCGCTGTGCGAGTTGAAGGTGTCGGCGATCGCCGCGAGTTCCGGGCGGAAGTTGATGAGCGCGGTGGTGTGGCCGGGGTGCGCCGCCTCGAAGGCCGCCAGTTGCTTGAGCAGCATCTGCCCCGCGGTTTCGAAAAGTCGCAGCGGCTCCGACTCAAGCCGGTAGACGGGCGGCACGCGGTTGAGGAACTGCTCACGCGCGGCGCGGGTTTTCTCCGCACTGTCGTAGCTGAACGATGTCAGGGCCGTGACGCGCGCCGTGGCGATCTGGTTGGAAAGGACGGGGAGGTTCAGGGTGCTGATGCCCGCCGAGCTGATCACCACGATGGCCACGACCGTGACGACAAAGATGAGCGCGGCCACGAGCCGGCTGCGCACCAGAAATTCCCCCATGCCCTGGGGGATGGGGCCGCCGCGTCCCCCGCGGCGGGCGCTGAGGCCGCCGACGAGGAGCTTGAGCTGGTTGCTAACCGACATGGGAAAATTCTCGGACGGTGCGATGAAGGATGTGGGCGATCACACCTTCCCCGGGGCGCCGTCTTCGCCGCCGATCGGGTTCCGGTAGGCGTCGTAGGCCTCGATGATGCGCTGGACCAGCGGATGGCGCACGACATCCGCGCCGCTGAAGGTGTGAAAATCGATCCCGGGGATGTCGTTCAGGATGTGCCGGATCTCGAGGAGGCCGCTCTGCTTCGAACGCGGGAGGTCGATTTGGGTGATGTCGCCGGTGACAACCATGCGCGAGTCCTCGCCGAGGCGGGTGAGGAACATCATCATCTGCTCGGGTGTGGTATTCTGCGCCTCGTCGAGCACGATGAAGGCGTGCGAGAGCGTGCGACCCCGCATGTAGGCGAGCGGAGCGATCTCGATCACGCCTTTCTCGCTGAGGCGGGCCACGTCCTCGGGGTCGAGCATGTCGTGGAGCGCATCATAAAGGGGGCGGAGGTACGGGAGGATTTTTTCCCTCAGATCACCGGGCAGAAAGCCAAGCGTCTCGCCGGCCTCGACCGCCGGGCGGGTGAGGATGATGCGTTCGACCTCGTTCTTGAGCAGGGCGGAGACGGCGGCGGCCATCGCCAGGTAGGTCTTGCCCGTGCCGGCCGGGCCGATGCCGATGACGATCGGGTGCGCCAGCATCGACTTCAGATAGAGCTTTTGGCCCAGCGTCTTCGGAACGATGGTCTTGCGGTTCGTGGCGATGACCAACGGCTCGTCGAGCAGCGTGCGGAGTTCGGTGCCCTCGCCGCGCGCAAAGGTGTCGGCGATGCGGTGGAAATCCGGGGTCCGGATCGTCATTCCCTGCGCGCGGGCGATGTCGAGAAAACCGAAGAGCGCCTCGGCCTTGGCCAGTGGCTCGGCGGGCGCGTCGATCCGGAGCCAGTCCTCGCGGGTGACGAGTTTTACGCCCAGGGCGCGCTCGGCATGGACGAGATTCTCCTCCCGGCTGCCGTAGAGCGAACTGAGGTGGCGCGGGCTCGGAAAATGGAGGGTCTTGGAGGGCATGGCGGGCCTTGCTCAAGAATGGCGACGGATTGAGCGGTGGGCCGGGCGCTCCGGCGCGCGGCTCCTTCGTGGCACGAATGATGCATCGGGAAGAACAGCCGCGCCGCTTCGTTGTAGCCCGCCGCGTGAGCGGCGGGAGTGCTGGAGGTCCCTGCGCTCACGCGCAGGGCTACAAAGCCCGACGTTTCTTTCCGTCCCGAGCAAAACCCGTTTTGCTGTCTGGGCTGAATGGTAACGGCGTCGCACGAGACAGGATTCTAATCCGGCATTCGTCATTTGGAACCCGGCATGCGCGCGGCCGCGCCGGTCAGCTTCGCCCACGTCGCGTCCAGCGACTGCGGGAGGATTCGCGTCTGCCCGAGCACGGGCATGAAATTAGTGTCGCCGTTCCAGCGCGGGACGATGTGACCGTGGAGATGAGGGATGCTGCCGCCGGCAATGGCGGCGCCGAGGTTGAAGCCGATGTTGAACCCATCCGGTTTCATGGCCGCCGTCAGGAGTTGTTGACCGATGATGACCTCCTCAAAGAGGTCGGTGCGTTCGGCCGCGGTGAGTTCCCCGAGATCCTTCACTTCGCGAAAAGGCACGGCGAGCAGGTGGCCCGGGTTGTAGGGAAACCGGTTCAGGACGAGATACGAGAGGGGCGAGCGGTGGACGATCAGCGCCGCTCGATCATCGCCGAGCGCCGGCAGTTCCGAAAACGGCCGCTTCATGGCCTCCGGATAGCGCGGAGCCTCGATGTATTCCATGCGCCAGTAGGGGTGGAGCTGCTGCATGTGATCGGAAATCGGGTGGCGAAAGAGGAGGGAAAAGAGACCAAGGAATAGGTCGCAGGCAGGGAAAGTCAAAGCCCGCTTCGTGGGCGCTTCGGGGTGGCTTCGTGGGGGGCGCATCTCCGGGTTGAACGAAGCTCGGAGCTTCAGCCTGCGTCTCCTGAATCTGAATAGCGCGAGCTGAAGCACCGCGCTACGCCAACACGCTCATCCGCAGCAGCCGCCAACCGGGAGGTGCGCCCCCTCTCTAAGCCGGTTCGCAGTTCCGGCTTGCCGCATGAGATGATGGTCGTCATTCCAACGCATCCCGATTGCAACCCGATGCGGGTATTTTTCTTATGCGCTATCCTGCCGATCACAAACCAGCGACGCGCCGCCGCATCCTCGATGCGGCCGGGCAGGCATTGCGGGAGCGTGGCGTCGCGGAAACGGGAGTTGACGATGTGATGCGGCGGGCGGGCCTGACGCACGGGGGATTCTATGCGCACTTTCGCGACAAGTCCGAACTCGTCGCCGAGGCCTCCGCGGCGGCGTTTGGGGCGGCCGGGCCGAATCTCGATCGGATTGCGGCCGCTCCCACCGCCGCCGCGCGTGCCCGTCTGCTGATCGACAGTTATCTGGCGACCCGGCACCGGGACAACCGCGCCTCGGGCTGTTTCGTGGTGTCGGTCGGGGCCGACATGGTGCGCTTAAAGGGCGCGGCGCGGAAAGGGTATGCGCAGGGCTTTGCCCAACACCTCGACCGATTGGGCGCCGCCTTGCGGCTGAGTCCTGATCCGAGGCGAAACCGGGAGCGGGTGACCTTCTTGATGAGTTCCCTGGTCGGTGCGCTGCTCTTCGCCCGGGCGATCGACGATCAGAAACAGAGTGCGGCGATGTTGCACGCGATGCGGCGGCAGCTGCGGGCCGAGTTCTGCCGGGAAAAGGAGCGTGCGCCGCGGGTTGAGCCAGCGCACGATTTCATGCGCGCATTCTGATGATTAAATTTCCGGCTGGCCGCGATCGTCCCTTGTCATCTCGCCTCTGGTTCCCTGAATTCAAGCCGCCCATTTTTCCATGCCCTATCGTTCTCACTCCCCTCGTCGCGTTGCCATTACCGGTATCGGCGCCGTCACGCCCTGCGGCAACACCGCGCCCGAGACGTGGGCGGCCCTCGTTGCCGGTCGGAGCGGCATCGGCCGGATCACGCGTTTTGATTCCACTGGCTGCACGGCCCAGATTGCGGGCGAGGTGCGCAATTTCGATCCGGCGCGTCTCCTGCCGGTGCCGCTCCATCCGCGCGGGTCGCAGGGCGATCCGGTTGCCCATGCGCTGTCGCTGAAGGACGTGAAGAAATTCGGCCGGTTCACCCATCTCGGGGCCTCCGCGGCGGTGGAAGCCTACGCGGATTCCGGGCTCGATGCCCATCGCGCGGTGCTGTCGTCCGAGCGCATGGGCGTGAATCTGGGGGTCGGCCTGGGTGGCCTGCCGGAGATGGAGGCGATGCATGATACGTGGAGGGCGGGTGGCTTCCGGAAAATCTCCCCGTTCTTCATCATCCAGATCGCGCCCAACCTGCTCGCGGGCCAGGTGAGCCTGCTGCTGGATTTTCGCGGTGCCAACATGAGCGTCGCCTCCGCGTGCGCGACGAGCGGTCACGCCCTCGGCGAGGCCGCGGCGGCAATCATGCGCAACGATGCCGATGTGATGCTGGCCGGCGGCGCCGAATCGACGGTCACGCCGCTCGCCATCGGGGCATTTGCGCAGATGCGCGCCCTCTCCACCCGGAACGCGGCGCCGGAACAGGCTTCGCGGCCCTACGACCGCGATCGCGACGGCTTCGTGTTGTCGGAGGGCTCGGTGGTGTTTGTGCTCGAGGAACTCGAGCATGCGCGGCGGCGCGGCGCGCGGATCTACGCCGAGTTGCGGGGCTACGGCGCGTCATCGGACGCCTATCATCTCTCCTCGCTGGCGCCCGGTGCGGAAGGCTCGGCGCGGTCGATGCAGGCGGCGTTGAAACGGTCCGGCCTGGTGGCGGGCGACATCGATTATGTGTCGGCGCATGCGACTTCCACGCCCGGGGGCGATGGCGAGGAGGCTGTCGCGATCGCGACCGTGTTTGGCGCGAACAAGGCCCGCCTCCACGTGAGCGGCGTGAAATCGATGACCGGCCATCTCCTCGGCGGGGCCGGTGCGATGGGCGTGTTTGCCGCGGTGCTGGCGATCCATGACCAAGTGGTGCCGCCAACCATCAATCTGGAAAACCTCGATCCGGCGTGCGCCGAGCTCGGCCTCAATTTCACGCCCAATGTCGCGGTGCGCAAACCCGTGCGGGCGGCCCTGGCAAACAGCTTTGGCTTCGGGGGAACGAACGCCTCGATCGTGGTGGCGAAGGTGTGAGGCCGGCCGGCCCCTGCGTTTGGACGACTGCGGGAGAACGGACCTCCCGGTCCGTTTCCTAACGCCACAACACAAGACCGGTCACTCCGCCCGCGGCGAGCACCGCGCCGACATAGTACGTGGCCCGCGGTCGATGGCCCTCGAGCCACGCGGCAAACGGGATCGTGAGCAGCGGCGCGGCCGAGACGATGGGCTGCACGATGCCGGCCGCGGTGGTGCGCAGGGCCCACTGGTAACAGGTCACGCCGAGAATCGGACCGGTCGCCGCATTGCCGAGCACCCACGGCCAGGCGCGGCCGGCGGTGCGCGGGAGATCGATGCGGCGCGCAGCGACAATCCCCACGACGATGGCGGCGATCAGGACGCCGCCGAGCGCGCGCTGGTAGGCGGCCGTGCCCGGGTCGATTTTTTCCTGCCACGCCGCGGCCACGGCAAAGGCCTTGCGGCTGATCACTGCACCGACGCCCTGGCCGGTGGCGGACAGGAACGCCCAGGCGAGACCGGCGGTCCACTCCTGCGGTGACACCCGCGGCAGGCTGCGCGGCAGGAGGCCGATGGCCACGCCGCCGAGCGTGAGGGCGGCGCAGGCGAGTTGGGGACCGGTGAGTTTCGTGCCCAGCCACGTCCACTCCACGCCAGCTGCGACCACGGCCGAACCGCATTGCACGATCAGGGTCGAGAGGTTCGAGCCGAGCCGGGGGAGCGATTGAAACATCGCCACCCCGCCCACGCCGAAGCCGGCGATGCCGCCGAGAAAAAACCAGCCGAGGGAGTGGCCGCCGAGCCCGCGACCCGCGAGATGCGCCCACGCTCCGAGCACGACGACGGCGACGAGCAGGCGCCAGAAATTTGCCCGGGCGCTGCCCAGCCGATGGGCCGCCCGGTTGGCAAAAACCGGGGTGAGCGCGAAGAAAAGCGCCGTGCCCAGCGCGCCGATCACGGCCGGCCCCCCGCTTTTTCCACGGGCCAGAAACGAAAATTGTCATCTAATGGATGACAAAGGCCCGGAGTTCGAAGGGTAGAGGCTAGCGCGAATATTTCACCGTCACGATGAACCTCTCGCACACTCGTCCTATTGGAGCCGCGGCGCCCCCGCCGCGGTGGTCGAGCGAAACGCGGCGAGGGCGCCGCGTCTCCATGAAATATCCGGGCTAGCGTTTCCATTCGAAGCCGAGAGTGAGGGCGCGGGCGGAACCGGGAAGGAAAATCATGGTGGTGGCGGGCGCGCGGGCCAGGTCGAGCACGCCGGCGGTGCTGGCGAGGTGGGAACGGTCGAGGAGATTGCGGACCGCGATCCACATCGCCACCCGATCGTTGCGCCGCCAACCGAGGCGGGCGTGGAGCAGCGTGTGGCCGCCGTAGCCAAGCCGGCCGGCATGATCGACGGCGGTGCGGCCGGCAACCCACGTGGACTCGAGGGCGGCATAGACACCGCGGGGCTCCTCGTAAACCAGCTCGGCGGTTCCGAGGTGCGGCGGGGCGCCCCCGATCCGGTTGGAGCCGTAAACCGCGTCGCGCTCGAAGCGGAACCGCCCCATGGTCGAAGTGACGCCCAGCGCGAGCCGGTGCGGGCCGTCGAGAAACCGCCAGCGGAGGGACGTTTCAAGGCCGGTGTGCAGGGTGCGGCCGGCGTTGACCGCCCCGCGCGGCTGACCGGACGCGTCGGCGAGGCGGAGGATCTCGCCGTGCCAGAAACTATGATACGTCGTGACATCCCAGGTCAGCGGGCCGGTGCCGCCGCGGCTCCCGATCTCGAACGTGGTCGCGCGCTGTGCCCGCAGCTCGCGGCTGCGGAGGCTGAAGTTCGGGAACGCGCCCTGCACGGCGAGCAGGTCGTCGAACCCCGGCGGTTCGATGCCGCGGGAGGCGGCCGCGTGCAGCGAGAGCTGGCCGCGGGGATGCCAGACCAGGCCGGCGCGCGGCGACAGGTCGTCGAGCCGGAGGGTGCGGGCGAGGCTGGCGGCGCTGCCGGCCGGGTTGAAGCGGTCTGCGAGTTCGCGGCGCGCGTGCAGGGCGGTGAAGCCGGCGCCGGCGGCGACCGTGGGATGAAGCCACACGATGTCCTCGAGGCAGAGTGCGGCCGTGTTCGCCCGGCCGGCAAAGGCGGCGAAGCGCGCGCCGCGCCGGGAGCGGTCGTTGAGAAAACGCGTGACGGTGTTGATGCCGGTGGAAAAAGTCCCGCGGGCCAGCACGTGATGCTCGACGCCCGTGAGCGCGAGCCGGCGCGACCACGTGGCATGGCCGGAGAAATCGTCGCTGACGGAGTCCGTCTCGCCGTTCGCCTGCAGCTGGAAAAAGTCGTCGTGCAACCGCTGCCACGCCACACCGGCGGAGAGCGTGCCGCCGGGCCGCGCGGTTTTCAACTGGCCGGCGACACGGAAGACGTTGGCCTCGCGGCGCGGGAGATCCCGGGTGACAGCGGCCGAGACTGACTGCGGTCGCGTGAGCGCATCGGCCAGGGTGAGCGGGCCCGGGACGTCGTAATCCATGCGGGCGAGGTAGGCGGAGAGCTCAAGGCGGGTGAAGGCGGAGAGCATCCGGCGGAGGCTGAGATCGACGGCGGCGCGGGCTTGGGCGCTGTGATCGCGCCAGCCGTCGGTGCGGGCAAGGGCCCCGGCGACCCGCGCCGTGGTTTCCGCTGATCCGAACGTGCTCGAGAGTTGGGCCCGGGTCGCCCCGAATTCGCCGCCCTCGATGCGCACGGCGGCGCCGTTGGCCACCACGCCCGGGGCCGACACCGCATTGAGCACGCCGCCGAGGACGGCGG
>JBIJCX010000422.1:0-6717 GCA_044344465.1 Opitutaceae bacterium
GACAGGTTGTGGTCGCTGTATCAGGCCAATCCCGGCTATTTCAGCCTGGATGAGAACAGTTCGTATCGCAGCGCGGTCACCAATTCCCGTCGCGCCGAGGAGCTGATTTCATCGGTCTATGTCCGCGCGGATGCAGCTTTTTTCTCCCGCCGACTGCGTTTGACCGGCGGCGTCCGGGCCGAGCAGACCAATGTACAGGCGGAGGGCCCGCTGACGGATCCGGTGCGGAATTATCAACGCGACGGAAGCGGCAACATCGTTCCGCGACGCGACGCATCCGGCAGGATCGTGCTCGGTGCGAACGGCCAGCCGCTGCCCGCGCTGATCGTACCCACGACGGACGCCTTAGGCGTGTCGCGGCTGACGTACGTCGACCGCGGTTATAACGTGGACAAAGAGTATCTTCGCTTCTTTCCGAGCCTGAACGCGACGTACAGCCTTCGCGAAAACCTTCTGCTCAAGGCTGCACATTACTACTCGCTCGGTCGGCCGATCTTCAGCCAGTATTCCGGAGGCCTCACGCTGCCGGATACGGAAGCGGCGCCGAGCTCGACAAACCGCATTTCGGTCAACAACGCCGGCATCAAGCCCTGGACCGCCCGTACTACCAAGGTGCGCGCGGAGTTCTATTTCCAACGCGGAGCGAGTCAGATCTCGGTTGGGGCGTTCCGCCGCGACTACGAGAACTTTTTCGGCAGCACGACATTTCCCGCCACGTCCGAGTTTCTCGCGCTCTACGGCTTGGATTCACAAGAGTATCTCGGGTTTAACGTGGCGACGAACTACAATCTGCAGGACACGGTCCGCGCCCAAGGCCTTGAAGCTGAGTTCAACCAGACGCTTGCCTTTCTGCCCAGTTGGTTTGGCACGGTCCAGGTCCGCGGTAATGTCAGTGCCCTGCGGTACCTTGGACCCGCCGCGGCCAATTTTGCGAACTTCGTACCCCGCACGTTCAATGCGATGATTTTCATGAAAAAACCCCGCTACAGCCTGCGCGCCGGATGGAACTACACTTCAATCCGACGCGGCGGGCTTGTCACCGGTCGAAGCATCGAACCGGGGACGTTTAGCTGGGTCTCTCCGCGGCTTTATCTCGATGTCGGGGGTCAATACTTTCTGACGAAGAAGATCTCGTTGTATGTGAACCTCCGGAACGTGAACGACGCGCCGCAGGACTCGGAAACCTTCGGTCCCAGCACGCCGAGTCACGCCCAGTTTCGGACACGCTCTCAATTCGGCTCGCTTTGGACTTTTGGCGTGAGCGGGAATTTCTGACCCGCTGCTCTTCATCTGCCCGGAATTCCTCAAAGCACTGTCGCCTTCACCATGAACCTTTCCATAAAACAGCGTCTGCTTCCCCTCTTTTGGATTTGGGCTGCCGGCCTGCTCTCGCCCGCGATCTCGGCAGAGCACCGCGGAACTTTGCCGGAGAAGATTCCGAACTTGCTTTGTTTCTGGGATTTTCAGGATGGACCTGACGGTCATCTCACCAGCAGGGGCCGATACGTCTACAAACTGAAGGAAATGAACGGGCCGATCGTGAGGCTACCCAACGGGGTTTTCGGGCCGTCCAGCCTCAACATCAAGAAGGGTCAGTGGCTGTTGATAAAACGCAGCGATTGTCCTGGATTGAACATTCATGGCAAACGCGAGGTGTCCATGGTGGCGTGGATCCAGCGAAAATCCAATGGCACCTGGCAATATATTGCTGGGATGTGGAATGAGCGCGAACCCAAGCGCCAGTATGCACTCATCACCTCTGGTCATATGCAGTCCGATTACAGAACCCTGAACCGGACTGAAGCGCGGTTCCAGACCCACGGATATGTGTCGGATGTCGGAGGCGCGACCCCCTTGCGGCCGTTTTGCTTTTCCTATGCGACGGGAAAAACGCAGATGGCACCGGATCGGTGGTATATGATCGCGTTTACGTTTGATCATGTCGCCCTCCGGGTCTACTTCAACGGAGAATTTGACGAGAATGGGAACTACAACCCATTCTTCTGGAACAAGCCCATCTTTGATGGCGGTGAGGATGGGGCCGATTTTACGGTCGCGCAACGCGCCGTCCCGGGGTGGGTGGGATATCCCACGCAAGAGGCTTCGACCTATAATGGATTTGGCGGACTCCTTGCTGGATTGGCGGTCTATGACCGCTGCCTGACCGCGGACGAGATTAGGGCCTTGTACAAGGCAACGATGGACGACTCGCCGCGTGCACCAAAACCCCTCCGCTAAACCGGGCGTCATGGCAGAAGGCACACGTCTGGCGGGCGCCGCTCTGTCAGCGCCGCAGGACGGCGGGACTTCTGGCCAGGCCCGCCCGGACACGGCCGGGCATTTGACCAAACCAGCACCGAGTATTCGACCGCCCGCGCCCTCCTCTGCCCAACCAATTCCGCCAACCGCGCCGAAGCACGCTTCGGAGTATCGGACCCATCGCCAATGAATTCAAACTGGTATCGTCGTGATTTTCTTAGGAAACTCTTTCTAGGCTTGAGCGGGGCTTGGTCAGCGGCGCGAGCGGCGACAGCGGCTGCGATTACCGGGTCTGCCGCCGGCGGAACGGAAGCCACGTCCCAAAACCTCTCGCCGCCGGGTCCGTCCGGCCGATCCGCGGACGGCCGTGCCGGGTGGGATCAGCCCATCCGGCGCAGCTACGATTTGGTCGTGGTCGGCGGTGGAATGGGCGGCGCTCCGGCAGCCATCAGCGCAGCCCGGAACGGATTGCGGGTGGCACTCGTGCATGAGCGACCCATGCTGGGCGGCAATGCCAGCAGCGAGGTCGGGCTCTCGCCCGAACCGATAGTGGGCTACCATCCTTACAGCCGCGAAGGCGGGATCGCGGAAGAGTGGCATACCGACGACAGGGAGCGCAACCACGCGCCGGAGGCGCGAGGCGGGGTGAATTGCCACTGGGACTTGGTGCTGTATGAATCGGTGATCCGGGAGAAGAACATCGAGTTGTATCTCAATACCACCATGTATCGGCCGGTCCTGCGTGATGCCCACCACATCGCCGCGATTACCGCCATTCAGTTGGGGACGGAGAAGACGTTCGAGCTGAGCGCCCCGCTTTTCATGGACGCCACCGGTTGGGGCACGTTGGGGTTTCGGGCCGGTGCAGATCTACGGTGGGGGCGCGAGGCTCGCCGCGAATATGGGGAACCCGAGGCGCCCGAGCAGGCGGACGAAGCCGTGATGGGGAGCTCATTTCATCACCGGGCGGTGGACACCGGAAAGCCGGCTCCCTTCAAGTTGCCCGACTGGGCGGCAAGCTTTCCCACCGAAGCGGATCTTTTCCAGCGCGACCACAAGAGCCCGGAAGGGGCCTACTTCTGGGTGGAACTGGCGGGGCCTTATCATCCCATCTACGATGGCGACAAGCTGACGCACGAACTTCTGCGGCAGGGTCTGGGCGTGTTTGACCACGTCAAGAATCGCGGCGAGCATGGGGCCGCCAACCATGGGCTTGAGTTCGTGACGTTCTGGCCTTACCGCCGCGCCGGCCGGCGCATTCTGGGCGACTATGTCGTGACGCAGCAGCAAGTTCAGGATCCGCAGCCGCTCGAGGACGCAGTTGCGTTCGGTTGCTGGGGTATCGACATCCACCCGACCGATAGTATATTAGCGCGGAAGAAGCCGCCCATGACGCCAAAGCGGGCCGACGAGCATTTCGACCGGCTCGGTTCGCAAGTCTACCCGATTCCGATCCGGGCGCTCTACTCACGAAACATCTACAATCTGCTCTCGGCCGGGAGAACCATCAGCGCCTCGCATGTCGGCTTTGGTTCCACGCGCGTGCTTTCCACGAGCGCCACGGTTGGTCAGGCCTCGGGCGTGGTGGCGGCCCAGTGCCGCAAGCACGAAGTGACGCCGCGGGAACTCGTGCAGAATCGCGCGTGGGTCAAGGAATGCCAGCAGACCATTTTGCGACAGGACGGACACATTCCGGGCGTCGTCAACGAAGACCCGGGCGATTTGGCCCGCCAGGCGCGAATTCAGGCGAGCAGCGAAGCACGCCTGACGCTGCCCGATGCCTTCAGCAACACGTCAATGCACCTTCCGCTGGCGCAGATCTTTCCCGTGTCGGCCGATCGTATCGATGTGGTCGAACTTCTGCTGGAGTCGCAGGCGGTCGACGATGTGGAAGTGCGGGTCGGGTTGCGGCAGGCGGCCAACGTCTGGGATTTTCGCTCCCATCGCGAGATCGGGGAGGCTCGTGCGGTTGTGCCGGCCAAGCGCAGCGCGTGGATTCGATTCCCGATCGGGGCGCGGGTGGAACCGAACCGGCTCTACTGCGTTCATACCAGCGCGCACGTGGGCGTTTTCTGGAAATCGTCATCGGGAGCGTACCTCTGCCCGGGAATTAACGCGGGCGATCTTCCCGGAAAAAACTTGTGGCGCCCGATTCTGGGGGGCCGCGCGCTCGGCATGCGGCTGACCCCGGAATCAAGCCCGTATGGGCCGGAGAATGTTGCGCGGGGCACGCACCGGCCGGATATCGGACCCAATTTGTGGATTTCCGATCCGGCCGCCGGTCTACCGGCCTGGCTCGAACTGTACTGGAACTCTGCGCGCGCCTTCAACCTGGTGCAGGTGACCTTCGACACAAACTTCAGCCGGCGCCTCACGCGACCGCTTGCGCGCTATCCGGAATGCGTGAAAGACTACGATCTTAAGGTCTTCGCGGCTGGAAGTTGGAGCACAGTGGCCCGTGTCCGGGACAATTACGTTCGCAGAAGGGTTCACCGTTTCGAGCGGACGAGTTCCGATCGGCTGAGGCTCGAGATTCTGGCGAGCAACGGGGCGCCATCGGCGAGAGTGTATGAAGTCCGGGTGTATGACGAGAGTTGAGGAGCCCTCCGGTCATGTTTTCGGACCCGCCCAAGTACTCTCTCGAGCGTTCCGTGTGGTCCAAGAATTGAAATTATGCTCACGCTGCGTCGCTGTTATCAACGTTCTACCGGCTCCTCGTACCGCTGCCGCTCGCGGTCGTGTTTCCGTCCGTCACCTACGAAGTCAGTTTGCAGAGTATCCCCGCCGCTGGCCGGCATGAACTGGTGGCTCATGACACCCAGACCGGCGTCTGGCCTTTCCTCCGTCCCCGGTACCGCGCCCGGGAGTTCCTCGAGCAGACTGTATTCCATTCCGGCTTTCCCGTGCGTCCGGTATCCATCGCCGAGGTCATCGTGTGCCGGTTGGTGCGCGAGCAGCGGGTCGAGGTGATGCCCGCGCCCGTTGACGACCTGACGGAACGCCGACTGGACGCGCGACAGCGCTTGGGCGCATGGCTGAACGTGCGGTCAGGCGACGCGGGAGGTTAGGTGTTCGGGTTGTGGACGTGCGACTTCAGTCTTCTGAGCACGGGGGTCCCCGCCATCAAGCGGATCGTCCCGTATGTGGCAAAACACCGGGCTGCAGATTTCCGCAGTTAATGACATGATAACGCGTTCCCGGGTATTGAACGCGAAGGGGTCGCACCATGCCTCCGATCCACTAAACTGAACGTGATAACACCAGCCCTACAGATATCCAATTTTTGATTGATTTCGGGCTAGCGTGTTGGCGCCAGCGATGATCGCCCCGAGCTGGGCCGCTTACGTGCTATTGAATGCCAACGGCTCGGACATCCGACATTGCAATCAGCGGACCTGACCCGGTCGGCGCTGACGTGCCCCTTTTTTTTGGGCCAATATTTTCCCATTGCCACCGAGGAAGCTGATTCGTAACGAGAACGAAGTGCAAACATCGCGCTGGATCCGTTTGTCGGGAGCGATGCTGGGCGCCGACGTGATGATTTTCTTGAGTGCGATGGCGGACACCCCGGCCAGCGCCGGCCGTCGCCCGGACTCTGCACTGCGCGGGCTAGCCAGCAGCGGGGGAGTGACGAGCGCCACGGTGCAACACGAGAGCCGGGAGCGTCCGGACATGCTCGATGCGAAATCCCCGGCCGGGTTGCGGGTCGTGCAAATCACGACGGATGCGCGTCAACCCAGTTGGCACGTTTACACCGAGGCGGCGGTCTTCACCCCGGACTCGCGCCGTTTCGTTTTTGTCCGGCAAACACAGCCGGGGCCGGTGTCCTACGGCGGACGCGGGCGCCAATACTGGCTGTGTGACATCCCGGACAATTTCGGCCTCCGGCCGTTGACCGACGAACCAGGGATGATCCGGGGCACGGCGATGTCCACTGACGGCAAGTGGTTTTACTATATCGTGGAAGACCCGGAAATCACCGGGGTCGCCCTTGTGCTCCGACGGGTGTCG
Organism: Opitutaceae bacterium; assembly: GCA_044344465.1. Lineage (GTDB taxonomy): Bacteria > Verrucomicrobiota > Verrucomicrobiia > Opitutales > Opitutaceae > ER46. The sequence continues at coordinate 6,271 of JBIJCX010000422.1, forward strand.
CTTGATACTTTCCGTCCTGAAACCGTCTTTGTCATCCGCGACCAGATCCCCGGGACGAACTACCGCCCCTCCCAGGTCTATCTCCTGTCGACGATCTCCTCCGATGGGGGGCGGCTGGCGACCGGTTGTTTTCTCGGCGATGGCAGGACGGAGAAGTCACCATGGGGCCTGTTGGTGTTTACTCTCGAGCCGCCCTCGGTTCGGGTGGTTCCCCTGGGCGCCGATTTCAACAATCTGCATCCCCAGTATTGCCGCTCGGCGGATCCGCAGTTCGCCCACGACGTTCTCGTCCAGCACAATCACGGCGCAGTCGTGGACGCTTCGGGCAGGACGATCAAGCCGCTCGGAGGCAGCGGGGCAGACCTCCACGTGGTCCGCGACGACGGAACCAACTGGCGCGACATTCCGATCGGTCGGGATGGCGTCGAATCTGTACAAGGCCACCAG
>JBIJCX010000125.1:0-21708 GCA_044344465.1 Opitutaceae bacterium
CGGCAAGCGACGCCCCTACTTCTCGACTGAATCGTTGGCTAAGTTCTTCTTTTGCTGACGTTCGTTTCCCAGCCATGAAACTCCTTCACCCGACCCTTCTCCTGCGCGCGCTCCTGCCCTTCGTTGCCGCACTGGGACTCCACGCTCAGACTCCCGCCACACCCCGTCCGAAGCCGAAGACGCCGGCCGCAAAGGTGGCCCCTGTTCCTCCCACTCCGGAGGAAACCGCGTCGATCAAGGCGGCGGCAGCGCGCGTGCGGCTGACATCGCCCTGCCACCTCGTCTTCGTCGGCGACAGCCTGACCGCCGGGCTCCCGGCGGTGAACTACGTTGCTCTCATCCGCGAAGCTTTGCAGACGCGGCTGGGATCCGGGATTCACGTGACCAACGCCGGGGTCAACGGCGACTCGATCACCCGGGTGCAAGCGCGTCTCGCCAAGGATGTGCTCACCCTCAGTCCGAAGCCGACCCACGTTTTTATTTTTCTCGGGCACAACGACAGCAAGCTCAGTTGGGACAGCGGTTACAAAGCGTCGTTCGTGTCGCCGGAGGATTACGAAGCCCAGTACCGCGACGTGATCGCGCAAATCCAGACTTCGCTCGGCGCAAAGGTGACGGTCATTTCCGCCACCTCATCGGTCTACGAGCTCACCAAGGCGATTGCCGACCTCAAGGCCAAGACCAGCACGACCCACAATCTCTTCGGCCAACCCGCGTCACTCGAACGCTTCAACGCCATCGCCCGCCGCGTCGCGATCGAGCGCGGAGCCGACTACCTCGACGTTTATGAACCAACGCGCCGGCACCCGAACAAGCCCGCCTTGTTCCTGAAGGATGGCGTGCACGTAAATGAGCGCGGCAACGCGGTGCTCGCGGCTGAGATTCTGAAACACCTGGGAAAATCCTGAGGGTGTGAGCGCGGCGAGGGCGCCGCATTCCAATGATAAATCTCCACTCATTCCGCTTCGCCCTCAAAATGAGACGAACGGCTGTTTTTGTGGGAGCCTGCTGGCAGGCGATTTCACCGCGCACCAACAAAGAACGTTTCGAGTCGCCTGCCCGCAGGCTCCTACCCCCAGGCAGATTGGACTCATTTTGAATGCGCAGATGGGATATACCCTCCGGACCGAGTACGACCGACTGACGATCTATCCGCTGCAGAAAACGCGACAAGGCAGCGGCCGCGACGGAGCCCGGCCCTCCTCAATTGGCAAACATTTATGATCACGTGTACCCTCCGCCTCGGGCTGGCGATCGCTGTCATCGGCGCGACCGGCCTTGTTTCCGGATTTGCCGCTGGCGCCAACGGACCACAATCCCTCCGGGACTTCGCCCGGGTCGTGATCGCCGACGACGCGCTGCCCGGGCAGAAGACCGCCGCGGAAGAACTCGCCCACTATGCGGGCAAGATCGCCGGGACGAAAATCGCGATCGTTCCGTGGAGCGCATTTGTCCGCGCCAAGCCCGCGGGCTTGAGCTTCTTCGTGGGCGAAGGTGCCGCGGCCAAGGCGACGGGCGATCGACTGGCCCCGTGGCGCACGGAGGAATGGCTCATCCGGTCCCTGCCAAACGGGATCGCGCTCGCCGGCCACGACAACACCGGCGATGCCTGGTCGGCTTCGACTCCGGCCGGCACCATGCTCGCGGTGTACACCCTGCTCGACGACTACTTGGGCGTGCATTGGTTCTGGCCTGGGCCCGCGGGCGAGCACGTGCCGGTCAATCCTACGGCGACCGTGCCGTACCTGAACCTGCGCCAGACGCCTGCGTTCAGCATCCGCAGCATCAAGCTTGGTTATCCCACCTATCATAACACCGCGTTCAAGGACGCGGAACGCAAGTGGGCCCGCCGCTCGCGGCTCGCGTGGGTCAGGTCCGCCATCTTCGGCCACAGCTGGGACGCGGCGTTTGACCTGCGCAAGGGCGAGACCTTCAAGGCCCATCCGGAGTGGTTCGCGCTCGTGGGTGGCCAGCGCCGTCCGCCGCAGATGTGCACCACGCATCCCGACGTGATCGCGCGCATGGTCGAATACGTGCTCAAGGGCAAACAGGACATCATGAACATCTCGCCGAGCGATGGCGGCGGGTTCTGCGAATGCGATCGCTGCCGCGCGCTCGATGTGCCCGGCTTACTCGCTTACGACGGCAAGCATGTGCAATTGAGCGATCGCATCTTCACGTATGCGAACGAGGTCGCCCGCCGCGTGCGGGCGCAAAGTCCGGACAAAGGATGCGGCATGTTTGCCTACACGTTCTACAACCGGCCCCCGGTGAAGATCACGAAGCTGGAACCGAATCTCTGGCTGAGCTTCGTCTTCCAGAGCGCGGCGCACCGCAACCCCGAAAACCTCCGCGAGTGGCGCGACAACGTCGCCGGCTGGAAGCATCTCGGGGCCAGGATGGTCGTGCGCGAGGGCTGGGGAAATCACTATTACCACGACCTGCCCTTCCTGCACTATAATCAGATCGCCCACAGCCTCGCCGAGGCGCACCAGCTGGGTTTCACCGCGGCGTACGGCGAAGGGAGCAAGAACTTCGCGACGATGGCGCCGAACTTCTGGGCCATCACGCGCCTGATGTGGGACCCTTCGCGCGACCGTGCACAGCTCATGCCCGAGTTCTACCGGAGTGCCTACGGCCCCGCCGCCGCTGAGATGGAGGCGTTCTTCGAAACCTACAACCGGGCCCTCGATGCCAACTGGTCCAAGATGGCCCGCAACGTGGACACCAACCAGATCGCCTACGCCAATATCACCGCCTCGTGGCACGAGTTGCTCCCCGCCTCCGTCGTCGAGGCGGCCGAGGGGCACCTCCGCGCGGCCGAACGCGCCGCCACCGCCGGCGAATACGCCGACCGCGTCCGCTTCCATCGCCTGGGACAGGATTATGCGCGCCTGATGCTGGAGTTGCTCGACAGCTATCGGAAACTCGCGGTGCTCGGGCTGAAGCTCGACACCTTTTCCGCCATCTTCAAGGAACGGCGCGAAGATCCCGCCGCCCGCGCGGCTTTGTTGCGGCGCACCTTTGACCTCGGCGAACAGCGCGAAAAATTATTACTCGCTCAGCGCGATCAGGCCGGTCCCGACGAGGGCCTTTACGCCTACACCAACGATGCGAAGCTCCGCCAGTGGCACGCGGCCGTGAAGCAGGAACTCGGCCTCGCGCGTCCGTCTTCCGTCACGAAGGCGACGCTGGAGCAGCAATGACGGCCCGCGGGCGGGAGCGGGGCGGCAAGCGCCGGCAGGCGCCGGCCAGCGCACTCGACGGTTAGACTCCTTGAATTCCGAAACATGTTGTAAGCAGGTCAAGTTTTTGACCGTACGAATTCCTGACGTTCTGGGCCCGAGTCTAGTCCACCCTCCCGACAAAATTGCTGACGGACAGGATTGTCCCTGCGCTCACGCGCAGGGCTACAAAGCAAGTGTAGCCCGCCGCGTGAGCGGCGGGACGGCCGGGCCTCCGTGAAAATTCACCTTTCCCGGGTGCCGAACTCACGGGTGCTCTCCGGTCCGCGCAGCGGAACTTTCTAACGAGGCGCTCGCCGCCAACCTGTTCGTAAACCCCTGATGCTCGATTGCTCCCTGGTATCGAATGGTCTGAGGCTGCGCCTCGTTAGAATTTCAAGCGGAGCGCAACCGCGACGAAGGCGGCGGAACCGCCGTCGAGCCGGAAGGAGCGGTCGATGTATTCGAATTTCCGATCCGTTACCACCCCGGCATCGGCCCGGATCGACGCGGTGGTACTGAAGGTGAAATCGCCGCCGATGCCGGCGCGGATTTCATGGTAATCGAGGTAGGCGTCCTTCAGTCCGGGCACCACCGCGATCGCGACCGGCCGCGGGTCGCGCGTAATCCGGTAGTTGCCCCCCTGCATGCTGACGTAGGCGCCGAGCGAAAATTCGGGCGAGGCCTTCCAGGTAAGCCCGGTGCGGGGAAAGGCGATGTCCAGTGACCAGGCCGGATCGAACTGCCAATGGACCCCGGCATACGGCAGCAATGGGTTGTCGGCAAACCCATCGTAGCGGGCCCCAAAGGACCAGATGAGATCCCGGCTGACCACATAGCTGGCGACGGCCATCACCGGAATGTTCAGGGTGTCGCCGGTGAGGCTGTTGGTGTCGGCGTAAACTCCCGGCCGGACGGAGAGCAGCAGCGACCACTGCCGGCTGGGGGCGTGGGCGAGACCGACCTCGAGTGCCAGGCTGCGCAGCTTTTCGGGGATGGCTGTGCCGGCGGTGCGGTCGAGCGACGTCTGCTCGGCCATCACCCCGAGCCGCAGGTTTGAGGTGGAGGTGAGGGTGTAGCCATCGCTGACCTGGAAACCAAATCGCTGCACGGAGACCTCGCCGGCTTTGCCGCCGCGGGTCAGGTCGCCTCGGGACGACCACGAGTAGCTCGCGTTGACGGCCATTTCGTTGCCTCCGGGCTGGGCGCGCAGCGCGGCAGTCGCGGCGAGGACAACGAGAAATGGGCGAAGAGGGCGAAAGATGCTCATGTTTTCGGGTCAGAGCGTTCTACAAGGCTCGACGTTTCGTCAACCTGTCTTGTGCAAAGACCCATGGGGTATTGGCTCCAGTTGACTTTCGTGCGCGAGTGGCTCGGCTCCCGTCGATGAATCAGGACGCGAACGAGTTTGGCCGGCTGGTTGGGGCGATTCTCCGCCGCTTCTGGATCCAGAACGCGCAGCCGCCGCCGACTGACGCGGAGGTGGCGACGTTGGCGGCGAACCTCTGGTCGCTCGTCGTGCGGCGCGGGCTGCCGCGACCCTTGGCGGCCGGCGAGTGCGGCGAACCGGGCGGGATGTCCGAGGCCGAATGGGCGCCGCTCGTGGCGCACGTGCTCGGCGGGCCGGCCGATGGGCTGCGCGCCGAAGCGGCCCGGCAGCTGGTCAAGGCGTGTTTTTATCCGGAGTTCACCGCGTGTCGCGACTCGTTTCGCCTGGTCTCGCCGGACGGCGCGTGCCGCCGGCAGCAATTGTCGCGGGTGCGCGGTCGGGTGAGTGGAACGCATTGTGTGGACTGCCCGCACTGGGTCGCGCTATCACCGAGCGCACATGCGGAATTTGTCGCCGCCGAATGGCGCGCGGGCGCGGCCGACTTCACGGCGCAGCGCGATGTTTTCCTGCCGGAGGATTTTCGCGCGCTGCGACTTTGGCTGCACGCGCGGGCGCGGCGGGTGCAGGCGGGGTAGGTTCAGGGGTAGGAAGCGGGGTAGGAGCCTGCTTGCAGGCGATTCGGGGCGTTCCCCGTCGGGGTACGGTTAAATCGTCTGCAAGCAGGCTCCTACAAAAACTGGCGTTCGGTTTCTCCGCGCCACGTCCGGCGCTGCCGTGCGAATTCTTCGGCTCCAGGCTACTTCCACTCCTCGTCGAAAAAACCGGCGTCGACGATTTTGCCGGGCCAGCGCGGGCCGGGGGCCTCGCGCAGATCGACCAGCGCGAAATCGGGGAGCTTCGCGATTTGCAGCGAATTGCTGCCGTAGGCGTGGTCGCGGAAATCGATGCCGCTGTTCAGCACGACGTAGCGCTGCGGGTTCAACGGATTCGGAAAAATCAGGATGGGCGCATGGTGCGCGGCATCGTAGGTGCGGCCGCGGAACACGATTTCCTTTTCGTTCCAGGTGAGCGGCAGCTGCGCGAGCAACCGGGCGAGGATCGCGTTCGAGGCGGGATCGCCCCAGAGGACGAGATTGTGGCCGGCGATGTCGGCCGCACTCACGGCCGAGTCATCGCGGACTGGAGCGTCGCCCCGAAAAATGTCGCGCCACATCTTGCGGGCGTGGGCGATTTCACCCTCGACCCAGCGGCCGCGGGTGGCGTTGAACGGCCGGCCGGTCGGGCGGACGAAGAGAAAGGCGTGCATGAACGCGTCGTCGATCGGGCCGGTGAGGCCGGGGCGTTTGCGAAGCGCGGCGGTCGGCGCGCCGCGAACCCACCGCGCGCCCTGCTTGCGCAGCCAGAGCCCGGCGGGCTTCGCCTCGCCCGCGATCGCGACCGATTGGCCGTCGATGGCGACGTTTCCCGTCCAATCGGATTGGAGGAGGAACTGCAGCGCGGTCACATTTTTCGTGGTGACGGCGAGGGCATCGGGCTGCTCCAGCCGCGCGCGGACGTCGGCGCGTTCCCAGTGTTTCTCGAGTCCCTCGATCTGCACCCAGCTGGCGGCGGGATAGCGCAGGGTATAGGTGGTGAGGCGGACCTCGGTGGGCCGATCGGAGCGGCCTTTCGCGGCCAGGGTGGCGAGGCGCGCGGCCAATTGATCCTTCGTCTCGGGATGATATTTGTGCGCGGTCTGCGGCCCGATGAGGTGCTCGAGTTTCAGGTCCTCGGCTGCCATCATCTTCGCCATGAGGTTGGCGCAACGTATCGCCGGATCGAGTTCGCCGCTGTAGGCGATGGTGGGGCAGTTGAACAGATTTCCGGCATACGCGGTGGCATCGTACCAGCGGAAGAGCTTTTGCTCCCACCACGTGATCGGTTCCTTGCCGGGGGCGTAGGCGTCGGTGTACACGGCCGTGTCGCTGAAGCCCGCTCCGGGCGAGGCGGCGCACCAGAACCCCGGGTGATGCGCGGCGAGGTGCCAGGTGCTCGCGCCGCCCATCGAAAAACCGCGGACGACCATCCGCTTCGCGTCGACGCCGTAGATCGCCTTCACTTGGTCGATCGCCTCAAAGACATCGACCTCGCCGGCAAATTTCGTCGCGTTGCAGTAGCGGCCGTAGGGATGCAAGATGATGGTGTCGTCGGGTACGATCTGGCCGGGCGATTTTTCGTGCTCGGCAATGAAGGCGAGCTCCGTGCGCTTTTCGCCGCGGCCGGACAGCACGACATCGAGCCGGCGCGGCCGGCCGTCATCGCGTTTCCAACCGGGTGGGAGCACCATCGCGAACGGCTGGACGGAGCCGTCGACCTTCGAACGGTAGGCGCGGATGACCATGCCGCCGGCGTTGAGCCACGGCGTTTGGCCGGCGCGCAGCTGGGCCGCGCGCTCGCGTCCGACCTCGAGGAGGTGGCGCGCGAACGAGACCTGCTTCGGATCGAAGAATTCGTCGTAGCGCAGGGCCCAGTCGACGGCCTTGTGGAAAATTTCCACGTCGGGCAGATAGCGCGCGGCGCCAGCGGGGCGCGAGGAGGCGGGCAGGGCGGCCAGCGCGTCGATCTCCGCCCGCAACGCCGCGGCGCCGGCGGTGAGCCCGGCGCGATCCCCGGTGGCGATCGCGATGCCGGCCGGCGGCAGCCGCTTGGCCGGCGGCGGCTGGGCGAGGGCGGTGGCGGTCAACGCGAGGGCGGTGAGTAGAGTTAGGATACGGCGCATGGGGCAAAGAAGCATGAAGCGATCTTTGGAAATCTCGCCGCCAACGGAGGGCCGAGCTCCGCCGAGGCCAATTGCCACGGCCTCGACGGAGCTCAGCCCTCCACGGACGGGAGAATCCATGACGTTGTTGATAGGATTACGCCGCCCGCCCTCACTTCACCGCGCGAATGCGATGGTTCTCGGAATCGCCGATGTAGAGCGTGCCATCGCGGTCGACGAAGACCCCGTGCGGGCGGTTGAGCGCGCAGCCGAGCGGATCGCCGTCGGGGCCGTCGGCGCGTTGGCCGTTGCCGGCGACGGTCGTGATCGTGCCGCGGGCGGGATCGATCACGCGGACGGCGTGGTTCTCGGTGTCGGCGAGGTAGACGCGGCCGTCCGGGCCGACGGCGAGGCCCTTGGGGCCGTTGAGCGTCGCGTCCCGCGCCGGACCACCATCGCCGGTGTAACCTTTCTTGCCGGAGCCGCCGATGTGGAAAATCTTCCCGGCCTTGAGGTCGAACTTGAAGACCTGGTTGCCCTCGCGGGTGGCGAGCCAGAGGTTGCCGTCGCGATCGAAGTCGAGGGAGCGCGGGCCCTTGAGGGGCGTGCCGGCAATCGCGGCCCCGTCGGGGGTGTCGCCGGCTTTGCCGGTGCCGGCAAACGTGGAAATCAGGCCGGTCTTCATGTCGACCCTGCGGATGACGTGGTTGCGGATGTCGCAGATGAAGAGGTCACCACCGGGGCTGAATTGAATGCTGTGCGGTTGGTTGAGCTGGGCGCGGGCCGAGGGGCCGCCGTCGCCACCGTACCCGGGCTGGCCGGTGCCGGCGATCGTGGTGATGATTTTGGTTTTGGCGTCCACGCGCCGGACGGCGTGGTTCGTCATGTCGACGAGGTAGAGATGGCCCGCGCGATCGAAGCGGATTTCGTGCGGCTTGTTCAACGTCGCCTTCAAGGCGGGGCCGCCGTCGCCGGTGTATCCGACCTGGCCGCTGCCCACGACGGTGCGAATTTTTCCATCGGCGGCGAGGGTGCGCACGTGTTGTCCGCCGTACTCGCAGAACCACAGGGCGCCGTCCGGACCGCGCACGACGCCGAACGGATCGTTGAGTTGCGCGGCGATCGCGGGGCCGTCGTCGCCGGAAAAGCCGCGGGTGCCGATGCCGGCGACGGTGCGGATGGTGGCCGCGCCGTTTGACGCGACCGTGGCGAGCAGGGCAAGGCAGAGCAGGGGAAGGCGCATGGGGTGGGAGATTCGGAAGGACGGCAAAAAAATCACAAAATTGCCACACCGTCGTTAGATTTTGTGTCCCGGGCGGAGGGCCAGGCTCCGCCAAGGCCGAAGATTTTTACATTACGACGAAGCGGCCTCGACGGAGCTCGGCCCTCCATTTAACCGGAAAATTTCTTCGGTCGTGGCAGTCCCTCGCCTCACGCCCGCAGCCCGTTTGGCACTAATGGCAGCGAGCGGAGCCGCACGCCCACGGCGTCGAAGATCGCGTTGCCGATCGCCGGGGCGATGGTGACAATCGGGGCCTCGCCGCCGCCGGCGGACGGCAGGTCCTTGCGATCGAGCAGCACCACTTCGATTGCGGGGGTGTCGCTGAACCGCGGCACGCGGTAGGCCTTGAATCTCGGGTTGAGGATCCGGCCGTTACCAAATCGCACCGCCTCGAACAGCGCGCCGCCAAGTCCCTGCACGATTGATCCCTCGATCTGGTTCTTGAGCTGATCGGGGTTGACGACCGCGCCGCAGTCGAACGACTCCACGACGCGGCGGACGGTGACCTTGCCGGTGGCGCGTTCGATCGCGACGTCGGCGACAGTGGCGACGTAGCTGTTCTTGTCGAAACCCACCGCGAGGCCGGCGCCGCGGCCGGCGGTGCGGGCACGCGTGCTCCAGCCGAACGCCTTCGCCGCCGCCTCGAGCACGGCGCGGGCGCGCGGGTCGGTCAGGTTTTGCAAACGGAATTCGAGGGGATCGATTTTCGCGGTGCGGGCGAGCTCGTCGATGTGGGTCTCACGGGCGAAGTGGTTGGCGGTCGCCGCCAGCGCGCGATACGAGCCCTGGCGCAGCGGCGAGCGCGAGGCGTGAAACTCGGCGCGCTGGCCCGGCACCGCGTACAATGCGCGGATGGCGGCGTTGCCGGAATTGTAATTGTGATGTTCCCAGCTCGTGATGCGGCCGTCGGCGCCGACCGTGCTGCTGATCTCGATCAATCCGGCGGGGCGGAAATACGCCCAGGTGAATTCCTCCTCGCGCGTCCACACGAGCTTCACCGGCTGGCCGGCGGCCCGGGCGAGCCGGGCGGCCTCGACCGCGGCCTCACCAGTGTGTTTGCCGCCGTAGCCGGAACCGGTGTCCGGCATGATCACGCGGACCCGATCCGCGGGTATCCGGAAAGCGGTGGCGAGCTCGCCCTGCACGCCGAACGGCCGCTGCGTCCCCGTCCAGACCGTCAGCCGGTCGCCCTGCCACTCGGCGACCGCGGCGCGCGGCTCGAGCGGCGCGTGGGCGATATAGGCGACGGTGTAACTCTGCCGCAGCTGGCCGGGCGCGGCGGGTGCAGTCGCCGCCGGCGCCGGCGCGTTTCGGGCAGTGGACTTGAGGTGGGCGAACAGTTCGCCCTCGGAGATCTGCGGCGGGGCTTGCCACTCGGCGCGCAAAGCGGCGAGGGCTTGGGTGGCCTGGTGCTCGGTTGGCGCCGTAACACCGACGAAATTTCCATCCCGGACGACCTTGACCCCGGGCATCGCCTCGGCCGCGCTCGCGTCGAGCGTGGCGAGGGTGGCCTCAAACGCCGACGGGCGCAGCACGCGGCCGTGCAGCAGGCCGGGTCGATGGATGTCGGTCGAGTAGGCGTGCAGCCCCGTGACATGGCGGCGGCCGTCGATCTTCGGCACGGAGGTGCCGGCGATTTTCCAGGCGGTCGCGGGTTTGAGCGGGATCGTGTCCGCCACGGTGACGACGAGGTTTTCCCCTTTGGTGAGCGCGCCAAAGCCGATCGTGCGGCCGCTGGCGGCGTGGCGGATTTTTCCGTCGGCCGCGGTGAGGGTGCCGCGATCGACCTGCCAGTTTTTCGCCGCGAGATCGAGAAGCGCCTCGCGGGCCGTGGCCGCGACCTTGCGGAGCTGCGGGTTCATGTCGGGCGTCGTGCGGCTGCCGGACGTGCCGCCGTCCCAAGGCGTGAGCGACGTGTCACCCATCACGAGTTTGATCGTGGCGAGCGGCGCGGGCAGTTCTTCGGCGACGGCCTGAGTGAGCGCCGTGCGGCTATTCTGGCCGACCTCGACCTTGCCCGTGAAGACCGTGATCGCGCCGTCGGCCGCGATATGCAGCCAGGCGGCAAGTTCGGCTGGTCGCCGCTGACCACCGCGCGGCCTGCCCGGCGCCTGGCCGCCGGTTTCGGTTTGGGCGCGCGCGTCGCCGGCATCGAGGAGCCAGACGACGGCGAGCCCGCCGGTGAAGGTCTTGAGGAAATTGCGGCGGCTCCAGCGGGCGGGTCGCGGCAGTGAGGCGGGGGATTCGGCTGGTTCCGGGTGGAACATGATCTCCTCGTAGCCCTGCGCGTGAGCGCAGGGAGAAGACGTGGAGGGGAGTTCGGTCCCGCCGCTCACGCGGCGGGCTACACGGGTCGTGCTCACGGCGTGCCTCCTTTCGCCGCTCCGGCCGCGCGCCTGATCGCGGCAATGATGCGCGGGTAGACGCCGCAGCGGCAGATATTGCCGTCCATGAAGCGGATGATCTCTTCGTCTGTTGGCCGGGGATTTTTCGCGAGCAGCGCGACCCCCGAAATGACCATGCCGGAGGTGCAGTAGCCGCACTGGAGCGCACCGAGTTCGAGGAACGCGTCCTGCAGGGCGTGGAGCCGGCCGTCGCGTTCGAGCCCCTCGATGGTCGTGATTTTTTGCGGGCCGACGGTGCCGACCGGAGTGAGGCAGGAGCGGATCGGCACGCCATCGACGAGCACGGTGCAGGCGCCGCACTGGCCTTCGCCGCAGCCGAATTTTGTGCCGGTAAGCGCGAGATCGTCGCGCAGCACGCTGAGCAGCGTGCGATCGGCATCGGCGTCACAGGGGCGGGCCGTGCCGTTGACGTGGAGGGTGGTGACGCGGGACATGGCGGATCGGGGGGGACGGAAACTTGCGAGGCGGCGAGTCTATCGCAGCGCTGCGGCAGCCAAAGGACAAAAGAAACCATCCTTGCCGCAGATTTCCCAGCGCGGCTCCGCCGCAACCGAGGGATCGGAGAGATCGATGCCCACGGAACACACAGAAACGCAATTCCCGGTCGCCTTCTGCGCAGTGAAAAGCGGGCAATCTTCCGTGTATTCCGTGTGTTCCGTGGGCACACCGTTTGCCCGGGATTGTCCGGTCCAGCCGGTTTTTAGATCTTGCCCAGGATCGCCTTCACCCGCTGCCAGGCCTCGGTGCGGGCCTTCTTGTTGACATCGGATCCGGCGGGATCCTCACCCGAGCGCATGAAGCCATGGCCGGCGCCCTCGTAGGTCACGGGGTCGTAGGATTTGCCGGCGGCCTTCATCTGCTCGGTGACCTGCGGGACGGCGGCGGTGATGCGCGCGTCGTTGCCACCGTAGAAACCGTGGATTGGCGTCTTGATGCTGGCCATTTCCTCGGGCTTCGGCGCGCTGCCGTAGAACACGAGGCCGGCCTTGATCGACGGATTGCTGGCCGCGTAGAGGAATGTCTTGCCGCCGCCCCAGCAGAAACCACCCACGGCCACCTTGCCGTTGGCGGCCGGAAGCTTCGACGCATACGAGACGGCGGCGTCGAGGTCGGCGGTGATTTGCGATTGAGGCAATGAGCCAATCTTGCCGCGCGCGCCGTCGCCGGCACCGAGCTCGGCCGTGCCGCCGCCATTCGGACCGGCGCCGGACAGGAAGTCGGGCGCGATCGCGATGTAGCCGGCCTCGGCCAGTTGATCGACCACGCTGCGCACCCAGTCGGTGAGGCCAAAGATTTCGTGGATGACGACCACGGCGGTCGCCTTGCCCTTGACCTCGGGAAAACCGATGAAGCACTTCACCTCGCGGGTGCCGTGCTTGACGGTAACCCACTCGAGATGGCGGGGGGATTGGTCGAGGCGGGCCTTGGCCCAGTCCTGGGCGGAGGCGGAACTGACCGCGACGGTGAGGGCGGCGAGCGTGAGCAAGAGACGTTTCATGACGTGGGGAATCGGGTGTGGGTTGAGGGGCCGGAACCTTCGGGCCCCGGCAAACGGGGGCGGACAGTGGTGGCTTTTCCGCCGGATGCAAAACCAAGATTCGGATTCCTGCGTGACCTCCCGGTCCGGGCGTCCGGACGCGGGCTGCGCCGTGCTCCGCGCTTGCGTCACCGTGACGGTTGAATGACGCTGCGACCATGAGTGCTCCCACGCTGCAGACCATCCGCGGCCAGCCCTCGTGGTCGTTTCGTTCCAGCCACGTCCATGCCAGCCTCACCCGCCTCGGCGGCCAACTCGCGCCGGTGTCGTTCCGCGTCGGCCACACCATGGTTGCACCGCTTTCCATCGCGCCGTGGGCGGAGGAGAAGGTCGCGCCCGACACGCTGCCGTTGCTCCGCGCGCTGCGCGGGGATTTTTTCTGCGCGCCGTTCGGCGGCAATGCGACGCTGTATCGGGGCGAGAAGCACATGGTGCACGGCGAGACCGCGGGCGCGGTGTGGCGGTTGCGCTCCTTCGAAAAGTCCGATGCCCGCCGCACCTTGCATGCGAGTATCGACACCACCGTCCGCCGCGGCCGGGTCGACAAGTATCTGACGCTGATCGAGGGACACGCCGCGGTTTACCAACGCCACGTGATCTCGGGGGCCCGCGGCCCGATGTGCGTCGGTCACCATGCGATGTTGAAGTTTCCCGACGCGCCGGGCAGCGGCGTCATCAGCACGAGCGCGTTCGTGCGCGGCCAGGTTTTTCCGGAGGCGTTTGAATCGCCGGAGAACCGCGGTTACCAGAGCCTCAAGCCCGGCGCCACGTTCCGGACGCTCGAGCGCGTGCCGCTGCTCGGGGGCGGCACCACCGACCTGAGCCACTACCCGGCGCGAAAAGGCTTCGAGGATCTGGTGATGATCACGGCCGATGCCAGGCTGCCGTTCGCCTGGACCGCCGTGACGTTTCCGCGCGCGCGCTACGTCTGGTTTGCGCTGCGCGATCCCCGCGTGCTGCGGCACACGATTTTCTGGCTGTCCAATGGCGGCCGGCATTATCCGCCGTGGAGCGGCCGGCACACCGGCGTCATGGGCATCGAGGACGTGACGAGCTACTTCCACTACGGCCTCGCCGAGTCCGCCCGGTCGAATCCGCTCAACCGCCGGGGAATTCCGACCACGCTCACGCTGCAGCCGAAGAAGCCGACGGCGGTGAACTACCTCATGGCCGTGGCGGCGATTCCGGCCGGCTTCGACCGCGTGGCGGCGATTCGCCCGGCCCCGGGCGGAGTCGAGCTCGTGGCGGTCAGCGGCAAGCGGGTGCCGTGCGCGTTGGACCTGACGTTTCTCGCCGCGGGCGGGGCGTGAGGCAGTGCGACGGAACCTCAGACCAAGGGACCACGGACCAAGAGACCGGGAAGAAAACTTGACCTGTTCACAACGAGTTTCGGTTTTCAAGGACTCTAGCGAACGGAAGGGGATCCCTTTGCGTAGGTCAGGTCTGTGACCTGACCCCCACGCTGGAGAGACCCCCACGCTGGAGATCTGGGCACTCTTGGCCAAAGCAAGCGCGGGGAAGCACACGTGGCGCTCGAGGTCGCGGCCTCGGACGGGCGGTGACAGGGGAATGGGGACAGAGGAATCAAGGCCGGGGATTTGGGTATCTATTCCTCTGTCCCCAATCCGTTGTCCCCATGCCCCTGTCGTTCATGCTCTGCTTGAGGAAGGGCGTGAAGAGGTTGATGGGCAGAGGCGGGAAAGTCGGCGGGTTATGCTCGCCCGAGATCTCGCGCCTCGTCGGCAGGAAGTGCAGCTGGAGCGCGATGGGTTGCGCGGTTGATCATGCCCGCTGCCAAGATTACGATTGCCCTCCGGGGCGGAGGTTGCGTTTTGTGCACCCCGGCAATTCTGCCGCATCACCCTCCCGTCACCCGCATCACCCATGAAAATCAGTGTACTGTTACTCACCTTCATCTGCGCCTTCGCCATCGTGCCGGGCGTCCGGGCCCAGGCCGGCCAGTCCAAGAAAGACGCGGACCCCGAGACCGAGCTGGGCAAGCGCATGGAAAAAATGAGCGGCGCGTTTCGCAAACTCCGCCGCCAGGTCGAGGATCCGTCGAAGAATGCCGACTCGATCGCACAGCTTAAGATTATCCGCGAGAACGCTGAGGCTTCGCTCAAGTTCGATCCGGTGAAGAAGGCGGACCTGCCGGCGGGGGACCGGGCCAAGTTCGTGACGGCCTATCAGGCGGAGATGAAGGATTTCATCGGCCTGGTCGGCAAGGTCGAGGCGGCCCTCAAGGCGAACAACAACGAGGAAGCCAAGAAGCTGTGCGGCGCGATGGGCGACCAGCAGAAGAAGGGGCACAAGGAATTCCAGAAGAAGAAGGACAAGAAGTAGCCTGCACTTGATTTGAATTGAACCATGCCGCCGGATTTCCGGCGGCATTTTTTTTGTTGCCGGGTTGACAGCGCGGGCGCGGGCGGGCACCGAACTTTACGTGTCTCCCCGTCATGCTGCCTCCGGTGCGGCGCCCGCGGGCGCCGGGCCGCTCAAGCCGACTCGCGCGCGGCTCGTGATGTTTGTCTTCGTGATCGTGCTCGCGATCATCACGTACATCGACCGGGTCTGCATCTCGCAGGCGGCGCCGCTCATCCGGGCCGACCTGAGGCTGAGCGAAACGCAGATGGGCTGGGTGTTCTCGGCGTTCACGATTGCGTATGCCGTGTTCGAAATTCCGGGTGGCTGGATGGGGGATCGCTACGGGCCGCGCAGCGTGCTCATGAAGGTGGTCATGATGTGGTCGCTGTTCACGGCGCTGACCGGCGCGGCGTGGAACTTCACCTCGATGGTGGTCTGCCGTTTCCTGTTTGGGGCGGGCGAAGCGGGATGTTTCCCGAATGTGACCAAGATTTTCACCATTTGGCTCCCTTCGAGCGAGCGGGTGCGGGCGCAGGGCATCCTGTGGTTGTGCGCCCGCTGGGGCGGTGCCTTCACGCCGTTGCTCGTCGCCGTGGTGCTGGGGTATATGCAGTGGCGCTGGGCGTTTGTGCTCTTTGGCGGGCTGGGGATCGTCTGGGCCATCGGATTTTACCGCTGGTTCCACGACCGGCCGGCCGATCACCCGGGCGTGAACGCGGCCGAGCTCGCGCTGCTCGACGGCGCGGAGAAGAACGCGCCGAGCCATGCGAGCGTGCCGTGGGGCAAGCTCTGCTCCAACCCGACCGTGCTGCTCCTGTGGCTGCAGTACTTCTGCATGTCCTACGGCTGGTATTTCTACATCACCTGGCTGCCGACGTACCTGCGCGAGGCGCGGGGCGTGTCGCTCGAGAAGAGCGCGGTGCTGGCCGGGCTGCCGCTGTTTTTCGGGGGCATCGGCTGCTTCGTGGGAGGCTGGGCCGCCCGGCGGCTGGCCGAGCGCTGGACCAACGTGCGGCGGGCGCGACGCGTCGTCGCGTGCACCGGCTTGTTCGCGGCGGGCGCGTTGCTCGTCATTGCGACCCGGATCAATGATCCCGTGTTCGCGATGGTCGCGCTGGGCCTGGCGAGTTTTTCCAACGATCTCGCGATGGCGCCGGATTGGGCCGCCTGCATGGACGTCGGCGGCCGGCTCGCCGGTTCGCTCTCCGGCAGCATGAACATGATGGGCAACCTCGGCGGCGCGGTCGGCCCGGTGGTGGTCGGTTACATTCTCAACAGCACGAAAATCTCCCCGACCGCGCCGCCCACGCTGCAAGGCTGGACGACGGCGTTCCTGGTCGCCGCCGCAATTTACGGCGTCGGTGCGATCGCGTGGCTCTTCATCGATCCGGTGACGCCGTTGGAGAGTTTTCCGCCGGAGGCGGAGGCCTGATCGGGCGGGCTGGCCGTCGCCTGATAAGACCTCATGGTTTTGACCGCTTGTGTCTTGTTTGAGCATTCCCGCGCAGCCAAGCGCGCGGCGCTCAAGATGCCTTGGTCGACCCAGTGCACGATTCCGATCAGGGGCGGTTCGAGCCACGCCAGATACACAGCATACGTGCGCCGTTCCGCGGCGGTGTCCGCCAACTCGCCGGCATGCTCTAGGCTCGCCTCCGTCCAGAACCAGTCGGCGCGTTCCCGTGGCACGATCAGCCAGCAGAAGCTGCCTCAGAACTCCGTCAGGCGGTCGGTGGTCGTGACCTTTCGGATTGGCCCTGCGCTTTCATGGGTTGTTTCCCGGGCGACTTCGCCTCACAGACCGAACTTCGCGCTCCGGCGGGCTTCCATTGGGGATACGACCTTCGCCAAGGGGAATGATTGAAACCCCCGCCTTTTGCGCCGCGTCCGGGTGCGGACCAATCACCAATACTCAACGAGGCCGTCGTAACCGTGGCGGACCTCCATGACGTGGCCAATCACACGCGCTATTTCTTTGGTAATGTTCAATTTCTGATCCAGGAATTCGTCATCGTGCAGAGGGTCATGGTGGGTGACGATCCAGCGCCTGACGTTGGCCAGTTGCGCCAGCACGCAAGCGTTTGAAACGGAGGAATGTCCCCACCCGATCTTGGAGTGATACTCCTCGTTGGTGTACTGCGCCTCCGCGATGAGCAGATCCACCCCGTCAAGGAAGTCCACCAGGGGACGTTGCGGCGCCACCACCTCGTTCGAAAGTTGGAGGTCTTGCGGAGGGCCGAGATAACCGTGGAGGAACTCATTGTCGCTCACGTAGGCCAGGTTCCGCCGGCCAAACCCGAACTTGTAGGCAAGGGTCGCCGCCGGGTGATGGGTGAACTCCCAGGAAATATCAAACCCGCCCAGCCGCAGTGACGGCTCGTCGAGCACATGGAAGGCAATGCTCGCCCTCATGTCCTCGAACTGCACGGGAAAGTAGTCGGAATCAAGCTGTCCGCTGAAGACGGAGCGCAAGTCCTTCCTGAATCCGCGCGCCCCGTAGACGTGGAGCTCGAACCCCGGGATGTAGGCCGGAGCAAAGAAAGGAAACCCCTGGATATGATCCCAGTGCGTATGCGTGATGAAGATATCCAGCCGCCGCGGACGACCGCGCGCGAGCAGCACCCCCAGTTCGCGAATCCCCGAGCCGGCATCGCAAATGATAATTTCCTCACCGCACCTGATTTCGATGCACGAGGTGTTGCCGCCATGGCGAACCGTGCGCACGCCGCTGACGGGGATGGAACCGCGCGTGCCCCACAAGCGCACGGACGGCCCGGGCGGCGGATTCGGGATAAAAGTGGCCGGCGCTGTGCCGGCGGAGGCGGCAGCACCAGCTCCCCTTTCATCCCCGGAGAAAAAGCGATCCACGATCTCGATGAAGGCGGATGGCTCAAATGGTTTTACAAGGACATTGAAAGCACCCAAAGCGCGGACCTGATCGTGGTCCTGCTTGTAGGCCTTGGCCGTGCAGACGATTACTCCAATCCCGGCCGTGCCGGGATCCGCCTTTACGCGGCGCAGCACCTCAACGCCGTGCACTTTTGGCATCATGATATCGAGGATCATGAGATGTGGCCGATAACTCCCGGCGAGCCGAAGGCATTCCTCGCCATCCGCAGCCACTTGCACGTCGAAGCCGCGGGTGCGCAGGAGTCTCGCCATCAGGGAACGCATCGAGGCGATGTCATCGGCGACCAGCACCCGCTTTCCGGATTGGATTCATTGTTTGATCGTTTGCCAAATGGTCTCCAATTGGTCCGCGAGCGCGAGGCTTTCCGTCCGATCGCCCCGTTGGGCCGCCTGTTCGAGGAGCCGCCCGATCCGAGTGACCTCGGGAAATCCGAATGTTGCACCCGCGCCCACGAGTTGATGGGCGCAGCGGCCCGATTCCCCGTAGTCCGCCGCCGCGAACGAGGCGCGAATCCTGAGAATCGTTGCGCCAAGTTCCTCGATGAATTCCGGCCGCAAGGACTCGATCACCGCATCATAAGGTGGTCCGGCGCCGCCGCGAATCGGCGTGGGGGAGTTCTCCTCGGCCAGGCTGATCAGACGTTCGACGCTCTCGATCATTTCGGCCTTACGGACCGGCTTCTGGAGAAACGCCGTGCAGCCCGCCGCGAGGCATCGTTCATGATCTCCCGTCAGCGCCGAAGCCGTCAGTGCGATGATCGGCGTTTGCTTCCGCCCGCCCGCGCGCTCGAGAGTGCGAATTTCCCGCGTCGCACTCCAGCCGTCGAGGACAGGCATTTGGATGTCCATCAGGATGAGATCGAATTCACGCCTGGTGAAGGCGGTGACGCCCTCCTGTCCATCGCTGGCGACTTCGACCTGGCAGCCAAGTTCATGGAGATAGGCTGAAAAAACCATCTGGTTTACTTTGTAGTCCTCCACCAGGAGAATTCTTTTCCCCGCGAGGCTGGAGCACGGCTTAGCCTTGGGGGCGGGCGCGGCGGAAACGGCCGATGGGGCGGACTCAGCCGGTTCGGCCGGCAAAGCGAAGAAAAACCGGCTGCCCTTGAGGGGCTCACTTTCGAAATCGATCGTTCCGCCCATCCTCTCGACCAGGCCGCGGGTGATACTCAAACCGAGGCCGCTCCCCCCCAGCCGCGAGGCGTCCGAGTCGCCCAATTGCTCGAAACGCCTGAACACGTGATGGTGACGCTCCGGTGAAATACCCGTGCCCGTGTCCGCCACGCTGAAGGTCAGCCATGGCGTCGGTGACCCCTGCCTCCGGACGCCGATGGCAACGGAAATTCCGCCGACGTGGGTGAATTTCAGCGCATTGCTCAGGAGATTGGCCATCACCTGCCGCACCCGTTGCCTGTCCACCGCCCAGACGCGATCCGCCTCCGGTTCGATGGTGAACTGCATTTGGAGGCCCTTCTTTTGCGCCTGCGGCTCAAAAATCTCAACAATAGCCCGCGCGAGGTCCCCGATCTGCACGGGTGCGGGCTCGATGGTCAACTTGCCCGCCTCGATTTTCGACAAATCGAGCAGGTCGTTGATCAACCGGCGCAGATGCTCGCCCTCGGCCTGAAATATTTCGACATAACGACTCTGGGCTTGATTCAGCCGGGTCTCCGCGATCAGGTCCGCCACGCCGAGCATCGCACTTAGGGGCGTCCGAATCTCATGGCTTACGTTCGCGAGAAAATCCGTCTTCATCCGGGTGGCCACCTGCGCCACCGCCGCCGCCTGGCGCGACAGTTCAAGCGACTGCTTGTTTCGCCTCAGCAGCTTCGCGACCAACAGAAATATCATGATCCGCATTGCCGCGTTCCAAACGGGAATTGCGGGATTGGAGTAATGCGCCCCTCCCAGCCAGTCCGCCACGCCCCAGCCCACACCGCAGCACACGCAGACTGCGGTCACTGCGGTCCGACCCGCCGCAACGCTGATCAGCCCGACCGGCAGAAGGTAGAAGATTGAAAAACTGATCTCCGCGCCCGTGGCGATATCGATCAGGAAAAGCAGGGTCACCAACGCGAGCGTCAGGAGAACCGTGCCCGCCACGGGGAGTCGCTGGAAGCGAACAACGGCAGACGAAAGGCTCATGGGGCGAAAAGACCCGGAGTCAGGAGCGGCGTAAAGCAATTAGCCCCGGCTTGCCGGGCAAACGGCGCCGGGAGCGGGTTGCCCGCGAGTCTCACGGTGCCCGCAGCCAAGGCTCCGCCCGGCCCGCCGTCGCCGGCCCTCGGCGGGGAGAAGTCGTCGCGGACAGTTCGCGCTGCCCGGACCATTCCGCGTGACCCCAAAAGGCGATCGAAGCGGCAGAATTGCTTCGCGTAGCCAGGACCTCAATACGCCGCGCGGCCGCCGGAGATGTCGAAGACCGCGCCGGTGGTGAACGAGCATTCGTCGGAGCACAGCCACGCGACCAGCGCCGCGACCTCGTCCACCGTGCCGGGCCGTGCGATCGGGATGCACGCGAGCATGTAGTTTACGTGCGCCGGCGCCATCTGCTGGAGGATTTCGGTCTCGATCACGGCGGGCGTGTTGCAGTTCGACCGGATGCCCGTCGCGGCGAGTTCCTTGCCCAGCGATTTCGTGAGTCCGATCACGCCGGCCTTCGCGGCGCGGTAATGCGATACGTTCCCTTCCTGGAGATCGGCCTGGTTGATCGGGATGGGATTTGGCCGGGAAGCCATCGCGGTTTCGACGGACTCCAGGCGTCTCCGCGCAACCCAATTTTGATCCGCGGATCAAAATTCACCGGGGCGAGATTTGCGGGCCAGTCGGGTGCAGTCCATGTTCAAGGCGTGCGCGATCCCACGATAAGGCGCGGCTCACGTTCGACGGCGCAGCTGACCATGAACTCTCCGTCAAGCTGGCCGAAGAGGAAGTCGAGCTTGCGGCGGAGGACGCCGGGACGCAGCCTCTACGCCATGAGCACGCTGGAAACCATCGTCGAAGAGTTGCGCACGCTGCCGCCGCCGAAACTCGCGGAGGCGGCCAGCTACATCCACCGCCTCCGGGAAGCGACGCAGGCCGAGCGGCTGGCGGCGCTGGAGCGCACGGCCGGCGTGTGGAGCGGCCCCGAGGGCGCGGCCATCGAGAAGGCCATCGTGGAAGGCTGCGAGAGAATCGATCCGCGTGACTGGTGACGTGATCCTCGACACCAGCGCGGCCGTCGCCCACCTGCGCGGCGTGGCCGCGGTTACGGCCCGGCTGCAAACGCTGCTCCGGGCGCAGGAAACGGTGTACCTGCCGCTGACCGCGTGGGGAGAGCTGCTCTTCGGCGCCTATCATGCCGGGCAGCCCGCGCGCGAGCTGGCGAATCTGGCGGAGTTTGCGCGGAGCACGGTGCGGTTGCTGCCGACCGACCGCACCGCCGAAGAATACGCGAAACTCAAGCAGGCGCTCGCAGTGGCCGGCGCGCCGATCCCGGAAAACGACATCTGGATTGCAGCCCTTGCGCTGGAGCACGGCCTGCCGCTGGCCACACGTGACGCTCACTTTGCCCGCGTGCCTGGCCTTGTCGTGCAGGATTGGCGCTGAACGCGAAACGCCAATCGGACTGGCTCAGCCCGGTAATTGTTAACGCCACCGCCAAACGTACCCGCGGCTCGAGCCCGGGCTGCCGAGGTCCAAGGCGGGCGCGACCCAACGATAAGGCGCGGCGGTCTGCCGAATTTAGGTGACCGGCCCGCCCGGGCGGACACCCGAAGTCAGGGCGACGCCGGCCGGGAGCGACCGACGGGGTCTGCCTGTTGAACGAAGCCGCTGCGCGGCGCACGGGTCTGGACATATTGAGGCGGACGGACGATTGTCGGGCAGCGATGAAGCACGCAAACGTGAATATAAAGTTTGAGACTGTTGTAAGTGGGCTTTT
>JBIJCX010000423.1:0-6700 GCA_044344465.1 Opitutaceae bacterium
ACGAATGGCACCAGAGCGGTGTTACCCTAATTTATGGGTAATCGAATTCAGAGAAACTGCCCGATGGGGGCTCGCGTGACGGCAAACTGTAACATGTAACAGGCAGACCCTCTCGGATTGCCCCCAAGCCCGCGGTTGGAAGGTCGAGACCTCGCCTGCCCGAGCCGGCCACCCGGCGGGGTGGCTGGTGGATTGACGTGGGGGCGGGTGGCGCGCAAGGTCCGGGCGTCATGCACACCACCGAAACCACGCGAAGCGCGCCGGCCGTGGCCGAGGGCGAGCTGCCGCTGGCGAAGCGCCTGGCGCTGGCGCGGGAGGTTGTCGCGACGCCCCGTTTCCGGGCACTGTGTTTTTGGAACTGGCCTGCGGTGATCGAGGTGTCCGAAGAATCGCTGCCCGTTATCGCCCGGGCGCTGCAAGTCCACGGCGGTCGCACCGGATTCCAGCTCGGCGCGAAGTTATGCCCCACACCGACATCCAGGAAAAAATATTTCGACTTCTCCGCGAGAATCGAAACCCCGAAAGCCACGTAGCGGGGGCCTCGGCCTTGCACCGCGATCCGGGATCGCCGCGCTTCTCAGGGGACATCGACCTCTTTCACGACGAGGTCCGGCTGGTTGCCGAAAATGCCCAACGCGATTTCGCGACGCTGCGCGCCGCCGGGCTCGCCGTGGAGTGGGCGGCGCGGAGCGACACCTTCCATCGCGCGTGGGTGACGATCGGCGAAGCGCGGCTAAAATTGGAATGGGTGTTCGACTCGGCTTTCCGGTTTTTCCCGGTCGAGCCCGACCCGCTGCTCGGCTACCGGCTGCATCCAGCCGATCTGGCAACCAACAAGATTCTGGCGGCCGCTGGCCGCAGTGTCATCCGGGATTTTCTCGATGTGCTGCACCTGCATGAAACCTATCTTTCGCTCGGTGCGCTGGCGTGGGCTGCGACCGGAAAAGATCCGGGGATGAGCCCGCTGTTCATCTTGAACGAGCTCGTGCGCACGAGCAAATACCGGCAGGAGGATCTCAAGAGTGTCGAACTCGCCCGGCCGATGTCGGTCGTGGAGTTGAAGCACACGCTCTTGGGCGCCGTGCGCGACGCGGAAGAACTGGTCGTTCGTCTGCCGGCGACGGAAGTCGGCTGCCTCTACCTCGACGCGGCGGGGAAAGTCGTGACGCCGGATCCGGGCGCGGCGGAGTTTGCCGGGCTGACGCGGCACTTCGGTCAGTTGCGCGGGAGCTGGCCGCAGGTAGTGGCGGAGTAGCGCGACCGGCGGTGGCCGGCGCGAGGCAGCGGCCACCAACGTGAAGGGGCGAGCCGACGGGGTCCGGGGGAGCCCGACGGGGTCAGGTGGGGACCGCCCCAAAAATGAGCCGCCGCACCCCCGAGGTGGTTGTCATCTAATGGATGACAACCCGCCCGGGGTGGTCCGGCGAGAACGGGTCGCGGGTGAGACTGGCAAGCGGGAGGCCGGGCCGGCATCTCCAGGTGGCCCCTCGAAGTGGCTTCTTGGGGTGGCGCCTGCGGGTGGTGTCTCGGGGTGGTGTTTCCGGGTGGGCGCCAACGGTGCGCTCCGCGCCGGCGGCATGCCGGCGGCACGCTCCGCTTGACGCCCCGGGCACAATCGCCACGTTCCCCCCGCCTCCGCGATGTCAGCCCGCCAACTCGAACCGCCCACCGGATTTCTCCGCCGCCTCATCGCGGCGGGATGTGCGGCGCTCGTCCTGGCGCTGGCGGTGTTCGCCGCCAGCCCGGTGGCCCACACTTGGCTGCACGACGCCATGCGCGCACCGGCGGCGACCGACCACGGCCCCGGCTCGGAACATCCGGTCGCGGACGCTGGACACAGTTGCGCCATCGTGCTGTTTGCCGGCGGTGTCACCCTGACCGTCGCGCCAGCGATGCCGCTGCCGCCGCGACTGTTCGTGGCTGACCGTCCGGCGACGACAAACACCGACCTTTGTTTGGTTTCACCCCGCTATCTCCGAATGCCGGAGCGCGGACCACCGGCCCGGGCTTAAGCCCGACCGACCGACCGCGGCGCCGATCGTCCGCGGTTTTTCTGCGGGGAACAGTTCCCCGACACTTGCCGGTCCCGCGCCTGCGTGCGCCGTGGCGGAAGTGCATCCACCGTCCGAACCCAAACTCATCATGTCCACCTTTTCCTCCCTCCCTCATTTCCTTTTCGGCGCCGTCCTGTCCGCGACGGCGCTGGCCCAAGCCACCGGTGCACCTCCGCCCGGCCATTCGCACGCCCCGGCCGCGTCGTCGCACGCCAGCGGGATCGTCACCCTCGATCAATTCATCACCTCAGCGACTCCGTTCGAGCGTAACCAGATCGATCTCGCCCAGGCCACAACGGTCCTGAGCGGCCGCTCGCTCCGGCTGAAACAGCAGGCGACGCTCGGCGAGACGATTTCGGCCGAGACCGGCATCCACGCCACGTCGTTCGGGCCCGGCGCCAGCCGCCCGATCATCCGCGGGCTCGGCGGCGATCGCATCCGCCTCCTTGAAAACAGCGTCAGCACGATCGACGCCTCCGTCACGAGTCCCGATCACGCGGTGAGTGTGGAACCCTTCCTGATCGAGCGCATCGAGATCGTCCGCGGACCGGCTTCGCTCCTCTACGGCAGCAACGCCGTCGGCGGGGTGGTCAACGTCATCACGCACCGCATCGAGACTGATCTGCCCGACGACCCCTTCCACGGCACGGTCGAAGTGCGCCGGGGCAGCGCCGCGGACGAATGGGCCCGTGGAGCGGTGTTCGATGTCGCGCTGAAACCCGACCCGGCCAGCTCCCTCGTGCTTCATCTCGACGGTTTCCGCCGTACCGCGGAGAACGTCCGCATCCCCGGCCTGGCCGAGAGCGCCCGCTTGCGCGCCGAGGAGACCGCCGAGGCCCGTGAGCACGGCGAACCCGCGCCCACGTTCGCCCGCGACCGGTTGCCCAACAGCGCGCTCACCAGCCGCAGCGGCGCAGCTGGGGTCTCCTATGTGTCCGGGAACTTCCACGTCGGCGTCAGCCACAGCGGTATCGACACCAACTACGGCGTGCCCGGTCATGCGCACGACCATGCGGCTGGCCACGACGAGCGCGAGGCCGGTGATGCCGCCGAAGGCGTTCGGATCGATCTGCGCCAGCGCCGCACCGACGTACAGGGTGAGTGGCACGGCCACGGCCCCGTGCACGGGCTCCGTTTCAAGTTCGGCCACGCCCGGTACCGCCATGCGGAGATTGAGCCCGACGGCACCGTGGGTACGACCTTTGCCAACCGCGGCCACGATGCGCGGGTCGAACTGCTGCATGGCGACGGCAAGCCGTGGAACGGCGCTTTGGGTGTCCAGAGTTCGCGCAGCGATTTTGCCGCCACCGGCGAGGAAGCGTTTCTGCCGCCTTCGCTCACCACGACCGCGGCCCTCTTCGCCTTCGAAGAGTTCACCGCCGGCCCCATTGCCTGGCAGTTCGGCGGACGCATCGAGCGCAGCAAGATCGCAACCGCGGCCCGGGCCGCACGCCGCGGCCACGAGTTCAGCGGTTCCGGCGGCGCGGTCTGGAAACTGAGCCCGGACTACGCCCTCGCCTTTTCGCTGAGCCGGACCGGCCGGGCGCCGAACGCCCAGGAGTTGTATGCCGATGGTGCCCACGCCGGCACGCAAAGTTTCGAGCTGGGTGATCCAACGCTCGGGGCCGAGCGTTCGCTCAGCGCTGAAGTGAGCCTGCGCCGCCGCAAAGGCTTCGTCACGGGCGCCGTCACCGCCTTCGCGAATCACTTCAACGGTTACATCTTCGAACAGCCCACCGGCCTCGTGGCGGTCGAGCTCGGCGGCGCGCGCGAGTTTCTGCGATCCGACGATGCAGCCATCGCGGCGCACGGCGGCGGCCTGCCGGTTTACCGCTACGTGCAGCGCGATGCCCGTTTTTGGGGCGTCGAACTCGAAACGATCTGGCACCTGCACGATCAGAGCGACTGGCAGCTCGATCTGCGCCTGGCCGCCGACCTCACGCGGGCGCGCGAAGGCGGCCGCCACCTGCCGCGTATCCCCGCCGCCCGCACGAACGCGGGACTCGTCTGGGCCGCGGCCGGCTGGAGCGCGGGCCTCGAGAGCCAGTTTCTATTCGCGCAAAACCGCGTCGCGGCCAACGAAACCACCACCGGCGGCTACACCCTGCTCAGCGCGCACGTCAGCCGTACCGTGGCGTTCGGCCCGCTGCAGTGCGAATTTTTCGCCCGCGGCACCAACCTCACCGACATCGAGGCGCGGCCGCACCCGTCCTTCGTCAAGGATCTCGCGCCGCTGCCCGGCCGCGGGGTCGTCCTCGGCGCCCGGTTCGCGTTCTGAGGCCCGGCGCATGGAACAGTTTGATTCACTCTGTAGCCGCGCTTGAGCCGATGGCGAAAGCGTGGACGCAACGGGGTCCACGCGGTCACCATTTTCCAATGCGGCGGCTACACGTTTTCTGAAACCGCCTATCTCAACATCTCCTCGAGCACCGACTTCATTCCATCCGCCCAAAGCTGATACCCCGCCGGTGAGAGGTGAAGTTGGTCCGGCATGATCGTGATGGGAATTCTGCCATCCGGCCCGATAAATTTCGGGCCGAGATCCAGGTAGCGTACGTTCATTCCGTCATCGAGCTTGGCCAGGCCGGCATTGACCTCGCGAATGATCGCCATACGGGCTTGGCCATCGTCGAGGGTGCCGTCGCGGTTCTGGCGCGGACCCCGTGGAAAGATCGCGAGCAGCAGTACCTTCGTGCCCGGAATTTTCGCCCGAATCAGGCCGACGATCTTGGCATTCGCCGCCAGGATTTCGGCGGCGCTATGGATGTGCGAGTTATTGGTGCCAATCATCAGCACGACGACCCGCGGCCGGATGCCGTCGAGTTCACCGTTCTCGATTCGCCAAATGACATGGTAGGTCCGATCGCCCCCGATGCCGAAGTTCGCCGGTTGAAACTTGCCATAGCTGGCCTCCCAGATGTGGGGGACCGCGGTCCAACCGGCCGTGATCGAATCGCCGAGGAAGAGCACGCCAACCGGGCCGGCCTTGCCGCGGGCGAGAAACGCCTCGTGTTGCCGCAAATACGGGGTCGGCGCGGCGGCCGTTGCCTTCGGATACGTCGTCGACGCGGCGGCCGACGACGGCAGCGCGGATTGCGCCGGAGCGAGCGGGAGCGCGACGGCGAGGACCAGGCCGGCAACTCGAAGCGCGAGGGCGATCAAAACGTTCCCTTGATTCCCACGCTGATGACGACGCCAACGCTCGCCGGTTGGAACAGCTTGGCATATTCGGGCGTTTCAGAGCCGTACCTGGAGCCGAGAGATTTCTCGTTGAATACATTCTTCGCGTTGGCAAAGAACGAGATCTTTCGGTGCACGCTGTAGTCCAGATTTAAATCCAAGGTCGGTTTCTTGCTCCAGTTGTAGTGATAGGCGTCCGGGCCCATCGTGGTAAAAGTCCCCGCTTGATACTTGCCGCGATAATTCCAGCGGGCGACAAACGTGATGGGGTTCCGACGGAACGTAACGCCCCAGTTGGCACTGTCTGGAATATACCCAAGGAAATCCGCCTCCCGATTCCCCTGCAGCTTGAGCTTGGTGCCATTCACAAACACCGTGAAATGCTTTCCCCATGCGCCCAACCGATCGAGATCATGCTTGAAGTTGAACTCGAAGCCCGAAATCCGGGCGTTGCCCGCATTCACCTTGGATAGAACCTCCCAGCCGACATATCGCGCATCGAGACCAAGTGCGTTCAATTCCTCCAACGTCGCAATCTTGGCAAAGTTGCCGAAGAAATTGTCGATCTCCTTGCGGAACAGGCCGAGGCTGAATACGCCCCCTTGTCGCGTATAGTATTCCAGGGAAAGGTCGTAATTGTCCGCCGACCACGGCTTCAAACCCGTGTTCGACGTGGTCACCCGGCCCAGCGCCACGCCCGGGTTGGTGATACCCGCGGGATCGTCCTCCCGCTCCTGCAAGGTGGGTATAATCTCGGCGAAATTTGGGCGACCATACGTCTTCGCATAGGCGGCCCGGGCGATGAAGTTCTCGGTGACGTTGAAGTTGAGATGGAGACTGGGGAAAAAGCCGTCATACGTCCGCCGGGCACCGTACGCGCGTTCTTTGTAGGTGAGGCTCAGTTCCTCGATCGATCCGGCTGCGCCGGCTTCCGGACGCCGGACGCGCGCACCCGCGGCGTTGTGCAAAAAGGTTCCGTCCGGATTACGGGCAAAAACGGCACTGAGTTGCTCGAGGGGGCCGCGGCCGCTGTCCACCGTCTTTTCGAACCGCACGCCGGTGAGAACATTCAGCCGGTTGTTCAGCAGCCGCATCTCTCCCTGTACATAAGCCGCGGAGATCTTCTCCTTCAGGTAAACCGAATTGGTGATGTAATCGCGGGCGTTGGCCACGATCTGCGCCGGCGTTTGCACGAAGAGTCCGGGATTACTTTGAAACGCCCGCCATGCGAGCACGTTTGAAACCCGCTGATCCCCGTAGGGCGTGGAGGTCGTCAAATAGGGAGTGATCGACGGATCACCATTGGGAGGGCTGTAGGTCCAGGTTTTGGCCCGACGCCGGCTGTCGCGCTCCTGCTCCTGCTGCAAACCACCGATTTGGATCGAGGCCGGGAAAGCCAGAAAGGCGAGGTTCCGGCGCACGCTCAGGTTCAAAACACCCATTTCGTCGCGCACCTCACGGGGCGC
>JBIJCX010000424.1:0-6673 GCA_044344465.1 Opitutaceae bacterium
TCGAACGCGGGATCGGCGGCCTTGGGCGCTGGGTGTCGAGCGTCCCACACGGTAAGCTGCTCGCGCGGCAGCGGCTCGAAGTCCTGCTCGATCACGGGCGCGGGAAAGCCGAGTTTGAAATGTTTATTGAGAAACGTGTAGAATGCGGATCGCGTGACGGCGTTGTAGTTGTGCGGGAAGTGCTCGCCGCGCAGGAGGAAAACCTGGTCCTTCTTGCCGTAGAGCGCGTAGAGCTGCTGCAAATCGGGAAAGCCTTTCGTGGCCATTTCCTTGGTCCAATCGTTGGCGCTGTTCATGCCCTGCGGTCTCGGTGCGGCCAGCGCGGCGAACTCGACATTGCCCGTGTTCACCCGCAGGAGGCTGCAGCTTTCGCACGTACAGCCGCCCTGCATCGCGGTGCTGACCATGACGACGGGAAACGAGAGCGTGATGCGCTCGTCGATCGCCGCGAGCAGCATCGTCTGCGTGCCGCCGCCGCTGCCGCCGGTGATGGCGGTGCGCTGTGGGTCCACCTCGGGCAGGCTGAGCAGGAAATCGAGACCGCGGATGGCATTGAGCGTTTGCAGGCCCATGATGCTCTGCAGGTGCGACTCCGCCTGCGGGCTGTAGAGTCCCCAGTTCTCCGTCGTGTTCATCTCCGGGCGCTGCTTGGCGAACCGATGCACCAGCTCGCGGGAGAATTGAATCGAATCCGAATCGCTGAGCATGTCCCACTGCCAGACCACGCAGCCCATGAGGGCGAGCGTTCGGCTCATCCCCTGATAGCTGCTGCGTCCGCCCCGCTCGAACCGCTCCGCGCCGTCGGCGATCTCCTTCCGTAAAATGCCCTCGGGCTTCAGGTAAAAGCGCGCGTCATCCCGGTGCCCGTGCGCAAACATCACGGCCGGCACCCGGCCCTTGATGTTCTTGGGCCGATACAGGTTCCCCGTGACGAAGAAGCCGGGCGCGCTTTCGAAATAGACTTTCTCGATCGTGTATTGGCCGCAGTCGATCTTGCCGTGGATCACCGCGTTGAGCGGCGTCTTGGCCGGCATCGGCCACAGACCCTCCGCCACCAGAATTTGTCGCCGCACATACTCCTTCCGCACGTTCCAATCGCTGAGTGAAGCCGGCGATTTGAACGGGAAGTAGCCATTCAAGTCCTTGAGTGGCTGCAGCCGGATGTCGGCAGCGGGTGCGCTCAGGGACAAGATGAACAGGCCGGCAAGAATTGGGAGTAATGGTTTCATGGCTGGTTTTCGGGCGGGGATTCGGGGCGGCGAGTATATCGCACGAGCTGGCGAGCTTGTTCAAGGCGGCATCCGCGCGCCCCTCGCGAAAATCCGGCTCCTCGGAAAACCACGAGAGCCGGACGGGAGATGTTCACTCCGAACCGACATAACGCGGCGACCGCAACCGAAGCCCGTCCCTGCCGCATCTTTCTCTTAATCTTTCTCCTCCGGGAAATCTCCGACCACCTGACGAAAGAGAAAGAGGAAAGAGAAAGATCTGAAATCGTCGCAAGCGTGCACAATCCGGATCGATATTTGCCTACTTCGCCACCTCGATCGCCAGCTCCACCACGCACGCACCCAGCATCCGCGGATCGCCGCCGCCCGCCGGGGTGAGCGGCTGCGGCGATCGCAGCACCAACACCGATTCGCCCGGAGGCACCGTGAGCGCTGGGAAACGCACCTGCGACTGCTGCGCGCCGATCCGGCGCAATTCCGTTTCCGGCCCGCCGTTCAGAGTGAGAGTCAATTCCCGTTCACCGCTGCTCCAGCCCGTGAGCGCGCACACCACCGTCAACGGCCGCGAGTGGGGATTCTCGATCCGCACGGTCGCCTCGCCCGCGGCCGTCCACCGCCACCGTTCGCCGGTCGCGGCAGTCCATTCCTCGGCGTGCCAGCCGTCACCCGCAGCGGCCCGCAGGAACCACGGGCTGCGCGTATCCACCAATGCGGTATGTGGGGTCACTGCGCGCCGCGTCGCGTCCGGCGGTTTCACCTTGATGATTCCGGCCTCGAGATCCCACTCGCCCCGCAGCGGCGTGTTGCGCCGGCCTTCGTACGTGTGGGTCAGAAAATACTGCGGCTTCTGCAGGAGCAGCGCATTGGCCCAGAGCCGCGACCACATTTCCGGCAGCAGGACATTCACGGATTTCACGTCCGGCATCGCCTCGACCTTCCGCAGTGCCGTGAGTTCCTTGCCCACGAGCAGCGGCGGCGCGGCCATGTGCAGGCCAAACCCCACCAGCGCCGCCCCGTTGCCCAGCACGATGATTGCGGCCACGCCCGCGACGAACATCCATTCGGTCAGCCGCCGGCTCAGGCGCAGCGTCACCCACCAGCACAGCGCCGGCAGCAAGCCGGGATAGAACACCGCGAACAGCTTGTAGGCATCGTAGCTGGCGTTGGTGCCCAACCGCGCTCCCCGCCACTGGAGAAATGCATAGCCCGCGAGCACGGGCAGCGTGAGGCTCGCCACGATCCAGAGCCGCCGCCGTCGCTCCCGCACCGCCCGCACAACGGCCCACGCCAGCAACCCCACGACGGCCGCGGCGAGAAACCAGCGCCCGCCACCCCACGACCACGCGTCCAGATTCGGTCCGCTCACCAATCCGAGCCATCCTTCCGGGGTCAGAGCCGGGATGCGCCAGCCGAAATCGTACGTCTGCAGCAGATCAAACCGCTCGGCCAGTCCCGCCACGCGCTCATAAAACACCAGGCCGCACACCACCAGCGGTGCCAGCATCGCCACCGCCCAACCCGCCAGGCGCCGCCAGGCGCCGTACGCGGCCGCCAACCCACCCGCGAATGCCACCGCCGGCACAAGGCAAAGGAGCAGGAAAAACGTGTAACTGCCCAGCACGAGCCAGTAGCCGGCCACCAAAACACCCGCAAACGCCCCAGCCCGCCGCACCGTCAGCCGCCCGCGCCACAAGGCCACGCCCACCCAGGTCAGCAGTGCGACGGCCTGCGCCGCCAGCAACTGCCCCGGCGCCACGTGCGCCACCGCATACCAGGTGATCGGACTCAGCCCATAGAGGGCGGCGATGCCCACGCTCACCGCGCCACCGTAACCGACCACCGCCCGCGCCATCCAAAACACCACCGGCACCGACCCTGCCAGCAGCACCATGGTCATGATACTCGTCAACTCGGCCGGGGCGCAGCCCAGCACGGTGCCATTCAACGCGATCAGCGCGGACGGCGTGAACCAGTTCAACCGCATCCAGTAGTCGAAAAAATTATCCACCGACCGCACCTGCACGACTTCCGTCAGTCCGACAAAACCCCCGCGATCCCCCCGGGAGAATTCCATCAGCACCCGCGCGCCACCCGCGTAGTCGGCCGCATCGCAACTCCCGAGCGACGTAGTGGTCAGCCCCTTCGCGGCCAACGCCAGCGGCAGCACGATGGCCACGAGACATGCGGCGCTCGCCAGCCACACCAAGCCGAACCGCGTCAGATCCTTCCAAACCTCCCTACCACCCCGCCAGCGAACGGCCAGCACAAGCAAGCCTGCCGGCAGCAACTCCGCCGCCCACCCGTAGCTGTTGGTCCCGCGCAGTCCCGCCATGGCACCCGCCCACACCACGGCCGACTGCAACGCGAAGCCCATCGGCGCCACGAGCACCGGCCAGAATCGACGCCACGGCCGCGGGACGACCAGCATCGCCAGCCCCGCGCCCCAAAACAGCACGTGCACGAGCACCGCGAAGGCGACGGGAAATGAGATCATGAGCCAGCGCGATGCTCCGCACCGGCACCTTCGGGGCAATTTTATTTGCGCGCCGGGTCGGTCATTGCCCGCCCGACCACCTAATCAGCCGCATTATGGGAACCGATGACGCTGGTTGCAGCCAAACTGGCGGCCTATCGCCGCAACTTCGCCCGGTCGCGCGCGTCTTCGGCCGAAGTATCATGTCGCTCCGATTCGCCTCATCCGTTGTCCTCTGCCTGCTATCCCTCCTGTCGGTGGGCATGACGAGAGGCGCCGAAGCGCCGATCACCCTCTCCGGACCGAATGGGGCCGCCATCCGGTTTACGGAAGCCAACGGTCTCTGGCGCTGGACCGGCCTGACCACCCCCAGAGCCGCCGAAGAATGGTCAATCGAGGAGGAAAACAGTCCGCTGGTGGTGTCCGGCACCGACGATGCCGTGGTCACCGGCTGGACCCTGGCCGGGCAGGAAGCAGGCAAGCTCATCCTGGAACAGGAAACCGCCGCCGCACGCCTGAGCCTTCGCCGGGTTTTCTCGTTTGGGCCCTCCCAGAACGTCGTCCGCATCGAGACGTGGGTCAGGAGCGCGGGCGGTGAAAAGGTAATCACCCGCGCGGGTCTGCTCGATGTCCGGGTTGTCGGTGAAACGTTCCGCGAGACTGGCGCGGTGCCGGCGTCATTCCCCCTTTTTGGGCAATCGCTGTTCGTCGGCATCGAGCACGTTTCCGGCGTGTGCCGCATCGACGGCGACACCGCCCGGCTCTGGCAGACTCCCCACCTGAAAGCCGACTCTGACTGGCGTTTCGTGGCCGCCGCCGTCGTGGGATGGGCTCTGCCGAGCGACTGCAGCCTCATCGCCGGCGATGCGCGTGTGCGCGATGCCTTCCTGCAGTATCTCGACCCGATCCGAATCAAGCCGGCCGACCTGGAATTGCATACCAACACCTGGTGGACCTTGCCGCTGCCCTTTTCGGAGCAGGACGTGTTGCGCGACATCGAGGCACTGCGGCTGGGCTTTGCGACCCGGACGGGCATGTTCTTCGACTCGTTTGCGCTCGACCTGGGCTGGTCGGACCCGAAAAGCATCTGGCGGGTGGACGCGAGGCGGTTTCCCAACGAACTTCGCACCATCAACCAACGTCTTACCGCGCTGGGTACCCGGCTCGGCCTGTGGGTTTCGCCCGGCAGCGCCTACCCCGAGGGGCTCGACAATGTCTGGCTCGAATCCCGGGGTTACGAGATCACACCCTTTGGCAGCAAAGAGGACCGCGTCCCGAATGTGGCGTGCTTCGCACTCGGCGGACGTTATCAGAAGGAATTCAAGGATAACCTGCTAAGACACGCCCGGGATTATCGCCTCGGCCACGTGAAGTTCGATTTCATGGCCCACACCTGCGACGTCGCGGCGCACGGCCATCCGACCGGCTTCGATTCGTTCCATGCCATCGACGCCGGGCTGGCGGACGTCATGGACAGCTTGCGCGCCCTGAACCCGAACATCGCGCTCGAGCCCCTGTGCACCGGATATCCCCCCAGTCCGTGGTGGACGACGAAAACGCCGTACGTGCTCGGACCCTACGGGGACGATGTACCTTACGGACGAGTGCCGAGCCTGGACTGGATGGAGTCGCTGATCTCCGCCCGGGACATCGCCTACCGGGCAGACAAGGAACGGTGGATCATGCCCTCGCAAGCGCTGGAGACGATCGACATCGTGGTGCAGAACCCAGGCGACTTCGAAAATCTGGCGGTCATGGCCATCGGCCGGGGCCGGTGGTTTATTTCCACCTACCTGAAACCGGAACTGATGGTGCCGAAAAACTGGGATTTCCTTGCCGCCTTGGTGCGATGGGCGCGCGCCAACCGGCAATTCCTGGGCAACGCGACGATGATCGGCGGAAAACCTGAGAACCGCGAGGCCTACGGCTACATGTTTCACAATGGGACCAAGGACATCTACTGCGTGCGCAATCCGTGGATGGAGGAACGCTCCATCCAGTTGCCCGCGTGCGCCAGCATCCGGGAACCGCGCGACCTCCGCATGATCTATCCGCGACGGGAAACCGTCGTGCGCATGGAACCTGGCGAGGAAGGGCCACGACTCATCCTCGCCCCCTACGAAACGGTGATGCTGGAAACCGTCGC
This sequence comes from Opitutaceae bacterium, assembly GCA_044344465.1. Taxonomy (GTDB): domain Bacteria; phylum Verrucomicrobiota; class Verrucomicrobiia; order Opitutales; family Opitutaceae; genus ER46. The sequence goes on from JBIJCX010000424.1 coordinate 5,849, forward strand.
CGCCGTCGATGGGAGCATGCCGGCTCCGGTCGGCCGCCCGCCGGAGATCGCCGTCACGGCGAATCAGATACAGCTCTCCACCGCGACGTCCGACGAGGAGGAACTCGCGCCCAATATCCAATTCGTTTGGAAGGCTTCCCTTTCGGTGCCGGAAGTGACCGGCGCCGAGCTTTGCATCCTCGTCGAGGGGAGTCCACTCGTGGCGAACGTGGCCGGTGGCGTGTCGCTCTCCGGTCGGGCAGCGAAGGTGCGCACTTTGGGCAGCGCCGGCCAATTCGGGGCCGCCGCCCAACCATCGCCCGAGAACTGGAAATGGTTGATCGTCCCCATTTCGGCCGGCGAACAGTCACTCGTCGTTTCCCTCGACGTCCCGTTGGAACGAGCGTCGATTGGCGCCTACGTTCGCGGCTTCTCGCCGGTTGGTCCCGGCACTGAGTCCGGGGAAGGCCCGGCATTCCCGCTCTTTCGTCCCGAGCAGCGGGCGTGGTCACAGACACTCTTACCCTTGCGCGCTTATTCCCCCGGTTCGCAATCAAGCGAATCCGAGATGCCAATCGTTGCGCCCCCAACCGCCGATCGCCCCGCGGACCCGGCCGATGCCGCAGCACCCGCCAATCCCCCCGAGGAACCCGTGGCGCCCTCGGAGCCAATTTCACCGACAGAGTCCGGCATTATTACGGAACCGGTTTTGCCGGCGGAGCCTCAGACCTCCTGATCCGTGGAATTAGACCGGGTCGGGGAGCGTGAAAATCAGGCGCAGGTCGGTGCCGGGAAAAGCCGTTTCGGTCGCGGTGAGTTCATCGGCGAGGTGGCGCACGGCGGCGT
>JBIJCX010000425.1:0-6665 GCA_044344465.1 Opitutaceae bacterium
TCATCCATTGGCGCACTCGCTCCCATCAGACCACGACCGATTTTACCTCGCGCATGGCCGAAGACCACGATCGCCGCGCCGTCTCCGCCCTCATCTCCCGCACCTTCCCTTCGTGAATACGCGCTGCATCGGGCAAAACATTGGGCAAAGGCGCTTGACGCGCGGCCCGAAACCGTGACGCTGAGCCCTCCGATTTTCGCCCTCATCGTCTATCGGTTAGGACAGGAGATTCTCAATCTTCAAAGCGGGGTTCGATTCCCCGTGGGGGCGCTCTTCTCATAGGATAGCCAGAAGCAACGAACGGAAAACGAACAAACGGGACCGAAACGGATCGTTTTTGCTCGTACAGGAGCCAGTCACTCGATAGCCGGGAGTAGGGATAGGCTCGCGGTCCCGCCGGGCGGCCGGGAGGTGGTCGAATCGCCGGGAAACCGCCGACGCGCCCCACCTGTCGTCATCCCTTGCCCCACATGCGTCGGTCGCTGCCTGCGCCGTGCCGCATATCCTAGAATTACGGGTCAACTATCGATACGCTGGTCATCCGCGTGACTGGCCGCCTCGCAACAGAATTCGGCGCCGATCGATTCTACTTCTGTCTTCATGCCACGAACCGTCGCCCGTGTCAGGTTCGCGTCAACCGGCGTCCCGACACCGTCGGATTGCCTTTCACTTTCTTCGCCCCCTTGCTGGCTCCGCGTCGCATGCCCATCTCCCGCAAACGGATCTTTCGCCTCGCCGCTCCGCAAGCCACGACGATTTACGTGCGGCCGGGCTACAACCGCGTGCTGGCCGAGGAATTCGAGGCGCTGAAGCTCAAGCGCGTCGGCTTGGTCGAGGATAAGGTCGAGGCACACAGTCAGGGCGATCTGCGCGAGAACTTCGGCTTCAAGGCCGCCAAAGAGGCGATCGGCGCCGTGGACCGCAAGTTGTCCGCGCTCGACCGCTTTGTCGCCCGCAACACCTTCATCGAGGTCGACCCCGCGACCTGGCTCACCAAACCGACCGCCACCCTTCAACTCGGGCATGTGACCACCATCGAAAAGCAGGATGTGGCGACGAATCGAATACACCGTTTCACTTTTCTCGTGACCACGCACGGTGAGACCGCGAGTGATCCCGAATCGGGGATCGAATGCCTGCCACACAATTCTCCCTTGGCCACGGCCGTGCTGGGCTTGGCGGCCAACGCTCACACCAAGGTTTCCCTCCCCGCGGGAGAAGCCATTCTGACCGTGATCTCCATCCGCAATCCTACCCGAGCGGAACTCGAGCGCCTGCTCACGGCAATCAAGCCGCCGGAGGTCGAGGATGAAGAGGAATAGAGGCTATCAGCGTCTCCTGAGCGACCCGATCGGTGATTGAGACGACACGCCTAACCCGACCGCAGCGCAACTCAGGGAGATGCAGGATACCCATCAGCACCCCCGACGACCTACCTGTCCGCCGGCACGGCAGACAAGGTCGCCCGTAGCCAAGCGACCACGCGGTCCTTGAAGTCAGGAGCCAGCGCCGGCCACGGGAGCATCCCGTGTGGCCCGTCCTTGATGGTGATGAGTTCGCAGAGTACGCCGGCCGCGCGCAGCCGCGTCTGCATGTCGACGGACTGCGAATAGGCGACGCTCTGGTCGGCGGTGCCGTGCAGGAGGAGGAAGGGCGGTAAGCCCGCTTTCACGAAATTGATCGGCGACGCCTCGTGCATCAACTTCAGCATCGTGTCGTCGATGGTTTCGCGACCGAAAAGCTTGGTGAAACTCGCGATGGCGCCATTCCGCCGCTTCGTTTCCGCGACGAAATCGAAGACACCGTAGAACGGCACGACCGCCGCCACGCGCGTGGCGTCATTCGCTCGGACCGCGGCCATCGCGACAAGGTGGCCGCCGGCAGATTCGCCCGAGAGCGCGATGCGCCGCGGGTCGATGCGATATTCGGCCGCGTGTGCCTTCAGCCAGCGAATCGCGGTCTCAACGTCCTCGACGGCGGCGGGGTGGCGAAACTTTGGCGTGAGGCGGTAATTGATGGAGAACCAAGCAAAGCCTGCGGTGCTGAGCGGTTCGTGCATCGGAGCCATCAGACCTTTCTTCGGACCGCCGTCTTTGTCGCCTCCGCTCCACCCGCCGCCGTGGACGAGGATCACCGCCGGATGCGGACCAGGACCGTCCGGCACCGATGCGTCGAGGCGCAGGCTCACGCCCGCCGCCGTGCCGTACTCGATGTCGGTTTGGACCGCAGCGTTTACCCGGTTGATCGCAATGAGCGCGATGGAGGCGAAAAGGCGAAGATTCATCTGCTTGGTCGGAAGGCGGAAGGGAAGAACACGATCAGTATGAGGTGCGGACCGGAGGGAAGCGAGCGCCCGCACTGGGTTCACACGCCGGACGTACGCCCGCATCGGCCCTCATCCCGTGACCCGCATGCCCTGGTCGCCGGGCGCGAGTGCCATGCGACCGGCAACCTCGCTACGGGTTTTGGATTCGGCGCTTTCTCACTAGGTCGGTCGTCCCAATATCCTTCCTTTTGTAGACACGCAACTTTTGGTATCGCGACTGATTCTGACCACCCGGATCTCGCTCGAGAACGTGCGAGCGCAATCCCTGGTTCTCTTTGCGAGCACAACCCGGCGACGCCGCGCCAGAACAAGGCGACGCGGGGCTCCCTGCCGTTCCTGCGGTCACCGCGGCGCAGGGGCCGGGACCGCGGGCGCCGGCGCAGGGATTGCGGTGGTGTACGGCGAGCCTTCCCACTGGACTGTCGCACCGCGCCGTCCGGCCTTGTACTCTATCGTCCGGCCGTTTGTGCCGTCGAAGGACCACTGTATCACTTTGCCGTCGCGCGCGCCGTCCTTGTAGGGCTGTTCCCAGCTCGTCTGCCCGTTCGGATACCAGTACGTCCACAATCCTTGCTTGATGCCCTTTTCATACCGCCCTTCGCACCGTTTCTTGTCGTCGGGCCAGCGGCAGAGGAACGGGCCGTTCTCGACTCCTCCGGAAAAGACCGTCTCCACGCAGGTCTTGCCGTTGGCGTACTTGCGGGTGAATCGCCCGCCGGAGACCGCGACCTTCGGTTCCGGCACGATGGCCGGCTCGTTCATTCCCGTGAAACGGATCGACTGGATCTCCACCCAATCCATCGTGCCGCCGATGCTGACGTAGAACGCCCCCACGCGCCCCTCGCCCTTCTCGATCTTCAGAGGCATCGTCCGCGCCGGGTCGTTGTCTATGGAAACGGAAGCCGAGTCGCCGGTGAACGTGACGACGTAATCGTGCCAGGAATCCCATTGTTCGTTCGGCCAGGCCATCCGGTTGTCCTTGGAATCCTTGTCATCCTTGCGGAACCAATCGAAGACCACGTCCTTTTCGATGCGCCATTCCCAGTGGCGGTCATTGCTGACGACCATCATCTTGACGTGCTGGGGCAGGTTGGCGCGGTCGCGCCGCATGCGCAGGACGATGCGGCCGGGTTTGCCGGCGCCCGGAAAGTCGTCCAGTCCGGAAATGAAACTGCGCATGAACCCGGAGCCGTATCCCACGGTGGCGCGCACGCAGTCGGGCCGCAGTTCAAACTCGCTGGAGTGGGCTCCTCCGACGTGCGGGATCCATGCGCTGTCATCGGGCAGATCGCGGCCCGGCGCATAGCCGAAGTTCCAGGCCGGTTGATACGGGCGCTTCACCTGCGTTTTAGCCATGTTGTCCGGCGGCCAGACGACCGTAGGGGCCGCGAGCGCCGTGAATGCCGCGAGGATGCAGGTGGACAACAGTAAGCCACGGATGCGGTTCATCGCTCCTCCCTTGTCAGGTGTGTACATGGACGCTGCGGTTGCTCAAAGGTGACAGCCACGGGCCATGCTACTCAAAACGTCCAACCCGGGGGCGGATTTCCTTCATACACGATCTCCGCGTGATGAATGCCGCCCTTCTTCCAGTCCTCCCCGGTCATCTCCGGGCTTTCGACGGTGCGCGCCACTTGGCGTGCGGCGATAGCACGGAACGTGATGACCTGGCGGTCGCCGGTGCAGTCGAACAGGTGACAGTGGTCCACGAACGGGACCTTCAGGGGCACCATCCGCGGGTCCGTGGCCTTCGCGCGGACGTCCGCCACGATGCGGGTATCGGAATAGGAGAAATCCGCCGGGTCCACGTCCCAGCAGTAGAGCGGATTGCGGCGGTCGCCGTAGGGGTTGCCCCGCTGGCGGTTCATGAACAGCCGAAGGACCCCGTCGGGACACAGCCACGCGTAGCGCTGGCCGACGGTGTCGGGCGCCATGGCCGGTTGGCCGAAGGACGCGAACGGGTCGGGCGTGCGATACCAGAAACTGTTGCCGCCTGCGGTGAATCCTCGGATGAGGATGATGTAGTCGTTCTCGTGCAGTTTCACGAGCGACGGTTCGCCTGCGTTCGTGGTGGGAAGCGGCGTCACCGCCCCCGTGCGGGTCCATCGGAACTCGCGCGTCTTTGGGTCGAACTCGTATGCGGTGACCGCAATGCCGCCGTCGATATGCACCGCTTCCAGCCAGCGCGTGCCGTCCGCGTTGTCGCGGATGGGCTGGGCCCATCCATAGCCCCGCCCGCCAGGGAAGCCCTCCTGCTCGATGGGCTTTGGTTTGGACAGTATCTCTATGTCGTCGCCCGCGTCGTTCAGCCGGAAATGCATGATTTGGCGCCCGCCGCGCATCAGCGGTCGGACCGCAGCGATCTGTTCCTGCGTCCATCCCTGTTCCGACAGTATATTCGTGGGGGCCCGGTCCACGAGGCCGCCGTAGTGCAGGACGGGCCCCTTCAGCCAGCTCGCCGCAAATACGTTGGCATGCTCCGGGTCCTTTCCGTCTATGTGCGCGCCTTTCGGCACGCCGAAGAGTGCGGGTTGGCCGCACTGCATGAAGAGGCGCGTGCCGTTCACCGGTCCGCCCACGGGTTCGGGCGCGGCGATGATGCCGTTTGTGAGCACCCTCCCGTCGGGGGCGTCAGCGCGGACCTGGTAGAAAACGCCCGTCCACACGTCGAACCCGCGCCGGTCGACGGTGTCGTACATGACCATCCAGCGGTTCCTGCTCAATCGGAGCCCCTGGGCGTAGTTCGGCGTCATGCCGTCGGCCTTGCGCTGGCCCTTGAACGGCGCCTCGTCGATATATATTCCCTTGTAGCGTATCTCTTTGATCACGGCGGCCTCCTCCAGTGCCGGTCCCGGCCCGATCGGCCGGGCCGCCGACGCGCACGATGCCAGTGCGGCACTTGCCGCCAGGGCAAGCGACAAGACCGTATTTCGGACGGGCGTCAGCATCAGGACCCGCATAGGCGGACGGTAGGGTGCCCGACTGCAGGCGGTCAAGCTACCGGGCCAGCCTCCGCCACGGGGGGGTGCGAATCAGCTAGGGGATGGTGAGCACGAGGTGCCGGTGGGGCACCGGGGCGCAGATCTCATCGGGCGATGAAGGCGCCTTCGACGAAGGTGCGGCGCTGGTGGCGGGAGGCGCATAGGCCGCGCTGTGTGCAGGTGAACGCGAGAAGGAATTCGTGGCCGCAGTCGGGGCAATGGAGACGGGTGAAGCCCGCGTGGAGGTCGCCGCAGTCGACGGAAGCGGCGATGGCGCCAGCGGCTTCGGCGGAGAGGCCGGACACCTTGGCGGCGTGGTCGTGGAGAATCTGCCAGTCCATCGAGGCGCGGGGCTGGCGGGAACCTCCACGGCCTCCACGAGTCGCTGGAACGCCGCGTTCTGCCAGTTCCCCTCGACCTTGACCCCGGCCAGATTCACCAACTCGTGGTCAAAGCGCCGCTCGTGCTGCGCCCGCCCGCTCTCCCAGTAGAACACAATCGGGTCCTTGCGCTGAAGTAGGAGGCCGCGCTCCGGCAGGCGGTCCCGCTTGCTCCCATTCACCCGCGCATCGCAGGGGAGCAGGTTCCAAAGGTCGTTGCAGTGCCACAGGCTGAAGGGAATGACGTGGTCCACGGCGTACCCGACTCGCAGCGGCTTGTCCGACCACACGCACCGTTTTTCCGGCATCCGGTCGAACACGTCCTTCGCGGCCCCGACATTGCGCTCGTCGGTCGGATTCACCACGAGCCGGTTCAGTGCCTCCGCCACGGTCACCCGCATCTTTGACATGCGGTTCAGCACTCGCTCAATCCGGTCGAGGGGGCGACCCCGCGTGCTATCCAGCTCGAAAAGAAAGCTATTCCATCGAATGTCTGGTCGTCCGAGCCGGTCCGCCTCCTCCCACTGCTGCAGCAGTTGAAATCCCAGCCGCTCGAAGAGCAGCACCAGAAACTCAGGATGCAACAGCTTGAAAAGCCGGCCCGTGTCGTCGCGACACTCCGGGTTGAGCCCGGGCTTGTTGGCGATAGTCGCGCAGTGCGGACGCGATCTTGCCCGGCATGGGCATCATCCGCTGTCGGCCAGTCTTAACCGGGGGTACTGTGGTCGACGCTCGCGAGTTCGGAGACCTGCAGATCGAGCGCGGCGCCGAGCGGACAAACCACACGGCAACGCTCACCGGTTTCGCTCAAAACGGCGCAGGGGTTGGATTTGAACCAACGACCTTCAGGTCTTACTTTCCGCACATTCGAAAGGCGATATCGCGCCACAGGCTAAGCTGAAATTTGAAAGGCCGATGGGGCGAGGCCGAGCAGTTTGAGAATATCGCTTTGGAGCTGGCTGAGCTCGGGCTCAAAGG
>JBIJCX010000160.1:0-18085 GCA_044344465.1 Opitutaceae bacterium
CGGCCGCGCGCGGAGCGCCCGGCCCACCATCCAACTCAAGAAACAGTTTCGTTGTAGCCCGCCGCGTGAGCGGCGGGAGTGCGGGAGGTCCCGGCGCTCACGCGCAGGGCTACAATGCCCGAGGTTTCATCCCGTCCGGTGCAAAACCCGTTTTGCGGTTGGGGCGGCATCGTTACGGCTCAGGTCGCGAACGGAGCCGTGGTGCCGGCGAGCGGTCGGTCGTCGACGGCTGGGGCGACATGGCGGCGCATGAGTTCGTCAATCACTTCGTCCATGTCGCGATCCTCGACATAGTAGACCTGCGCGTGGGTGCGAAGCTGGTTCCAGTAGCCTTGGAGCACGTTCTCCGCGGCGCCCTGGCAGGCCTCCTGGCTGGTGAGGAGACTCGCGAGAACGGCAGCCAGATCGTGGGCCAGAAACTGGCGCACCTCGGTCTCGACGCGCGCAGTCTCGGAGGCGAGCTGGGGGGCGGGTAACAGGAACAGGCGGCTGACCCACGCGACGCGGTGAAAGTCAGGGAGCGTGGGGACGAAAATCCCGCCGCCGGGCGCCACGTTCGCGGCGAGGAGCACGCTGCATTCATCGAGCTGGGCGACGTCTTGCTCGAGGCCTTGGGCGCTATCGCGCAACGCGACGAACAGCCGCAGATCCGGCCGGCCACCGTTGGTGGTGGTTTCGCGGAGGATCTGGCGCACATCGTTGGCGAAGGCGACCAGCCGCGCCGGAAGGCCGCGAACCAGAGTCTTCCAATGCTCAAGCAGTTTGCTGGCGGTGGCCAAACGGCCATAGTCGGTGCTGGCCGTCATGAGGTAGTCGTGCAGCTCTGGATGGATGGCACCCTGCAACCGTTGTTCCAGCTGTGAGATGCGGGTCAGGTGCTTGCGCAGCGACTCCTCCTGGTCCATGACGCGGCGCATCGAGCGGTTCAATGTCTCCCGGGCAACCTGGCTACGGGTCGCGTTCTGGGCTGGGCAGACGTCGATCATCTCTGCGCGTTCTCGCGCCAATCGATCAAGGCCGTCCTTCACGGCCTCGCGGGAGAGGAAGGCATACGCCTCGTCCCTCAGGAGTTCGATTGTTGTCTGACTCAGATCCATCTGGGGTAATATCCCTAGGGTTTTGACCCTAGGCAAAAGGTTTTCGTTGGGTATCATTACGCGTCACCCCCTGCGTAGCGCGCGCGAGGATTGCCGGCTGGCGGCGTGAGATTTTTCGGCGACGTTTTTGGCCCCTGCCGGGTTGACCGCGGCGGAACCCGCCGGCTATCTCGCCGGCATCATGGACTGGCTCACCGACCCGCAGATCTGGATTTCACTCCTCACGCTCACCCTGCTCGAGATCGTGCTCGGCATCGACAACATCATTTTCATCTCGATCCTCGCCGGCAAACTGCCGGCGGAGCAGCAGGCGAAGGCGCGCCAGTTGGGGCTATCGCTGGCGCTCATCACGCGGGTGCTGCTGTTGATGAGCCTCACCTGGCTCATGGGCCTGACCAAGCCGCTCTTTACCCTGCCGGTGCTCAACCATGGGCTGTCGGGTCGCGATTTGATTCTGCTGCTCGGCGGGCTCTTCCTGATCGGCAAGAGCGTGGTGGAGGTGCACGAGAAGCTCGAAGGGGAGGACGGTCATGCGACCATGGGAAGAAAGCGGGTGTCGTTCGCCGGCGTGATCGTGCAGATCCTGATTCTGGACATTGTGTTCTCGCTCGACTCGGTGATCACGGCGGTGGGCATGGCGAGCAATCTGGGCGTCATGATCACCGCGGTCGTGCTCGCGCTGGGGGTGATGCTGGTGTTTGCGGGCGCGATCAGCGATTTCGTCAACCGGCACCCCACGCTCAAGATGCTGGCGCTGAGTTTTCTGATCCTGATTGGCGTGACGCTCGTGGGGGAGAGCCTGGGCCAGCACATTCCCAAGGGTTACATTTACTTCTCCATGGCCTTCGCGTTTGGGGTCGAGATGTTGAACCTGCGGCTGCGGGCCAAGGAAAAGACCAAGCCGATCGAGCTGCACCAGCCGTATCGGTGAGCCGCGGACGCGTGTCCGAATCTGTAACCCAGTCTTGTCAGTACGGGTGGAATGTGAGCCACTCTTGGCCTTCGCGTTCATTCCTCCCATGTCTGCCATCAACCGTTTTCTGCTGGAGAACAATCTCCGGATCTCGACCAATCCCTGCGTGAGTCCGGACTTCTGCCTGGACTGGCTTCCGTTGCGCGACGAGTTGCGCAACGGCACGTTGTTGAAGTTTTATCCGAAGAGCCGTTTTGAAACCCGGGTGGGAGCCTGGACCCTGGTGGAAAATGCGCAGGGCGACTGTGCCTGGCGGCTGCAGGGCAAGACGGACGCGCTGCACGACGGGATTGTGCTGCCTGACGGCACGCAGGCTTTTCCGGCCACCTTTGCCAACCTGCTTCGGCTGAAGAATCTGATTCAGGAGCACAATCCCGCCTCGACGATTTTCCCCACCGCGGGCGAGCAGCTCGGTCGCAGCACGCTCGGCATCGGGGCGCGGTTCACGACGCTGCACTGGCCGGCGGTGGACTGGGCGATGAGCGCCCTGAGCCTCGGGATGACGGCGAACCAGAACTCGATCCCGCGCGAGCTCGTCTACGACGTCGACGTCATGCTCGGGGGCCAGCTCGATGCCGTGCCGTTCCCGTTCATCGGCACCAGCGTGCCGGAAGGGCACCAGGGGCAGAGCGTGGAAGGCATGAGCCACGGTTGCGTGCTGGCGAAGCTGAAGACCGGCTTTCATCGCCGCGGCATCGCGTGGAGTTTCAATGCCGATCACCAGCCCATCGGCGGGAAGTTCGATCACCGCGAAGACCAGCTGGTCGCCGGCTGTGTGCTCGCGAGCTACATCACGTTTGATCTGTCGCCCGAGCTGGCGCAGACGGTGGTGCCAGGCGACACCGCCGGTTGGGTGGCGGCGAATGTCCCGGCGGAGCTGGTGGCCGGGGTCAAGACCCGTGTGGCCTCGGCCGGACTCACGCTCGATCAGGCCGAGTTCACCCGGCTGATCGCCTACGTCTGGCCCTCGCTGCAGAAAATGAAGCGGCGCGACGGGAAATACGCCGCGGCGCGCGCGAGCCTCTTCACCACCGACGCCGGTCGTTCCTATCTGCGCGAGCTCTCGATTGACGAACTCCCGGGGCTCACGACGCCGGAGACGACCGCCATCATGCTGTCGCTCTGCGAGGCGCTCGGGATGAAGATCCACTTCGTCGCCCCGGCGTTCGGATTCCAAAAAAACATGCCGTATCCGGACAGCGCCGCCCTCCGGACGCTGATTGGCCGGCAATGGGGCGTGTGCCGGCAATTCGGCGCGAGCATCGGGTTTCACTCGGGCTCGGGAAAGTCCGCCGAGAATTACCAGATCATGGGCCAGGTCACGGGCGGCCGGCTCGAGATCAAGACGAGCGGCCGCTATACGTACGAGATGGGCCGGGCGTTGGAGGCGTCGAAGGATCCCGCCGATCAAGCGCTGTGGCGGGACTGGTATAAGTTCACGCGCGAGCTGGCGCTGCTCGGGTCGTTCAGCGCCGATGCCACGGAGCAGAAGATGGCGCGGATCTTCGTGACCGACGCGCTGGCCAAGGCCGGTCGCCGCACCGAGGTGTTTGCCAACCCGGCCGCGACGCGCGCCGCGCTCGAGGCGCTGGCGCCGAGCGCGGATCACATGTTCTGGTTCGAGTACAACTTTCTCTACGTGCTCGCCGGCGGCGGCCGCGCCGAAAAGGCGGCGCTGGGCGATCACACGCCCGCGGGTTACCGGCAGCGCGCCCGCTTTTACCGCATCAGCGACGAAGGCCGCTTGAATTTCTCCAAGAACATCGCGCGCTACATCGTTTTCCTGGCGGAGAACACCGGTCTCGTTCCGGCCGAGACCTGCGTCGCGGCGCGCAAATTACTCGAACGTTATACGGCCCTCGACGAGATGCTTAACGATATCTCCAAATAAGTCCTTCCTCCCTCGCCATGGCCAAAACCCGCTCCCTCATCCACGACGACTTCCTCCTCGGCACGAAACAGGCGCGTGAGCTCTACCACGCCTACGCGGAACGCGAGCCGATTTACGATTATCACTGCCACCTCTCGCCCGAGCTGATTGCGCAAAATCACGAGTTTGCCGACCTCGCCGAGCTCTGGCTGGGCGGCGATCACTACAAGTGGCGGGCGATGCGGGCCAACGGCGTCAACGAGCGCTTCTGCACCGGCGACGCCTCGCCGCGGGAGAAATTCCAGGCGTGGGCCGAGACCGTGCCGCACACGTTGCGCAATCCGCTCTACCACTGGACCCATCTCGAGCTGAAACGCTACTTTGGCGTCGAGCGGCTCCTCGACGGCCGGAGCGCGGAGAAGGTCTGGCAACAGGCGAACGCGAAGCTGCCGCGGCTGCGCGTGCACGATCTGCTCACCCATTCGAAGGTCGCCGTCGTCTGCACGACCGACGACCCGGCCGACTCGCTCGATCTGCACGCGAAGATTCGTCGCAGCAAACTGACGACGCGCGTTTACCCGGCGTTTCGCCCCGACAAGGCGCTCGCGGTCGGCAACCCGGCGGGTTTCAACGCCTGGCTCGAGCGCCTGGCGGATGCCGCCGGCACCGCGAACGGGATCAAGACGTTCGACGATTTGCTCGGGGCCTTGAAGCAACGCCACGACGACTTCCATGCCGCGGGCTGCCGGCTGTCCGATCACGGGCTGGAGTTCGCGTTGTCGGAACCGTGCACCCACGCGCAGGCCGCGGCGATCTTCGCCGCGGTGCGCGGCGGCCGGGCCGCCACGCCCGAGGAGACGGTGCGCTACGGTTCGTTCCTCATGCTGGAGTTCGGTCGCTGGGATGCGGCGCGGGGCTGGACGAAGCAGCTCCACCTCGGCGCGCTGCGCAACAACAACACCCGGCTGCTGACCAAGCTCGGGCCCGACACGGGCTTCGACTCCATCGGTGATTTTCCGCAGGCCGTCGCGCTCTCGCGGTATCTCAACGCCCTCGATGCCACCGACCAGCTCCCGCGCACGATTATCTACAACGTCAACCCGATCGACAACTACACCTTCGGGACGATGGCCGGAAATTTCCAGGACGGCAGCATCGCGGGCAAACTCCAGTTCGGCAGCGGCTGGTGGTTCCTCGATCAGAAGGAAGGCATGGAGTGGCAGATGAACGCGCTCTCGAACCTCGGCCTGCTCTCGCGGTTCGTCGGCATGATCACCGATTCGCGCAGTTTCGTGAGCTACCCGCGCCACGAATATTTCCGCCGCACGCTGTGCAACCTTCTCGGCACTGACATGGCCCGTGGCGAGATTCCGGGCGACTACAAGCTCGTCGGCGGCCTGGTGAAAAACATCTGTTTCGGCAACGCCCGCGACTACTTCGGCCTCGAACTCGCCCCGGCGTTCTCCGCGCGGAAGTAGCGCGCCAGTTGTCCGAGCGTCGCCCCAAATCATCCGCCAGAAAATTTATGTCGAATTCAACCCCCGCCACCGCGTCCACGCCGAAAGTCGGCTATTACCGCTGGGTCATTTGCGCGCTGCTGCTGGTTGCGGCCACGATCAATTACATCGACCGGCAGGTCATCGGCATCCTGAAGCCGACGCTGACCGAGATGTTTCACTGGAACGACGAGCGGATCTATTCCTCGATCATCTTCGCCTTCTCGCTCGCCTACGCGCTGGGCTTCATCTTCGCGGGCCGGGTGATCGATCTCATCGGCACGAGGCGGGGCTTCGCGCTGGCGGTCGTGCTGTGGAGCCTCGCCGCCGTGGCGCATGGCGCGGCCGACTGGTTTCCCAATTTGTACCTGCCGATGCTGAATCTCGACGCGAGTACCGGATTCTCGATCGTCACGCTCAGCGGCGCCGCGGCGGGTTTTGCGATCGCGCGGTTTGCGCTGGGCCTGGGTGAGGCGGGCAGTTTTCCCGCCTCGATCAAGACGGTGGCGGAGTGGTTTCCGAAGAAGGAACGGGCCCTGGCCACCGGGATTTTCAACTCGGGCACCAACGTGGGCGCCCTGGTGACGCCGCTCGTCGTGCCGTGGATTCTCGCCCAATGGAGCTGGCAATGGGCTTTCGTGGGCACGGGCGCGCTCGGCTTTTTCTGGGCGGCCTGGTGGCTCGTCGTGTATCGGCCGCCGCAGGATCATCACAAGCTCAAGCCGGCGGAGCTGGCCTACATCCGCAGCGATCCGCCCGACCCCGAGGTGCGCATCCCGTGGCGGAAACTGCTGCCGCTGCGCCAGACGTGGGCGTTTGCCATCGGCAAGTTCATGACCGACCCGATCTGGTGGCTCTATCTCTATTGGGTCCCGGATTTTCTCAACAAGAACTATGGCATCAAGGTCGTCGCGATGGGCCTGCCGCTGGTCATCATCTACCTCGTGGCCGACGTCGGCAGCATCGGTGGCGGCTGGTTGTCCTCCCGCCTGATCAAGCACGGCTGGACGCCGAACCGCGCGCGCAAGACGGCGATGCTGGTCTGCGCACTGTGCGTGGTGCCGGTGATGTTCGCCTCGCAGGCGTCCAACCAATGGGTCGCTGTCGGGATTATTGCGCTGGCCGCGGCCGCGCACCAAGGCTGGTCGGCGAATCTCTTCACGCTCACCTCGGACATGTTCCCGCGCAAGGCGGTGGGCTCCGTGGTTGGCATCGGTGGCACGGCGGGTGCGGTCGGCGGCATGTTCATCGCCCTGCTGGTCGGCGCGCTGCTCCAGAAGACGGGGACCTACGTCATCGTCTTCATCATCGCGGGCTCCGCCTATCTGGCGGCGTTGCTCGTCATCCACCTGATCGTGCCCCGGCTCGCCCCGGCGAAACTGGATCTGGACCCGGCGGGCTGAGCCGTCGGGCGGAGGCCTTTGCTCGGCGTCAAAGTTCAGTTTCCCAGCAGTCCTCGTTGACAGTGAACCGGGCAAAGGTTTGCCTGCGCAACCAATGAAATCGCCCCCCGCTCCTCCTGACTGCCGATGCAGAGGTGTGGTGTTCGGCGGATTTGGCGCTTTGAGAATCAGGATTTATGGTACGCAGTCCCGGCCGGCCGTGCCAGGTGTGGCCGAGGCCATGCTCCTCGAATAGTGTTGTACGCCGCGCGACCTGATTTCCTTAATCAAGCTCCAGAAACCTATTTCCTATTATGAAACAACTATCATTCGACGACCTTAAGGGTAAGGTTTGTGTTATCACAGGCGGCGCCGGTGTTATCGGCAAGGCGCTCGCCACTGGCCTTGGTGCCAGCGGCGTCAAAATCGCCATTCTGGACCTAAACAAGGAAATGGCCGACAAGGTTGCCGCGGAGGTTCGGACGGAAACGGGCGCGGAGTGCATTGGGGTTGGGGCCAACGTGCTGCAGCGTCCTTCGCTGGAGGCGGCCCGGAGCGAAATCAATGGCAAGCTGGGGAAGATAGACTTCCTGATCAACGGGGCGGGTGGCAATTCGCCCAAGGCGACGGCCGGCGCGGAAACGGTGACGCCAGAAACGAAAGGCGACCTGAGCAAGACCTTCTACGGGTTGGACATGTCGGGATTCGAGTTCGTCTTCAACCTGAACTTCATGGGCACCATCCTGCCCACGATGGTCCTTTCGCAGGACATGCTGGATCGGGGCGGCGTCATCCTGAACATCTCGTCGATGAGCGCCTTTCGGCCCCTGACCAAGGTGCCGGCCTACTCCGCGGCCAAGGCGTCGATCAACAATGTCACGGAATGGCTGGCGGTTCACCTGGCCCCGGTGGGCATCCGGGTCAATGCCATCGCGCCCGGGTTCTTCCTGACCAATCAGAACCGGTTCCTGATGACCGATGAGAAGACCGGGGCGCTGACCGCCCGCGGGCACAAGATCATCAACAAGACCCCGATGGGACGGTTCGGAGAGGTCGAGGAATTGCAGGGGACGGTCAACTTCCTGCTTTCCGATATGTCCAAGTTCATCACCGGCGTCATCGTACCCATCGACGGCGGATTCAACGCCTACAGCGGAGTGTGACCGAAGCATGGCGTGCCTCCTGTTCATTGCGCGACAATCTTAATCATATATATCCATGAGCATCAAACTTCGCCAAAACTGCAAATATGCCTTGATGGCACCAACGAGCATGGGCGTGCGCATCACACCCGTGAACGGCCAGCCGGTGCATTGCAGCGACACCTACGTGATGCAGGCCACCAGCGCGGAGACCAACGTCCTGAACATTCCCGCGGCACTTGGTTTGCCGACCAAGACCCTCACCACATTCGTGAAGGGCAGTCCCATCGCCAAGTTCATCAAGTCCCATCTTCGCGCCAGGGGAATTGACTTTGAAGGCCCGGAGGTCGCCCAAGGGGGGCCGTGGGGATATCGCCACCAGTTCAACATTGCCGACAGCGGCTATGGCTCACGTGGCCCGCGGGTGCATAATGACCGGGCCGGCGAGGTCGGGCAGACCCTGAACGTGAAGGACTTCGACCTGGACAGAATTTTCGGCAAGGAGGGTGTCCAGATTCTCCACCTTTCAGGGCTGGTGGGGGCGCTGTCGCTCGAGACGAACCGGTTCTGCCTGGAACTGGCCAGGGCGGCCAAGAAACACGGCACCGCCATCTCCTTCGATCTCAATTACCGGGCGTCCTTCTGGAAGGGCCGCGAGAAAGAACTGGGCAGTGCATTCAAGGAAATTGCCAGCATCGCGGACATCTTGGTCGGCAACGAAGAGGATTTTCAACTGAGCCTCGGCATCGAGGGACCGGAGGCCGGCGGCAAGGGCCTGGATGCAAAGATCGACGGCTTCAAGGGGATGATTGGCGCGGTCAAGAAGGCCTTCCCCAACGCGTCCGTTTTCGCCACGACCCTTCGCGAGGTCGAGCATGCGAACCATCACAAATGGGGCGCGCTCATGCTGGAAGGCAGCAACTGGCACGTCGTGAACCCGCGCGACATCCATGTGCTGGATCGGATCGGCGGCGGTGACGGCTTCGTCGGGGGCATGTTGTATGGCGTCTTGCGCGGCTGGGAGCCGGAGAAATGGATTCAATTTGGCTGGGCCACCGGAGCCCTGGCCACCACCTTCCTGACCGACTACGCGCAACCCGCGGACGAGGAGATGGTTTGGAGCATCTGGGAGGGCAACGCCCGCGTTCAGCGGTAGGCACAATCGAAGGGAATAATATGCTCTATTTCGAGAGAGGTTCGGAGACGGAGATCCTGACCGCCGCGGATTTGAAACTCGGCGTGGAAACGGCCCTCGGGAAACTGGGGCCCAGGAAAAAGGTTCTGGCCATTCCTCCTGATTTCACCCGGTTCCATTCCTTCGCGGGACCGGTCACTCAGATCGTCCATGGGTATTACCGCGACCGCCTTGCCGACGTGCTTCCCGCGCTCGGCACCCATACGCCGATGTCGGATGCCCAGATCGAGAAGATGTTTCAGGGCGTGCCGAAGAACCTCTTCCGGAACCATGACTGGCGCAACGATGTGCAAACCATCGGGGTGGTCCCCGCATCCTACCTGAAAGAGGTGTCGGAAGGCCGGGTGGACTACTCGTGGCCGGCCCAGGTGAACAAGCTCCTCGTACAGGGCGGGCATGACCTGATTCTGTCCATCGGCCAAGTCGTGCCGCACGAAGTGATCGGGATGGCGAACTACAACAAGAACATCTTTGTGGGCACCGGGGGTGCCGAAGGTATCAACAAGAGCCATTTCCTGGGCGCCGCGTATGGCATGGAGCGCATCATGGGCCGGGCGGTAACCCCCGTCCGCCTGGTGCTCAATTACGCGTCGGATCATTTCGCCCGGCAGATGCCGATCGTGTATATACAGACGGTCGTGGGCCGGGGCGCCGACGGCAAGCTCGCGGTCAAGGGACTCTATATCGGCGACGACATGGAATGTTTCGAAAAGGCGTCCGCCCTCTCGCTCAAGCTGAACTTCGAGATGGTGGAACGGCCCCTGAAGAAGGTCGTCGTCTACCTCGACCCGGGTGAATTCAAGAGCACCTGGCTGGGGAACAAGAGCATTTACCGCACCCGCATGGCGATCGCCGATGGCGGGGAACTCACCGTCCTTGCACCCGGCCTGAAGGAGTTCGGGGAGGATCGGGAAATCGACCGGCTGATCAGGAAATATGGCTACCGGACAACGCCCGAGATTCTGGAATTGACCGCCCAGAACGAAGAACTGAAGAACAACCTCAGCGCCACCGCGCACCTGATTCATGGCTCCTCGGAGAACCGGTTCAGGATTACGTACTGCCCCGGCAATCTCAGCCGGGCGGAAATCGAGAGCGTCAATTACACGTACGCGGATCTGGGCGCCATGAGCGCGAAATACAACCCGGACACCCTGAAAGACGGCTATAATTCCCTCCCCGGTGGTGAGGAGATATTCTACATTTCGAATCCCGCGCTGGGCCTCTGGGCCTCCCGGGAAAGATTCAACTAGCGGTCCGGCGGGCGAATTTCCGCGGGCAGGATCAACTTGGCTCGGAACTGGCAGGACTCAAAAACAACAAAGAAAATGAAAGATCTGGCAGACATCGGACTAATTGGTTTGGCCGTCATGGGCGAAAACCTCGTGTTGAACATGGAAAGCAAGGGCTTTCGCGTGGCGGTGTACAACCGCACCGTGGAGAAGGTCGACAAGTTCATGGAGGGCCGCGGCAAGGGGAAAAACTTCGTCGGCGCCCACTCCATCAAGGATTTGGTGGCCTCCCTGAAAACACCCCGCAAGGTGATGATGCTCGTGAAGGCCGGAAAGGCCGTCGATGATTTCATCGAACAGCTGATTCCCTTCCTTGAACCCGGTGACATCATCATCGATGGCGGCAACACGCATTTCCCGGACACCAATCGTCGGACAGCCTACGTGGAAAGCAAGGGGCTGCTCTATATTGGCACCGGCGTTTCCGGGGGTGAGGAAGGCGCTTTGCTCGGGCCATCCATCATGCCGGGCGGCTCGAAGGCGGCATGGCCGCATGTGAAGCCCATCTTTCAGGCCATCGCCGCCAAAGTGAGCGATGGAAGCCCCTGTTGCGAGTGGGTCGGTGAGAACGGCGCCGGTCATTTCGTGAAGATGGTTCACAACGGGATCGAATACGGCGACATGCAGCTGATCTGTGAGACCTATCAAATCCTCAAGACCTATGTGGGCCTCACCAATGAGGAAATGCATCAGGTATTCGCGGACTGGAACAAGGGCGAACTGGACAGCTACCTGATTGAAATCACCCGCGACATCCTCGGTTTCAAGGACACGGATGGACAACCGATCGTTGAGAAAATCCTCGACACCGCGGGACAGAAGGGCACCGGGAAATGGACGGGCGTGGCCGCGCTGGATGCGGGGGTGTCACTCACCTTGGTGGTGGAGGCGGTCTTTGCCCGTTGCCTGTCGGCCATCAAGGAAGAGCGAGTCGAGGCTTCGAAACTGCTGCAGGGTCCCACCCCGGCCTTTCGTGGCGACAAAAAGGCCTTCATCAACGACCTAAGGGATGCCTTGTATGCGTCGAAAGTCGTGTCCTATGCCCAGGGATATGCCCTGATGCGTGCGGCCGCGGCAGAGTACAAGTGGGATCTCAACTATGGCGGGATCGCACTCATGTGGCGGGGTGGATGCATCATCCGCTCGGTCTTCCTGGGGAAGATCAAGGAAGCCTTCGACAGCAATCCGGGCCTGAAGAATCTGCTGCTCGATCCGTTCTTCAGCCAAAAGATCCTTTCCTCCCAGGCGGCCTGGCGCCGGGTGCTCACCGCCGCAGTGGAGAATGGGATTCCGGTCCCGTCATTTGCCGCCGCGCTGACCTACTTCGATGGCTATCGGACGGAAAGGCTTCCCGCGAACCTGTTGCAGGCGCAGCGGGATTATTTCGGTGCGCATATGTATGAGCGGATCGATCAGCCCAGGGGCAAATTCTTCCATACCAACTGGACGGGCCGCGGAGGCGAAACCGCCTCTTCGACCTATGTCGTCTGAGCCGGCCGACTGAGCCAGCTTCTCCGATGGCGGGCCGCAATTTGCGGCCCGCCATTTTTTCTATTTTTCTCCGCCCGCGCGATGGAGTTCCACCACTCGGGCCGGCGACAATGCGCCCCGGTACAAACGGACATCCGCGAGTTCGCCGTTGAAATAGTCCTGCGCGCCGAAACCGATGCGCAGGGGCTGACGGTTGGTGAGGTTGTACTCGCCGGCAGCAAACGGCGCGGACTCCGCCGCCAGCTTGCCATCGAGAAACAGCCGCAACCGGTCCGATCCGCGCACGGCTGCGACGTGATGCCAGCCCGGTGAAAGCTCGTGATCGTGCGTGACATTTCTCCCGGCCTCGATCGACCACACCCGTCCGGAGGGAAGGGTGCCCACGAACATCCGGCCCTGGTAAACGGCCATCGACCAGGCCCGGCGATACAGCACGTCGGGCGTATGATCGACCCGGCCGATCTTCGTCCAGTTGAGATCACCATCGAAGCGATAGATCTCCGCCAAGGGCAGCGTGCCGCCGTACATCATGCCGTTGTAGACGAGGAGCGGCATGGCCTCCTTCTCCTCGCCGAGTTTGCCGACGTCGGTCCAGCTGGTGCCGCCGCCGTAACGAAAAACCCGCGCCTTGGGCCATTCGCTGACGTAGAGATCGCCGCGATGCACCGTGAAGCCGTACGTCTGCGTGGCCTCGGGGATTTTCCCGGCGGACTCCCATTTCTCGCCGTCGTAGCGGAAGACGGCACCCTCGTCCCAGCACGTCGCAAAGATCGCCCCGTTGAAAACCGTCAGCGCCTCGACCCGTTTGCCCCCGGGCGTGGCGCAGGGGACCCAGATATGGTTTCCCTCGTAGCGAAAGAATCCGGCCGGCCGGTACAGCGAGCTGGCGTAGAGCCGCCCGCGAAAGACCACGAGGCTGCTGACACCCTCTGTCTCCGGCGACAACGTGCCGCACGGGATCCAGCGGTCGCCCGCACCCAGCCGGAACACCTTGCCGCCAAGATTGGGGTTTTGCGATTCGGGCAGCGCGGATCCGGCGAGACGGTACTTGCTCGAGGCCACATACAGCGCGCCGTTGAACACGGCCACGGCGGAGATCGCGTTGGCCTGGTCGGGACTTCCAAGGTCCGTCCAGCGGGATCCGCCCTCATGGCGGAAGACCCGGCCCGCTTCGCTGGTTCCGCTGTGGCACGTTGTCGCGTACAAGCGTCCTTCGTGCACGCAAAGCGCAAAGACAAATGACGCCCGTCCGAGCTGGCCATGATCAGTGAACGACTTTTCCAGCCGGCCCTGATCAACTCCGAAATGGAGCTGCCGTGAATTCGACTGGGCGGTTGTCACTCCGCCGTGGTTGTAGAGCCCGAGGTGAAATCCGGTGCGGGTGGCCGGATCGTACTGGCTGACGAGATCCCCGAGCTGGTCGTCCAGATCCGCGGCGGTATTGACCCAGAGCGAAATCGAGAACTCACCCGGGCCGAGTCGTAGCGCGGCGGCGTCGCCCGCCTCGACCTGGCTGTTGCGGCCGTTGAAGCGGGCCGCGGTGCGGGGGCGACCCGCCGGGCCGTTTGACGCGAAATCGAGACCGCGGGCCACCGTGGGCAGCGCCGCGCCCGACTGCTCGCGCTCGTCACCCTGCAACGGCCAGTGGGCCACCAGCGACGGCTCTGCGGCCGAAACCATCGGGGTGGCCAGGCCGGCGCCAATGGCGGCGACGCAAAATGCGAGAGCGGCAGCGCGCACGGGTCTGCTCCGTGCGGTCAAAAACTGACGGCCGCGGTCGAGCATGGCGGTGCACCCTTGGCGGTGCGGACGGAAGTTCGGATTCATGAGTCATGATCGCCGGGGCGCTCGTGTCGCGGCCCGTGAACTGGGTGCGATCACGGCCTCGAACGGCTGAATTGGGGGCGCTCACTTAAAGCCGCGCGTTCATCGCCGAGGCAAGACTGCAAAACAGGATATTCGGCGGAGGGGCGCATCGCCCAATCCGTGGTCACGGCGGCCGGGTGACGCGCTGCCGGGTTGACCCCGCGGCCGCACCTCATCTGTAGTTGTATCTCCGCCGATGACCTCCGCCCGCGCCTCCGTCCTCACCGCATTCAATGCCCCGCTCGAACTGCGCGACCTGCCGCTGCCCGACACCCTCGAGGCGGGCGCCGTGCTCGTGCGCACCGAGATGGCCGGCATCTGCGGCACCGATGTGCATTTGTGGCAGGGCCAGTTGCCGATCGCGCTGCCCGTCATCATGGGCCACGAAACCGTGGGGCGGATCGAGCGGCTCGGCGCCGGGGTCGATCGGGACTGGAGCGGCCGGCCGCTGGCGGTCGGCGATCGGGTGACGTGGAACTCCGCGGTCTCCTGCGGCGCGTGTTACTATTGCTCGGAGAAAAAGCAGCCGACCCGGTGCGCGCAGCGGCGCGCCTACGGCATCGGCTACTGCTGCGACCAGCCGCCGCACCTGCTTGGCGGGTATGCGGAGTTTCACTACCTCCGCCCGCGCACCACGATCTTCAAATTGCCCGACGACCTGCCGACTGAATCCGTCATCGGTGCCGGCTGCGCCCTGATCACGGCGATTCACGGCGTGGAGCGCACGGGCATCTCCTGGCGCGACCAGGTGGTGGTGCAAGGCGCCGGGCCGGTGGGCATCGCTGCGCTCGCCGTGGCGAAAAGCGCAGGCGCGGGGCAGGTCATCGTGATCGGCGGGCCGCGGCACCGGCTCGACATGGCGCGACGATTTGGCGCCGACCACGTGATCGATCTCGATGAGGTGCGCGACCCCGCCGAACGGCTGCAGCGGGTGCGCCAGCTCACCGGCGGCTATGGCGCGGACGTCGTGCTCGAGTGTGTCGGCATCCCGTCGGCGGTAGTCGAGGGGATGGAACTTTGCCGCGACGGGGGAAAATATCTCGTGCTCGGCCACTACTGCGATGCGGGGCCGGTGGCGTTCAACCCGCACGTGATCACGCGCAAGCAGCTCCAGGTTTTTGGCTCGTGGTCGAGCGAACCGAGGCACCTGAAACAGGCGATCGATTTCCTGCGCGCCAACCAGGAGCGGTTTCCGTTTCACGAAATGGTTTCACACCGCTTCACGCTGGATCGGGCCAACGAGGCGCTCGGGCTGACCGCGAGTTGGCAGTCGGCGAAGTGCGTGTTCGTGCCGGGGTGAGGGGGCGCCCTCTTTAGCCGGACTAATTCTAAGTTGCGTCCAAGATGAGACGAATACCGGGCTTTTGTAGGAGCCTGCTGGCAGGCGATTTCACTGGTTTCGGAGGGGCATTATCGCCTGTCTCCTACAGGCAGACCAACTAGTCGCCATAGTTCGGCCGCAAGTGCGCGGTGATTTCCCTCGAGGACCTCATCGCCGCCAAAGAGGCCGTGGGCCGCGAGAGAGACCTCCTGACCGTGAAGGAACTGCGCGCTATCGCGGCGAAGCGCCCGCGACCGACAAGGTGACGCGCGAGGTCATTGGTGTTGGTCGGAAACTGGATTTTCAGGGAGAGGGGTTTATCAACCTCGATGGAGGCTGCCGCCGCGACCCGAAGTGGATTCAGAAAAAACTGCGCGGGACAGGTTGAACCGATATTATTTTTTCCGCCGCGCGTCTGCCTGCTTCTGCGCCTTGGCGAGGACGGCCTGGATGTCCACGGCCCGTCCGCCTTGGCGCGCGCTTTCGTCGGCCGCCTCCATGAACGCGTAGATTTCCAGCGTGTGCTCGACGCTTATCGGCGGCTGGCCGCTGCGGAAGAATTTCGCGATTTCCCGAATAAGCGGCTCGTAGCCCTCGAACTTGCCCCAGTGGACGATGCTCTTTTCGCCGTAGACCGTCGCGCCGAAACCGGCCGAGCCCTGAAGGATGCCGTGGAACGTGCCGAGCCGGCCATCCGCCCACACCCCGACCACCTCGTCGGCCGTCGCGCTCTTCACGCGGGTGACGGTCTTGCATCCCGGACCCATGACGGTGAAGAGGATTTCGCAGCCGTGGATGCCGTAGTAAAAAAGATCGGGATGGCCGGGCAGCATGCCCTTGTTGTTGCTATAGGCGGTGCAGCCGAGCACGCGCCCGACCTTCGGATCGCGGGCCATGCCAGAAATGACCGGGCCGTAACGGAGGGAGGAATTCGAGAAACACGGCGTGCCGCTTTCCTTGGCCTCGCGCAAAACCTCGATGGTCTCGACGAGCGACGCCGCGACCGGCTTGTCGATGAAGAGCGGCTTCTTCGCCGCAAAGACCGGGCGCGCCTGCTCCGGGTGGGGCCGGCCGTCGATGCTGAGGAGCAGGACCGCATCCACCTTCGTCAGCATGGTCTCAATCGAGTCACAAATCTCCACGCCGAGTTCCCGCATCTTCGCGGTGTTCTTCTCGATGTTGTCCTTGCTGAACGGCACGTCCGGGCTGCCGCCGGGATAGGTGGCGACGATACGCAGGTCGAACGCGCCCGGCACCGCCTTCGGGCCCTGGATGATCTGGGTCCACGGTACGGCGTGGGCGTCGAGGCCGATGATGCCCACTTTGGTGGGTGCGGCCGATCCGGCGGCGAAGGTCGCACCGTGCAGGCCGAGAATGGCCGCGGCGAGCGCGACGATTCGATGCAGGTGAGCGCTTGGTGAGAGCAAGGACGACAGGATCGTTTTCATTGGCTTCGGTTCTGAGGTTTCGAGGATCGCTTTGGCGTGGTCTGGAGTAGGAGCCTGCTTGCAGGCGATGGAGGCCGTTGTTTGTTGGCAGGCGGGGAATCGCCTGCCAGCAGGCTCCTACCCTCGGATCAAATCCCCTTGAGCAGACTACTTCAATGATTTGATGTACAGGATGAGCGAGTCGATTTGGGCATCGGTGAGGACGCCCGCGTAGCTGGGCATGCCGGCGTCGCCTTTCTCGTAACCGGCGGCGAACTTGGCCGTCGGAGCCAGAATCGATTCGCGGAGGTAGGCTTCGTCCGCCAGCGCCAGGGTGGTCTTGCCCGGGCCGGCGAAGATGGCCCGCTCCCGGCCGTAAAGCCCCTTCCAGGTCGGGCCGATCTTGGGTATGTCCGCCCCCTCGGCCATATGGCATGCTACGCAACCGAAGAGTTGATACACGCGCTGGCCTTCCTCGATGTTCACCGGCCCGCTCGCCTGCGCGAGGACGGCGCGCGGTTTCAGGTCCACCGTGATGTCGCCGAAACCCTCGGCCGTGGGGTTGAACGTCGGCAGGTCGTAGGGCGTCGTGTAGGCGTTCTCCTCGAATTTCACCCCGTCCGCCGTGGCGAGCGACCAACCCACGCGCAGTTGCATGACCGGCTTCATGTCGGGCACCGCGATGAAAACGCTCCGCCCGTCCAACGAGAGATACGCGGCGCTCGCGGTCAACGTGTCCTGGCCGGGCGCGCCGTCGGCCTTGAGCTGCGGTGAGCCGTAGTTGAAGGTCCGTTTGTACTGCCAGCTGCCGAGCGAATAGTTGCCGGGGTCGGACACCTTCTTCGGATCGAGGGCGACGTCGAAGCGGAGCAGCACGCCCTTGTCCATCGGGGAGATTTCGCGGGGCAGGGTGACCGGCGCCCCGGTGTAACGCACGCGGCCGAAGCCCGAGAGCCGCGAGACGGAGGTGCCCCAGCCGAGGATTTGGTAGCCGGCAAGGTAGAGCTGACCATCCGTGGGACTCACCGCGCCGTTGAGCGGCGGAAATTCAAACGCCTGCGTGATCGAGACCACCGCGGCCTGCGGTTTTGCGCCCCGCTCGTTCATCAGCACGCGGAACACCTGCGGCTTCCTGAAATCGACGTGGACGATGCTGTCGTTGAGCGGGCCCATGCGGGCGCCGAACAGCCAGATGAGGGAGATGCCGGACGCATCCACCGGATGCGGGATCCAGGTCAGCGGGTCGGCGATGGGCGCCGGGTAAACCTCTTTCGGGAGTTTCGGACTGAGGAACCCGTAGAACTGGGCATCGCGCACAATGTGCAGCGGGGTGGAGGGAATGTACTGCCCTTGCTGATCGCTCGCGATCACGAGGCCGGTGCGCACGTTGACCCCCATGCTCGGCTGGCGGAAACCGTAGCCGAGCACGGTCGCGCGCCGGCCATCGGCCGAGATCCGGAGGATGCTGCCATTGTGCTTGCCGAGCGTCGTCGACTGCTGCCCGCCCTTCGCGATGACGAATTCGCCGCCGGG
>JBIJCX010000126.1:0-21437 GCA_044344465.1 Opitutaceae bacterium
AACATCTCGCGCCGGACTTCAATCGAGGGAGGATCAGATTTGTCGTTTCGCTGTGCGATGCGCCGGGGTGTTGGATCAGTCCAAAGCGCATGCAACGCGCGCGTCGCTTCCGCCGCGACGTGGAACAGAGTCAACGCCGCCGTGACGTCGCCGCCTGTGATCGCTCGCTGCTTCAAGCGACGAATCTCCTCGTCGCACGCTTCTTCTGCCCGTGCGCTCTCGCGCATTGTGTCGTTCACGCTCCCACCTCTTTCAATTTCGCGCCGGCAGTTGAAAGCGTGATTTCGATGCGCTTTTTTTTGTCCACGTAGTGCGCGGAGGTCGTGCGAATATCCCGGTGCCCGAGGTGTTGGCGCGCGGCCTCGATTCCGAACGCCGACGCGATCAGCGACCCGCTTTCCTTGCGCAGTGCGTGAATCGCCTTTTGCTGGCGCACGCCTTTGCCCCGTAGCCACGCGTTGAGATCGCGCCAAGTGCAATCGCACCGGTAGTAGTCGTAAGTCGCGGCCGGATTCGGTGGCGCACCGTCCAAGACGAATTCGGACGTGCTGCTTTTCTTGAATGTGCGGAGCACGTCGCGAGCTTCCGGCGCCAGATCGATCGTGCGCTGGCTCTCCTCGGTCTTTGGCTCAAAGTGCGCCGTCCGGCGAATTTGGATTTGCCCCTGCGCAAAGTCGATTTGCTCCCACGTCAACAAGTCCGCTTCCTTGCGTCGCAATCCCGCCCAGAGACAAAGGAACAACGCGAGGTATTCCTGCGGCCGTTTTTCCCGCAATTCACTGCCGGCGCACGCCAGTAGCCATTCCGGGTTCACTTCAGAGTGGTAACGCGCCGGGCCGGGGTCTTTCAGCTTTACGCCGGCGAATGGGTTGCCGGGCAGTTTCACCTTTAGCACCGCCGTCACATCCGGCGTAAAAAGCGACCGTGCGCAGCGCAGGTAGGATGCCGCCGAGCGTTCGGCGGATTTGCGTTCAACCGGGTCCGTCCCGGCGTTGGCGACGTAGCGATTCCGCCAGGCGTTCACGGACTCGGAGGTGAGCACGTCAAGCGGCTGGCCATCCACCTTTGCGAGCCATGCCTTGCGCCCGCCGCTGACGTAATCGTATTTCGCGCGCTTCGCCCTCCCCTTCACCCCGGCATCAACCTTGGCGAGGTCAGCGACCATCTTCCGCAGCTTAACGGCATAGCGCCGGACTGTCATCGGCTTCAAATGGCTGTGCTCCTTCACGTCGGCCAAGAATTCGCCCACCGTGCAAACGTCGGCCTTGGTGAACGGCGAGGGTTTGAACTTGGCCAACGTCGGCTCCCATCCGTTCGCTTCCAGAAACGTCGCAATCTCCTTCGCCTTGATTGCCGCCACGCTGGCATTGGCGGAACCGAGGGCGAACGCCTCGCGCCGGCCGAGATGCTGCAACCGCACCGACCATTCCGCCACCACTTCGTGCCGCTCCCCGTCGCGGGTGAAAGTTTTCCGGTAAAGCCGCTCTTTCCAGTAATCGACGTGAAATCGCGATTGCGATGCTTGGCCACTTTGCTTGGCCACTTCTTGGCCACTTTCGGAGTCCTGAATTGTTTTCATGTGTCCTCTTTCGTCTTCAACTTACGTGACACTTTACCTATGACAGCAATCAAATAAGTGCAGCCACAAGCAGACAATAGAGGACAGTAATAGACAGTCAAAGCAAATAACTGTTAATCACTTGGTCACTGGTTCGATCCCAGCTCGGGCAGCCATTCTAAATCAGGGGTTTACGAGATATTCGTAAGCCCCTCTTTTTTTGTCTGTCCGGTTTCTGTCCGGTTTTTCGACTTCTGAGCGACCGGAAGTCACCCGGCCTTCCCCCCGCTTCCAGTTACGCGCGCGCGCGAGGCAGACCCGATTCTTGCGCTACGTGCGCGCAGACGGAGCTGAGGCTAGGTAATACACCCTACGCGCTGCTCCCGGATTTTCTCCGCCCGTGTGGTGAGTCCCGCCTGGGAAACGATGCGGGGCAAGATTCCGACAACCCGCCCGAAATCGGCCGACCATCGGCCTATTGGTTTCCCCGGTCAGATGGCCTCGGAGTATCTGCACTTGCCTGACTTTGTCCTAATGGTCATGGCATCGCGTCGGTATGATCCCGATAATCACAGTCGCAGTTTCGGCAGGTATCGGGCGATGCCATCGTGAAGACCGGTAGAACCAGGTTATGAACGCGAACCTTACAGTGCCGACTTCCTCAAACAAACTGGAAAAGGCTTCGGCGGAAAATTGGGCCTTGGTGACGAACAAAATGCGCGGTCAGCCCGCGTGGCTTACAACGGCACTGTCGACGCTACTGACGCTGCTCACGGGCTGGCTGGATTATGTCACCGGATGGGAGGTAAGCTTGTTTGTTTTCTATGCCATCCCCATCATCATCGCGGTGTGGTGGTCGGGAGGCAGGGCCGGGGTGTTCATCGCAATCGTTTCCGGAGTTGTCTGGTGGACTGCCAATGAAGCCACGCATCCCTACGAGACGCAGATGGGCTATGCCTGGGCTTTGTTAAACCGGGAGTTCTATTTCTGCGTCGTCGTCTTTGCGGTGACTGCTGTTCGCAACAAACAGGACGCGGATGCCGCGCGAATTCAGATGCTCGAAGAGCACCAACAGCTTGAAAGAGACATCGTCCGCGTCAGCGAACACGAGCAGCAGCGAATCGGCCAGGATTTGCATGACGGCCTGTGCCAGCAACTGGCGGCCATCGGATGTGCCGCGCGGGCGTTGGCGGAAGATTTGCAGAATCAGTTCCTGCCGGCGGCGAGGGATGCCGCGATGATCGAGGAATCGATCCAGCTGGCTGTGATGGAGGGCCGCAACCTCGCGCACGGTATTTTTCCAGTTCACGTCGATCACGATGGCTTGGCCGCCGCCGTGGCGAATCTGGCGCGATCGACGAGCCGGCTCACAGGAGTTGCCATCGATTTCAAGGAAGGCTCGGAAGTGCGTCTGGGGAATCGGGAGGCTTCCATGCATCTCTACCGCATCTTCCAAGAGGCAGTGGCAAATGCGGTGCGGCATAGCGGGGCAAAACGGATTACCGTATTTCTGCATCAGTTGGGGGATGAACTGGAGCTGCTAATCGAGGATGATGGCACCGGCATTGCAGCCGGCGACGGTAATCCCAAAGGAGGCATGGGCCTGCGAACGATGCGTTATCGCGCCCTTGCCCTCGGAGCCCGGCTTGAAATCAAGCCGCGAGCCGGTGGCGGCACCGCCGTGCTCTGCCGGATGCCGATCCAACCCCGACCACACGAAGTCCATGTCCAAAGCTGATGCAGATTCCATCAAGGGCTACAAAGTCCTGCTTGTAGAAGATCACCCGATGTTCCGCGAACACCTGAGCCAGCTGATCAATCGGGATCTCGGCATGTTTGTCTGCGGCGAGGCGGACAATGTTCGTGATGCCATGCGACTGATTCGCCACACCCAGCCGGATATCGCCATCGTTGACATCTCCCTGCGCGGATCGAGCGGTCTGGAACTTCTCAAGGACATCAAGGCGCAGGGATTATCTCTGAATGTGCTCGTGCTTTCCATGCATGACGAAGAATTGTATGCCGAGCGGGCGCTGCGCGCCGGAGCCAAAGGGTATATCACCAAGAATGAAGCCTCCACCGAAGTCGTGAAGGCAATCCACTGCGTGATGCAGGGCGCGGTATATGCCAGCAAGCAGGTAACTTCGAGAATGCTGACCCGTATGACACAGCGACGGGTTCCGCCGGAGCTGGCCAGCCTCGAAACCCTTGCTGACCGCGAACTGGAGGTGTTTCAAATGCTGGGCCGGGGAAAAAGTACGAGAGAGATTGCGCAGATGCTGAACCTCGGTGAAACCACCGTGGAGACCTACCGCGCACGCATTAAAGACAAGCTGCAACTGAAGAGCGCAGCCGAGCTTTATCTGCGGGCCGGGCAGTGGGTACGGGATCACGGCGCCTGATTTAGTCCTTGAAGACGGCTTCCGTGTGGCGGCTGGCACGACAAGAGATGTCTTTTGCTGTCTGGCCTCCTTGTGGGGTAAGCTCTCGCCGCGAATCAAAAGCACGAGATGTCCGAAAGCACCGCAACCAGTTCGAAGAGGCAGCAGTATTTCTCTGTTGGGACGGCGGGAGTTGTTCACGAACCGGCGGCGAACGATAAATCAGCAACAGCGCGAAGGGCGGAAGGGCGTTGGATTCACACCTTTGTGGTCGCACTTCTGATCGCCCTCTGTGCGGGCATTTATGCCCGGACGGTAGACTTTCCGATGGTCTTCGACGACCACATCTACCTGAAGGACAATCCCATCTTCAAAGATGCGGGCAGCTTCACCTATCCGGCGCATTTTGTGGAATTCGCCCGTCGCCCCGCTCGGATGGGCATAGATCCGGATATGGCGACAAATTTCATCCTGCGCCCTGTGGCCTATGCGAGTTTCCGCCTCAACTATACGCTCGATGGATTCAATCCACGCTGGTTCCGCGTCCTGAACATCCTCATCCATGCCGGCAATTCAATTTTGATTTATGCCTTGCTGCGGCTGTTGCTGGGCCGCAGTCCGCAATCCGGCGCCCTGCCGCGCGGTTCCGCCTTCTGCATTCCCGCCACCGCCGCCCTGCTCTTTGCCGCGCATCCGCTGGCCACGGAGTCGGTCACCTACATCACGCAGCGATTCACCTCGATGAGCACCCTGTTTTACCTCCTGACGCTGGGGCTCTACTTTGCCTCGCTGCACGCCACGTCACGGTCAGGCAGGCGGATGCTGCGAACTTTGGCCGTGGCTTTGGTGATGCTTGGCATGCTGACGAAGGAGTGTGTCTTCACCGCTCCATTGATGGCGGTGATGATAGATTCGTTGGTGAACGGCACCCGGCTGCGCACGGCGGTCGCGCGCGCTCTGCCGCTGCTGCTGTGTCTTCCCATTGTTCCCGTGCTGGTCATCTTGACCTCGGTGGCGCAGCACGACGGGGAGTTCAGCTTGGCCAACGCCTTTAATATCGTCAATTCGCGGGACGATCCCTTGGACCATTGGCACTACCTCGTCACCCAGGTGACCGTCGTGACGGCCTACCTTCAGCGTATATTCTGGCCGACTGGATTGAACATCGATCCTGAATGGCCGCTGTATCGTTCGTTGGTGGAGACTCCGGTGTTGATTGCCGCGGCGGTTCTTGGCGCTTTGACCGCAAGCGCCTGGTGGATTTGGCGCAGCCGCCCGACTGATGCGCGTTCCAGTATCGTCTTCGTCTTTACGCTTTGGTTCTTCGTCACCGTGTCCGTTTCCTCCGGACTGGTGCCCCTGCCAGATCTTATGGCGGATCATCGATCCTACCTCCCCTCCATCGGCATCTTCACCTTAGTCGCCTGTCTGTTTGACGTTCTGCGGAACAGCAGGTGGCAGCCTGCCGTCGCCCGCACGCTCGCTCCTGCGACCGCAGTTCTCTGCCTTGGCGCCCTGGCCTGGGCCTCCCACGCGCGCAACGAGGTCTGGCGCTCGAATGTGACTCTGTGGGAGGACACCGTGGCCAAGAGTCCCGGCAAATACCGCCCTTGGGGAAACCTGGGGGTGGCCTACTCGAACAGCGGGAGAGATGAAGACGCGGTGAAGTGTTATAATGCGGCCCTCAAGATCGAGCCGAAGTTTCAGACCGGGCGACTCAACCTTTCCAACTCGCTGCTGCGCCTCAACCGGCCGAAGGACTCGCTCGATAACACGATCAAGACGATCCAGATCGACCGAACCGCTTTATCCAATCCGCGAGTGATTTTGTTACTCGGATGCGGCCTCGCGGGCGTCGCCCGGTATGATGAGGCCATCGCGGTTCTCAAAGACCTGATCGCCGCAGTCCCCGACGATCCCGAAGCGCACAAGGCACTGGGCTTGATTTACCGGCACATCGACCGGCCCCGGCTGGCGATGGAACACCTCCAGCGGGCCGAAAAACTCCAGAATCCAGATGCTCGATTGTGGCGGGCTCGCAAGGACTCGGACTCCTCATTGAAAAATGTTGCATCCAATCCATAACCATCGCGGCCCTTCGCGTCGCCTCAGTTCACGGCCGGGAAGATCCCCCTGGTTTTCGCGCGACGGCGATGAGCCAAACGCTCGCCAGTGTTACCCTTTCCGGCGCCACGCTCGGCGCTGGCGATAACCGCTGTTGCCCTCGTCGAGCTGCCGAGCGCCCTGCAAGGCCAAGAGCGCCTGCAATTGGCGCACGACCTCCCGGCAGGAGGTGTTCTCGTTAAGCATCTGCCAGATAAAGCACCAAATGTGAGCGGTGTAGGGAAAAGGGGCACTCGCGCGCGGAAGGAGCCGGCTGGAAGGCCGCCGCCGGGACGAAGCGGCCGACGGCCGTTTCGATCTGACTGAGGGTGCATTGCCGCAACGCCGGGAGCGCTCGCGCCACGCCCCGGCCCAGAGAGGCGAGGCGAGCGCGGAACGCGGGAAAAAACGGGGTGTGCGACATAGGGCGGTATACCTACCGCTCTATTGACAACCATGCTACTCTATTCGCCAATGGCATCCAAAAAAACCAGCGCTGGGCCGTCCTCGCAGGAGGAATACGAACGGCTCAAGGCCACCTTGGCGCAGTCCGGTTGGATCAGCGAAGGCTACGTGCAGGACCGCGGTCCGGGTGCCGGCGGGCCCTGCTACCAGTGGACCCGCAAAGTCAAAGGGAAGACCGTCAGTGTGGCTCTCTCTAAAGAGCAATACGAATGGCTGAACGCGGCGATTGCCAACTGGCACACCGTTCAAGTGACGCTCCGCCAAATGCAACGTCTGAGCCGCCGAGTGCTCTTCACTACAATCCCGGATATCGAACGCCGCAAACCGCTCAGTAAGAAAACTATGGGACTATCCTAAGCGCCATTCAGGTCTGAAATTACTTGGCATCTGTGTCCGTCCGTGTCCATCCGCGACTAAATTGCGGTCTTAAGGATG
This sequence comes from Opitutaceae bacterium, assembly GCA_044344465.1. Classification (GTDB taxonomy): domain Bacteria; phylum Verrucomicrobiota; class Verrucomicrobiia; order Opitutales; family Opitutaceae; genus ER46. Next base: position 6,943 of record JBIJCX010000126.1, read on the forward strand.
AAATTCAGCTTCCTTTCAGTTGCTCAATTCATTCCTGCGGCCTACTCATGCCCGCCTCCCGTGCCTATGAAACCAAGATCCCTGCTCAACCACTCCTGCCACGGTTTGATCGCCGTGGTGATCGCCAGCGGCAGTTTTTTTGGCGGCTGGAACCACGCTCAGGCCGCTCCCACGGGGAGCGGCGAAACGGCGCATTTTTGGTATCGGCTGGCTCCGCAAGACGGTCCCTACATCGACACGCAACGGGGCAGCCAAGCCTTTGGCCTGGGCGACGGGAAGATTCTACTCTCCGAAGACAATGCTCGGACCTGGCAGCATGAGGCGAGTTTTCCCAACGCGAAGAACATCAATTTCAGCTGCATCCTCGGCAATGGAAACATTGTCTTCGCCACACGCGCCAAACTCTATTTGAGCACCGACAAGCTCAAGACGGTCCGGGAGATCGTGGTCAAGGATCGCGATGGTCGCGACTACGTTCCGCCGACCCCGAAGGACCCGAACAAGGCCGGGTTGTACTTCTATTCCCTCGACGGCGTGAACACCTTTGCGGTCGGCGGGAAGGAAATGCTGATCTGGGGCAACTACGGCAACGTCGGCACCGAGCCGGTGCCGGCGAACGTCTACTACTCGATCGACGGCGGTGAAACCGTGAAAATCGCCTACGCGTTCGGTCAGAACCCGAAACATCAATCCCCGGGCACCGACCCGGCGTCGCGGCTGGGGGCGCCGGACAATCCGGTGATCTGCCGCCACGTTCATTCGGTGTCCTACAACCCGGCGGAGAACGCGTTCTATGCCTCTACCGGCGACAACAGCAGCGTCCACGGCCGGCAGGAATGCCACTGGCTGCGCGGCACCTATGACGCGCTCGTGGACCGGTGGGACTGGCGGGTGGTGGTTTCGTCGGAGGCAAACTCCCGGTTCAAGTCCGGTGGGATCAACTTCAGCGACGGTCAGATCTGCTGGGTCGCCGACGCCAACGGCCCAAAGGCGCCGCACGAAACCTACGATCGCGGCATATTTCGCTGTGCTCCGGCCGACCTCGCTCATCCCGAAAAGCACCTTAAGATATTCGATGCGCGCTACGAGTTGGCCGTCATGACCATCGAAGATGACGTGATTCTGGTGCCGGAATACGGCAACGCCAACCCCTGTGACACGGGTTTCATCATCTCCACCGACCGCGGCAAGACGTGGTGGCAATATGATCTCAAGGAATTTGGCGATCGCTCCGGCACCCGCGTGAACAAGAGGAACAGCGACGGTTGGTTCCGAATCGATCTGCGCGCGAAGTGGGTCAATCGCGCCGAGGTGCTGTTTATCAAGCCGAAGCCCCGGAGCTAACTTCAAGCCGGCCCTTTGGCGGCCTCGTCCGTATCTCGACCGCATCTCGTTCGTATCTCCTGCGCTGCTGTGCGCCAGGACGCTTCCGTTGCGAGAAAGGGAGAACACTGCACCAGTCCGGCGGAGCGGGTTTCCGACGGGTACGTGCGCTGCCCATGGCGAGTTCGGTTGCCTCCGGCCAGCCGATCCGTTTTCACCGCGCGATGCGTCTTCTTTTCCTCCTTTGCACCTTGGCCGGACTGGCTGGCGCCGCGACCCCACCGAACGCCCCGGTTGGAACGGATCCCGCATTGGCAGAGGCCCTGAAGCATTTTCGCACTGACGTCCCACACGGCTGGTCGTTCACCCAGACGACGGTGGCCGAGGGCAAGTCGACGGTCGAACGGTGCGACGCCGCCAAGCCCGAATTCGATCGCTGGTCGCTGCGGCAAAAGGATGGTCGCGACCCGACTGCTGGCGAAACCAAGGACTACGCCGACGGTCGCTCGCGGCGCTCGCGCGGCGGCACCGCCCCAAAATTGATCGAGCAGCTCAATCTCGCGACCTTGGAGGTGATCGCAGTCGCGCCCGAGCGCACAACCTACCGGTGCGGCCTCAAGCCCGGCGATCCCGGTGACACCGTCGCCGGGTTTCTTCGGGCCACGATCGTCCTGCACCAGCCCACCCGTTGCATCGAGTCGCTCACCCTCGGCAGCACCGGCGGCTTCAGTCCCACGTTCGGAGTCAAGATTACCGAGATGACCACGGTGATGAGCTACCAGCTGCCGGTCGGTGAACGGCCGAGTCTGCCGCAGCAAGTCAGCACCCGGGTCCGCGGCCGGGCGTTTGTGTTCAAGTCACTCGACGCCGAAATGACGGTGACGTTTTCCGACTACGTCCGGGCGGGAAAGAAATAGGCGATGCCTATTTCCCTTCGCTCCACTTGAAGACAATCGTCGCGAGCGGCGGGAGCGTCACGAGAATCGACTGGCTGAATCCATCGCGCTCGACGTCCTCGGTCGTGCAACCACCCGCGTTGCCGAGTCCACTGCCGCCGTAATACTCGCTGTTCGAGTTGATGATTTCGCGCCAGAACCCGCGGCGGGGCACGCCGACCCGATACTGCCGGGTCGCACCCCCGAAATGGCAGATGGCGGCGAAGAGCGTCTGCTCCGACGCGTCGCTCCGCACATAGGCAATCACGTTGGCATCGGCATCGTGGCAGGTGAGCCAGCGAAAGCCCTGGGAATTGAAATCGTTTTCGCTCAACACCGGTTCACCCGTGTAGAGACGGTTGAGATCGCGCACCAGCAATCGCACCCCCTCGTGGTCCGGATACTGGCAGAGATGCCAGTCAAGGCTCGAGTCGTGCGCCCACTCGCGCGACTGCGCGAACTCGCCGCCCATGAAGAGCAGCTTCTTGCCTGGCCAGAGCCACATGTGTGCATAAAGCGCGCGCAGGTTCGCGGCTTTTTCCGCGATATGCCACGCCCCCATCTTGAATAGCATCGAGGCCTTGCCGTGAACCACTTCGTCGTGGGAAAAAACCGTGACGAAATTCTCCGCATACTGATACAGCATGCCAAACGTGAGGTTGCCCTGGTGGTGGCGGCGGACCACCGGCTCCTTCGAGAAGTAGGTGAGCGTGTCGTTCATCCAGCCCATGTTCCACTTGTAGTCGAAGCCCAGGCCGCCGTCCTTGGTCGGTTTGCTCACCCCGGCAAAGGACGTGCTCTCCTCGGCAATCATCGCGACCCCCGGGTGGTACTGGTGCACCAAATCGTTCACGCCGCGGATGAACGCGATGGCCTCGAGGTTTTCGCGCCCGCCGTGCTTGTTCGGAATCCACTCCCCCTCCTTGCGCGAGTAATCGAGATAGAGCATCGACGCGACCGCATCGACCCGCAGGCCGTCGAGGTGATAGCGGTCGATCCAGGCCAGCGCGCTGGCGTTGAGAAAACAGCGCACCTCGTTGCGGCCGTAGTTGAAGATTAGCGTGCCCCAATCCATGTGCGCGCCCTGCCGCGGATCGGCGTGCTCGTACAGGTGGGTGCCGTCGAACTCAGCCAGGGCAAAGCTGTCGCGCGGAAAATGCGCGGGGACCCAGTCGAGCAGCACGCCGATTCCCCGGCTGTGCAAGTGATCGACGAACCAGGCAAAATCCTCCGGCGTGCCAAAGCGATGGGTCGGCGCGAAAAAACCCGTCACCTGGTAACCCCAGGAGCCGTCGAACGGATGCTCGGCCAGCGGCATCACCTCGACGTGCGTGAAACCCATCTCGACCACGTAGTCGGCCACCTGGACCGCAAACTCCCGGTAGGAAAGCGGGCGGTCGGCATCCTCCGGCATCCGCCGCCAGGATCCAAGATGCACTTCGTAAACCGACATCGGCCGATCGGGTTTCTCCGCCAGCTGCCGCCGGCGCTCGAGCCAGGCATCATCGGTCCATTTGAAATTGCCCGTGTCGCAAACGATCGCCGCGTTGTTCGGCGGGCCCTCGAAATACGTGCCGTACGGATCGGTCTTGAGGCGGACGTGTCCGCGCTGATCGCGCACCTCGAACTTGTAGAGCTCCCCCTCCCCCAGCCCGGGCACGAACAACTCCCATACACCGGAAGAACCCAGCGAACGCATGGGATGGTAGCGGCCGTCCCAGTGATTGAAATTACCCACGACCGAAACGCGGGACGCGGACGGAGCCCAGACGGAAAATGACACCCCGCCCACCCCGCCGAGCTGGCGCACATGGCTGCCCAGCTTCTCGTAAATGCGGTGCTCGTTGCCCTCGTTGAAGAGATACAGGTCCTGCGCCCCGAGCGTGGGGAGGAAGCAATACGGATCGAAAAACTGCCGAATCTCGCCGCTGGGATAAACCGCCCGCAACTGGTAACGGAAAACATCCGGCCTTTTCGGGATGAACACCTCGAACAGCCCCTCGGGGGCATATCGTGTCATCGGATAGGATACCGGCGGGCGGGCATCGAGATCGACGACCTCGCAGCCGACCGCACCCCGGATCAGGCTGCGCGCGACGACGCCCTTGCTGCGCCGGTAGGTCACGGGGTGCATGCCAAGCACGGAATGGGGCAAGGCATGCTTCGCCCCGAGCAGGGCGTTGAAATCAGCTTTGGAAATAATCACGCGTGGAAGGGACTGGAAGGGCGACGGTGCCCGTTGGCCGCCGCCACGTCTAGCCGCGAATGCGTTCACCCGCCCATGCGCGAAGCTTGCTTGGGCCGGCAGCGGCGATTTTGCTCCGCGCGTGATCCGTCGTTTTCTTCTCCTCGTTGCCTTCAGTGCCGCCCGGCTCACGGCCGTCCAGCCGCCAGCCGGGACGATCACAGTCTTCGGCGAGGATACGTCGCTCGACCTCGGCACCACCGAAAGCGTATTTCGGGGCCACGCCCAGGTCCGCGATCAGGACATGCTCATTCTGGCGGACGAGATTCGCTACCAGGCCACCACCAAGGTAGCCAAGGCCAAGGGCCATGTTGTGTTCACGCGGGGCGGGGCGCGGTTGATCGCGGATTCCCTGGTTTACAACGGTCGCGATGGTTCGTTCTCCGCCGTCAACATCCGGCTCGGCGCCCCGCCCGTGTTTATCGAAGGCACCTCGGCATCCGGCACGCCCACGGAAATCACGATCGAGCACGCCCACGTCGTGTATGGCGAGCCGGGGCCATGGCAGCCCAATTTTCACGCCGCCCGGATCACCTACGGCCCGGGGCGGCGGCTGCACACAGAGCAGGCCGAGATCGGCATCGGCCGCGTCAAGCTGCTGCCGTTCCCCCGGTTTCAGCAGAATCTGGCCATGCCCTTTGCCTTCGACGTTGCCCTCAACGCCGGCTATCGGGCCTCCCTCGGCGCATTTGTCGAAGCGGACGTCCACCTGCCGGTCGCCCCGGCCCTCCGCCTCGGCGCCGACCTCGGTCTTTACACGAACCGCGGCCTGATGGCCGGGCCTTCGGGCCGCTATGCCGATCCGGAAAATCCGGAAGACCTGCACGGCTACTTCCGCAGCGGCTACATCAATGATCATGGCGACAAGAAGACCGATCTCCTCGGCCGCCGCGTGCCCGAAGATCGCGCCTATGCGGAGTGGCAGCACACGCAACGGCTGGCGGAAAATCTCACCCTCGCCGCCCAGCTCAACTGGTGGCGGGACTCCGAGGTCCTGCGTGATTTTCGCCCGCGATCGTTCCTCCCCGTGCAGGCGCCGGACACGTTTGTCGAATCGGTGTATCAGGGTCAAAACTACTTCGTCTCGGCGTTCGCGCGCTTCCAGCCGAATTCGTTTCAGCGCGTGCAGCAGCGGCTGCCGGAAGTGCGCTTCGATCTGCTGCCGCAGGCCCTCGGCCAGGGCTTCTACCACCGGCTCAACGCCAGCGCCGCCGTGCTGCGGGAAGATCCGATCGACGGCGGGCCGCGGCGGCGCAGCGACCGGCTCGACGCCTACTACGGTCTCATGCGGCCGTACGCGCCGCGCGACTGGGCGGCGGTGACTCCGGTCGCCGGCGGTCGATTCACGCATTACGCGAATACCACCGGCGCCGCGCGCGCCGGCAGCTACACGCGTCTGTTGGGCGAAGTCGGGCTCGATGCGGAGATGCGCGCCAGCGGCACCTTCGCCTACAAGAACGAACAATGGAAGATCGACGGGCTGCGCCACCTCTTCACGCCGCGCCTCAGCTACCGCTACCGGCCCGAGGCGGAGAAAGGCCGCGCCCGTATTCCCGCGATCGACCGCGAGGTGTTTTCCACCTATCTGCCGCCGCTCGGCCTCGGCGACGTCCGCCACCTCGACGATCTGCACGCCGCCAACACCCTGCGCGTCGGCTTCGACAACACGCTGCAGACCCGCGATCCGGTCCACGGCAGCCGCGACCTGATTCAGTTCAACGTGGCGAACGATTTCCGGTTTCGCCGCCGGCCCGGTGAGCGCGATGTCTCCGAGTTGCATGCGGAGCTGGCCCTCCTGCCCGCGCGCTGGCTGCGGTTGGATGTCTACCAGAGCCTGACACCCCAGAGCCTGGCGCTCCGCGAATTCAATTCCGCGATCACCTTGCACGACGGCAACGTCTGGTCGCTGCGGTTCGCCAACAATTACCTCCGCCACGAAATCAAGGACTACTTTGTCGAGGGGCGCCGCCGGATCAACGAGGTGTTCGAGGCGTTGGCCCGGCTCCACTATGACGAGCGCCGGCGCCGTTTCACCGAGCAGGCCTACGGACTCTCCCACAATCTCGGCAACACCTGGCTGGTCTCCTACACCGTGAGCCTCTACTCCGGCCGCCGGCGCGAGAGCTCCTTCGGCTTCAACGTGCAAATCGACACGGTGCGGTTCTGATGTGTTGGATTCCGAAAGCGATCACGACACGGCGTCGCCGTCGGCCGAGCCAGACGTGGCGTCCGGGTCCGGGAACGATCCGTGGCCGTGGCGCACGACGCGAATTGGACGCATTCGCGGCAAAACCGGCAGCCAGAGGTTCGCTTCGACTTGGATTTGCCGGAGGCTGGAATCCAGCTCGGAAACACCCACCCCACCCGTGAACCCGGCCGAAAACCAACAGCGCACCTTCCTGCGATTGCTCGGCGAGCTTCGGCCCCACTGGCGGCGGGATCGCGCCCTGGCCGCGCGGATCCAAGCGCTGCTCGCCCGGCACCGCCAGTTTGGGTCCCGGGATCGCCGGTTGTATCGGGAACTCCTCTACACCACGGTCCGCTGCCTGCCCTGGATCGAGCCGCTGCTTGGCTCCCAGCCGGAGGAAGCCGTCCGGCGGGTCGCCTGGCTCGCCGCCGGGACGCCGGCGACCGCCGCGTTCCGCGCAGCGTTTGCGACCGGCGAACCGCCGGCGGGCGAAAAGGCCGAACTGTTGCCGGCGTGGTTCCGGGCCCATTGTCCCGCGATCTTTTCCGGCCCGGAACTGGACGCGCAACTGCGCCGGGCACCGCTCTGGCTGCGCCTCCAGACCGCCGAGCCAGAACGGGCCCTCGGCGAGTTCGACCGGCGCGGCTGGAGTTGGCGACGGTCCGCCATTCTGCCCGACGCGATCGCGCTGATGACCGAGGCCGATGTGACGACGTGCGACGCGTGGAACGAGGGCCGCTTCGAGGTGCAGGACCTCGGTTCACAGCTCGTGCTGGAAGCCGCGGGCATCGCACCCGGTGGCCACTGGCTGGACGCGTGCGCCGGGGTCGGCGGCAAGACACTGCAACTCGCGCGCCTCCTCGGGGGTGCCGGTCGCGTGGACGCCTACGACACCCGCGCCGAGGCGCTCGAGGAACTTGGGCGCCGCGCCCTTCGCGCCCGGGCCGATTGCCAGACCGAGGGGCCCGAGCATCGAAGGCTCCCCGAAAAATCTCCGGCGGCCCGGCGATCCGCAGGTGACGTCAGCTTTGCCGCCATCTCGGTCCTACCCACGCCTCCTACCGCCGTCTACGACGGCGTCCTCGTCGACGCGCCTTGCAGTGGTTCCGGCACCTGGCGGCGATCGCCGCATCTGAAATGGACCACCACGGAAGCCCACCTGAGCCAGGCGGCGGACAAGCAGCTCGCCCTGCTCGACGCGATGAGCGCGCGAGTTGCCGCCGGTGGCCGGCTGGTCTACGCCACCTGCTCGCTGAGTTCACACGAAAACGAAGACGTGGTGGCGGTTTTCCTCAGCCGACACCCCGAGTTTCAAGCCGGGGCTTTTGCCCGCGATTTTGGCCTCGCACCGCGCGATCCCGGCCGGCTGATCCTGCCGGCGCAATATGACACGGACGGGTTTTTCGTCGCTGCCCTCCGAAAAGCCTAACCGTCAACCCGCCGCTGAGTCCCCCTTTCGACTTCGCCGCACTTTCCCCTTGCGGCGGACTACGCGCCTCCAACCATCGCCGCACCGTGGTTCCCGACTCCGACTATCGCATCAAGCTCCAGGTCTTCGAAGGCCCGCTCGACTTGCTGCTCTTCCTTATTCGCAAGAACGAGCTGGATATCTACGACATCCCGATCGAATCGGTGACGCGGCAGTACATCGAGGCCCTCCGGGCGATGCAGCAGCTCGATCTCGATCTCGCGGGAGAGTTTTTCGTCATGGCTGCGACGCTGATGGAGATCAAGAGCCGGCTCCTCCTGCCGAAGGGCCAGCACGCCGTCGATCCCAATGCCGAGGACGAAGGCGTCGACCCCCGCTGGGAGCTCGTCCACCAGCTCCTGCAGTACAAGAAGTTCAAGGAAGCTGCCGCGAAACTGGCTGAACTCGCCCTGATCCGGCAGGGCCTCATGCAACGCCACGTTTCCCACCTCTCCGACACTCTCAATCGTCCGTTGCTGGGCGTCGACCGGATCGAACTCTGGAACACGTTCAACATCGTCCTGCGCCGCCTCGCGGAAAAGCTGGTGGTCGGCGAAATCCACGACGAGACGGTCACGGTCTCCGACCAGATGGAATGGTTGCTGGAGCGCCTGCGCACCGAACCGCGATTTGTTTTTTCCCAGCTTTTTCCTGAAGGGATCTCCCTGCGGAGGCTGGTGGCTTCTTTCCTCGCCGTGCTCGAACTCACCCGCCTGAAGAAGATGCGGCTGAGCCAGGACGAAGCCTTCGCCGATATCGTTTGCGAGGCCGTGGCTGAAAACCCGCTTGAAACCCCGGTGATCCATTCCACGGTGACGTCATGAGCGACGATGCCGCCAAACCCAAACGCAAGCGCCGGCCCAAGATTGCCGGCATTCTGGGCGTTGGCCTTGACCACGAGGATGGCCACAAGCGCATCACCACGGGCGACCAGTTCGTACTCGTGGGTGGTTCGCAGGACACGCATGAGCGCATGACCGAGACGATGCTGAAGACCTTCGAAGAACTGAAGCGCCGCGAAAAGAGGCTGGAGCACGTCGAGGTCGGCGAGCTCGAGGAGATCATCGACAAGTCGCGCCCGCGATGAATGCCCTGCCCGAGTCCGGCCAACCTCCTGCAGGTGGCGTGCCCCACGCGCGCCAGACCGAGCCGCCTTCCTGGGTGGTTGGAGTCTGCGGGGTCGCGGCAGTTGCATCCGCGCTGTTTTCGATTCTAATGTTTCTCAACCGTTAACTCACATGTCCGAAAAGATCGCCCATCTCACTGCCGAATCATTCAAAACCACCGTCGCCGGTGCCACAACGCCCGTGCTGGTCGATTTCTGGGCCCCGTGGTGCGGCCCCTGCAAGGCCATCGCACCGATTCTGGAGGAGCTGGCGACCGAGTTCGGCGGCAAGCTGACGATCGCGAAAATCAACATTGACGATCACGACACGGTGGCGGCGGAATACGGCGTCCGGGCGATTCCCACGATGATTCTCTTCAAGGGCGGACAGGTCGCTGAGACTCTCGTCGGGATGATGCCCAAGGCCGCGCTCAAGGCCAAGCTCGCCGCCCACGTCGGCTGAGCAACTCACGCCAGGACCAGGCCGGCGGACAGCAGGATCGCGTAGGCGGCGAGTAGTTTGCCGGTATCGCCGAGCAGGGCAATCCGCTCGCCGGCGGTAGTGTTTTCCCGGAGACGCCGCGTGTGCGCCCATGCCACGGGCGCCAGCGCGAGGGGCAGCAGACACCACGTCGAATGCCCGCGCGCGACCAGCGCCACCGGGAGGGCAAAGGCGAGCGCCAGGGCCGCGGCAAACTGCGCGCGGGCCGCCACCCGGCCGAAGCGCACGACAAGCGTTCGCTTGCCGGCCGACGCATCGGTCTCCAAGTCGCGATAGTTGTTCACCAGCAGAATATTGGTGGCGAGCAGGCCCACCGCAGCCGCCGCAAGCATGACATCGAGGCTCAGACGGCCGGCCTGCACGAAGTAGGTGGCGCCGACCGCCACGAGCCCGAAGAACAGGAAGACAAACACATCGCCCAGGCCGTGATAGGCGAGCGGCCAGGGCCCGCCCGTGTAGGCGATGGCGCCCAGGATGCTAGCGACGCCGACGACCAGCAGCCAAGGCCCGCCCCAGGCCACCAGTCCGAGGCCGACAAGAAAGGCGCCCGCGAGCACACCCACCATCGCCCGCCGCATCACGGCCGGCGCCACCAAGCCCGCCGCCACGGCCCGGCGCGGACCGACGCGCGCCGCGGTGTCGGCACCATGCACGAAATCGTAGTAGTCGTTGGCGAAATTCGTCCCGATCTGCACGAGCAGCGCAAACCCGAGACAGAGCGCGGCCGCCCCGGCGTCAAACGCCCCGTCATGCCGCGCCAGCGCCGATCCGACGAGCACCGGCGCGACGGCCGCCGACAACGTGCGCGGCCGCATCGCCGCAAACCAGATCTGCCATCGCGGCGGATTCACGCTCAGCCACCCGTCGGACGCGCCGCCTTGCGCGAAAACACCACCAGAGGCTTCCGCGCCAGCAGGCTCAGCAAGACCGGCAGCAGGCAAAGCCCCAGGGCCGCAATTGGCATCTTGTCGGTCAAGCCTCTGAACAGCAGCCCGAAAATGCACAGCAGGACTCCGTAGACCGTCAGAAAACCCTGGGCGCTGCCCAGCATCGGGTTCATGCCCCAGATGAGTAAAAAGGCGAAGAGCGCGCCCCAGCCCGAGCACAGGCTGGCCGACACCCCGGCGAGGTAGAAGATCGGCGCAAAAAATGTCATGCGACCTCGCTCGAAGCGCATCGTTTGGATCAACAGGCCGACGAACAGGATGGCGAGATTGAGCGCCAACACCTCGCGCGCGACGACCTTGCTCGCACCCTCCGCCGCGGTGAGGCTGGCCACGACAAAGGGTCCACCCAAAATCGCGATGCTGCCCGCCAGTCCGCGCAGCAGGTCGAAATAGTTGCGCACCTTCCGCGCTTCGCGCCGCGGATCAATCCGGGGATCCCCGGACTCCCGCCGCAGCCACGGCTCCACCTCTTCATGGTGCTTTCGACCCGACCCCTTGCGCCGGCGCCCGACCGATATCCCCAACCTCATCCACGGACGCGGGAACCACAGCAGCACCAAGCCAAACAGGAATTGCGGCAAATCGAGGTTCATCAAAGACTGCCGTTACGAATCAGGCGGCGTGCGTCCTGTCAAAGTTTCACCTCCGGGCGCGGACAACCCACCCTCAACTTCCGGCCCTCACGGCCGCACCCGGTAGGTCCGCTCGGCCGGCACCCCGAGTTCGCTTTCAAGTTCGCGAATCCGTCCCAACACCGCGTCGGCCGCGGCCGCCTCGTCGTGCGGTGGTAGCGCCGGATGAAGCTCGATGAGCCACGCGAGGGCCTCCGCCTTCCGCCCGATCCGGCGCAACATTTCCGCGTGCAACCGCGCGGCGTAATACGGTCCGCGGGGCTGTTTCCAGGCCTGCCGATAGCTTTCCGCCGCGGCGGCAAGATCTCGCAGCCCGTTCAATTCGATCTGGGCGCGCTCAACCCACAACTCCGCCGACTCCGGATGAAACGTCATCGCGGCTGCGACCTGCGCGAGCGCGATCTCCGCCTGCTCGCGAGTGATGCGGGCCTGCGCGGCGGCCGGCACCGCATCGTAGCCGCCGGCTGCCGCGATGCGCCACGCCGCAAGGTCGTAAGCCAGGATGCGCGCTCCATTCAGCCAGAAATAAACGGGGCGCGGATCGACCTTGGACACCAGGCGAATCAGCGTGTCGGTCGCCGGCAAGTTCCGCTGTTCCCAGAGCACATACATCCGAAGCCAGGCGGTGTCGGCCACCAGCGCGCGAAACCCGCCCAGCAGCGCCAGCGTCACGCCCTGGCCGGTGGCGGCGATGGTGGAGTCGAGCCGGAGCGCCGGTTCCTTGCGCCGCATTTCATGCCACACCGGCGCCGCCACCCGGCCCAGCAGTGCGCCGGCGACGGCCAGGCCGGCCACGATCGCCGCGAGCACGAGCGCTCTAGATTTCACGGTGCCGAAAACTGAACACGGCCAGTACTCCAGCCGCCCCAATGTAGCCCAGGCCATAGGCCACGACGCGCGCGACCTGCGACCAGGGGGCTGTGTCCGCCAGCGTCAGCGCATCCGAGAGGGCGAAAAGCTGAAAGTTCGGGAAAATCGAAACCAGCGTGCCCCCCACCGCGCGGCCGAGCCACGATCCCGTCCGCCCATAGGCATCCTGCGCGAGGTACTGCAGATGGCAGGCGACCAGGATAAAGAATCCGCTCACCACCGTGAAAAGCTGGGTCTGTGCGAAGCTTGCGACCAGCAGCGCCAGGGCTGCGAGCACCGCCAGCTTCAACCACTGGAGCAGGCCGGCGACCGCCACGCTGGCGAGGTTGAGCGTCCGACCTTGCGCGAAAGCCTCGGGGAATTCGCGCATCAGCTCCCCTTCACGCCACCACAGCACGGTGGCCAGCAACGCAGTGAGCAGGAGGCAGAACACACCCAGCAGCGCGGCGATGCCCAGGTACTTGCCGAGGATGAATTCGGCGCGCCAGACGGGCTTGGCCAGCAACGTCAGCGCGGTACGATTCTCGATCTCGCTGAAAAAAAGTTGCGCGGTGGCCGTGATGGCGAGCGCCGCGCCAAAGAATGCCATCGCACCAAATCCGCAGTCGGCGAGGAACTTCAACTCCGGCGCGCCGAAATTGAAATCGCGAAACCAGCGTGCGCCTAGCACCAGCGCGAGGGCCAGGAACACGAAAAAGGCGAACAGCTTCTGCCGCGCGGCCTCGAGCAGCGTGTTGTGCGCGATCAGCAGGACACGGCGGGGCGAGAACGGCACGGCGCTCATGGCCGGCGGCTCCCATCGTTTTGCGCCACGCGCTCCAGAAATACGCGATCGAGGCGCGCGCGCGGCGCCTCCACCGCCTCAAGCGTGCGACCGCGTGCCCCCAGCCACGCCCGCAGCTCGGCCAGTTCACCCGGCGGCAGGGCCTCGACCACCAGCGCCTGCCGGTCCGACCGACCGACCAGTTCCGGCACCGCACCCTCCAGCACGAGCCGGCCACGATCGAGGATCGCCACGCGATCGCAGATGTCCTCCATCTGCGCCAGGAGGTGCGAAGTGATCAAAAGGGTTTTCCCTTGCCCCTTCAGTCTCAAAAAAAGTTCGGCCATGGCCGCCGCGCCCACGGGATCGACGCCGGCAGTCGGCTCATCGAGAATCAGCAACCCCGGATCATGCACGAGGGCCTGCGCGAGTCCGATGCGCTGCAACATGCCCTTCGAATACGTGCCGACGCGCCGATCCGCCGCCTCGCTCAGCCCCACGAGCGCCAGCACGTCCGTGCTGCGTGCGGCCAGGGCCGCGCCACCCAGACCGCATAGCCGCGCGTAAAAACGCACCAATTCGCGTCCGGTGAGGTGACGATAGAAATTGGGTTCCTCGGGCAGATAACCGACATCGCGCCGGGACTCGACGCGGGTGCTCGGCACGCCAAAAACGCGGCACGTGCCGGCCGTCGGCTGGAGCAGGCCGAGAATCAGCTTGATCGTCGTGCTCTTGCCCGAGCCATTGGGACCGAGCAGTCCAAAGATCTGGCCCGGCTCGACCCGCAGATCGAGATGATCGACCGCGCGGAGTTTCACACCCCGCAGCCCGATCGCAAAATCCTTCACGAGTCCGCGAAGCTCGAGCGCGGCGGGATGGACGGGCGGGTTCGCGACCACAGGGGCAGGCATCAGCTTACCGGATGGTGAATCCTTGAAACTGGGATGGACGCAGCCGGCCGACGCGCTCGGACTTCCGGATGTAGCCGTGCATCCTCTCGACCACCGAGTCGACAAACGCGGTGACCTCGGCGACGGCGCCCTCCGCCTCGAGTTGCACGCGCCCATCCGCGAGGTTGCTGACGAAACCGGCCACTTCGAACTCCCTCGCGACCTGCAGGACCAGGTAGCGAAAACCCACCCCCTGCACGTGGCCGGAGAAAAAGACGACTTCGTGATGCACATCTGCCATATGCAGTAAAAAAGTACGGGAACGCCGCCGGTGGTTCAACCTGCAAAACAGAACGACCGGGTGTCAGGTTGATCCCCGGTGGCGGCGGGAGGCGATCCTCTCCCTCGGCGAAGACGGGGGCGCTCACGGAGCGTCGCCGCCGGGAAACCGCCCCAAGGACCGGCCCGCCAGCCGCCCTGGGCGGGGTGAAGAATGCCGCCAGCGTGGGCACGGGATTTTTATTTGCGTTTCGTGAGGGCCCGATCTCATTTTCGCGCACGGCATGAGCAACTTCGATTCTGACGGCAGCGCGGGGAACGAATGGGAAGAGCGCGGCGATCTGGCGT
>JBIJCX010000127.1:0-21285 GCA_044344465.1 Opitutaceae bacterium
CGAATGGTACGGCCAGTCTCTCGACACCGGGGGCTACTGGCTTGTCGCGCTGCTCATGGCGATCGAAAGCTCGATCGTTCCCCTGCCGAGCGAGCTCGTCATTCCGCCCGCGGCAATCATCGCCCAGCGTTCGGGCAGCATGACCTATACGGGAATCGTAATTGCGGGCGCGATCGGTTCCTGGGTTGGGGCAACGGCAATGTATTGGGTGTCGCGCTGGGCCGGGCGTCCCCTGGTGATGCGATACGGCAAATTCTTCTTCATCCCCCCGGCCAAGGTCGAGCAGGCGGAGCGTTGGGCGGCCCAGTTTGGCAGTTTCGGCATTTTCGTTTCGCGCCTCCTGCCCGTCGTGCGCCACCTGATCGGCATTCCCGCCGGAATCGTGCGGATGAACTACATCACGTTTTCGGTCTACACGTTGATCGGTTCCGCCGTTTGGTGCGCGGTACTTTGCTGGGTTGGCATCAAGGCCGGTAACGATCCGGCGCTGATGAAGGGCGAGCTGCACGCCATTGCCCTCTGGCTGGTCGGGGCGCTGGCCGTGCTCGGGGCAATCTACTATTTTTTTGTTTATCGGCTGACACGCCCCCCAGCGACTTGAGACATCGGCCGCGCCGTGGGTCCGCCCACAGGCTTGACGGTCGGCACTTGGAGACCCTTTATGGGCAAGCGTCCTGCGAATGTAGCACAATGGATAGTGTAGCGGCCTCCGAAGCCGTCGATCCGGGTTCGACTCCCGGCATTCGCACCATGCCAATCAATCACTTAGGCGATTCGTCGGCAGATGCGCCAGTTTCGTGCCTGACAGGCACCCAAACGCCAGTTCCGCATCAATGCTGCGAACCTAGATTTAACCTCCTCCGCCATGCGCCTAAAGCTGATTTCGTGTAATGTGTTCCAGCGAGAATCCTCGTGGTGCATCGCCCGCTCCCCTCATGTGATCGATTCCGATTACACGGAGCTGGGCGAACACGCCCGCAGCGCCGGACTGCGCCAGCTCATCCAGGCACGGATTGACGCGACCGAGGCCTCCGGGATCGCGTATGACGCCATCCTCCTGCTCTTCGGCCTTTGCGGCAATGCCACCGTAGGTCTCCAAGCCCGCCGCACCCAGCTGGTCATCCCGCGCGCCCACGACTGCTGCACAATCCTGCTGGGCTCGCGGGGCAAGTTTACCGAGCACTTCGGCACGGCGCCCAGCACCCCATTCTCCTCCGCGGGCTACCTCGAGCGCGGCAACTACTTCCTCCGCACGAACGATGACGGGACTGCGGGGGTCAAGATCGGTGACAGCTACAAGGCCCTGGTGGAAAAGTTCGGCGAAGAAGACGCCAAGTACATTTGGGCCGAGATGAATCCCGCGCACGGCGACGAAAAGGCGGTCTTCATCGATCTACCGCAGACCAGCCACCTCGGCTACGCCGAGCAGTTCCAGGCCAAGGCCGCGGCGGCCGGGAAACAACCCGTCCACTTGCAGGGTGACATCCGGCTCATTGAAAACCTCATCCACGGCAACTGGGATGCGAAGGAGTATCTCATCGCCCCTCCCGGCACCGCGATCGAAGGCGTCTACGACTGGGACGAAGTCGTCCGCGCAAAGAAGCTTTGATTCCACCGCCGGACCACGGCGCCGTGGCAGTGCCCTGGTCAGTTGATCCGCAAAGTCCAAAAATTCGCGGGTGAAATCGCCCGGACCCGGGTGGACGCGCCCGGGGAGACGCACCCGTTGGGGCCACGCGCGCGGCGCGTGCGCAAGGTGAACGATTGACCGGAAGTATGCGCCCCTTTTTCCTACGCTTTCCTCTCCTACGTCATCATGAGTCTCCAAATCAAACCCGCCAACTCCTGCGCCTTTGACCAAATCTCCCTCGGCGAAGTCATGCTTCGCCTCGATCCCGGCGAGGGTCGCATTCGCACCGCCCGCGAGTTCAAAGTCTGGGAAGGCGGCGGCGAATACAACACGTCCCGCGGCCTCCGCAAATGCTTCGGCTACAAGACGGCCGTTTGCACCGCATTCGTCGACAACGAGGTCGGGCATCTCGTCGAGGACTTTATCATGCAGGGCGGCGTCGCAACCGATTTCATCAGGTGGCGCGACGACGACGGCATCGGCCGCACCGTGCGCAATGGCCTCAACTTCACCGAGCGCGGCTTTGGCGTCCGCGGCGCCGTGGGCAACCCCGACCGCGGCAACACCGCGGCCTCGCAGCTCAAACCCGGCGATTTCGACTGGGACCACATCTTCGGCAAGCTCGGCGTGCGCTGGTTTCACACCGGCGGCATCTTCGCCGCGCTCTCCACCTCCACGGCCGAACTCACCGTCGAGGCGGTCAAAGCGGCCAACCGGCACGGCACCGTTGTCTCATACGACCTCAACTACCGCCCCTCGCTCTGGAAGACGATCGGCGGCTTGAAGAAGGCGCAGGAGGTGAACCGCGAGATTGCCAGGTACGTGGACGTGATGATCGGCAACGAGGAGGACTTCACCGCCTCGCTTGGATTCGAGGTCAAGGGCGTCGATCACAACATCAGCGCCATCGAGACCGACGCGTTCAAGACCATGATCGAGACCGCCGTGAAGGAGTTCAAGAATTTCAAGGTCGCCGCGACCACGCTGCGCCGGGTCATCACCGCGACGAAGAACGACTGGAGCGCGATTCTCTGGCACGACGGGAAGTTCCACGAGAGCCGCAAGTATCCCGAGCTCGAAATTCTCGACCGCGTGGGTGGCGGCGACAGTTTTGCCTCGGGCGTGCAGTTCGGTTTCATGCAGTTCAACGACGCCCAGAAAGCCGTCGAATACGGCGCCGCCCACGGTGCCCTCGCGTCGACGACGCCCGGCGACACCTCGATGGCCACGCGGAAGGAAGTCGAAAAACAAATCTCGGGTGGTGGCGCCCGCGTCGTGCGTTAACCCTGCGTGCTCGAAACGTTTCGTCCACGCCTGGTTCATCTCTCCCTTCATGATCAGAAAAACGTCGCTGCTTCTCGCCTTTGTCTCGGCTCTCTTCGTCTCGTCCCTCGCTGCCGCACCGGAGCGCTGGGCGGCCGCGATTGACGCTTTTACCCAGGCTGACGCCGCCCAACCGCCCGCGCGCGATGCCGTGCTCTTCGTCGGCAGCTCGTCGATTGTGAAATGGAAAACACTGGCGCAAGACTTCCCAGGGGTGACGCTGATCAACCGCGGGTTCGGCGGTTCCGAACTCACCGACAGCGTTCACTTCGCCGACCGCATCGTCATTCCGTATCGCCCGCGCGTCGTTGTGATCTACGCCGGCGAAAACGATCTGCAACTCGGACAGACGCCTGATTCGGTGTACACTGCGTTCACCGCCTTTAGCACCAAGGTCCACGCCGCGCTGCCGCAGGCCCGCATCGTCTTCATCTCCATTAAGCCGAGCCCGTCCCGCTGGAAACTTCGCGAAGCCATGATCCGGGCCAATACGCTGATCGCCGCCGCGTGCGCCAAAGACAAACGCCTCGTGTTCGTCAACGTCTTCACGCCCATGCTCGACGCCCGCGGTGAGCCCCGCGCCGAGCTTTTCGTCAAGGACATGCTCCACCTGAACGACGCCGGCTACGCCCTCTGGACGCCGCTCGTCGCGCCATTGCTAAAATAGCGCCGCGAAGGCACGCGGCACTTCGTAGCCGCGCTTGAGCGTAGCGAAAACGCGGCTGTTCTCCGGCTCGGTCTTCCGTCACGGTGTCGCCTCACTCCGACGCGGCTACCGTGGCAGGCATCCAGCATTGCCGTCCGCATCCGAGAGTCTTTCGTGGACGCGTGGACCACTCCTCTCTCCCTCCATCCGATTCTCCCGCCGTGCGCATCGCCCGGCAGATCGAGTTCATCGCCGAGTGCGACAAGTTGAAGGAGGTTTTTCGCCAGACGATTAACACCCAGAGCCGTCGGACGGAAAACGATGCCGAGCACTCCTGGCACCTCTGCCTGTGCGTGATTGTGCTCGCGGAACACGCCAACGCGCCCGACCTCGACGTGCTCCGCGTCCTCAAAATGCTCATCGTGCACGACCTCGTCGAAATCGATGCCGGCGATACTTTCGCCTACGATGTCGCGGCGATGGCCAACCAGCACGAACGCGAGGCCGTCGCCGCCGAACGGATCTTCGGCCTCCTGCCACCCGACCAGGCCGGCGAATTTCGCGCGCTGTGGGACGAGTTCGAGGAAAAAAGGACCGTCGAGTCCAAGTTCGCCACCGCCGTCGATCGCTTCCAGCCGATGCTCCTCAACTGCCGCTCGCAGGGCGCGGCGTGGAACCGCCACGGCATCACCCACGACCGCGTGGTCGCGCGCAACCAGCACATCGCCGACGGGTCCGCCGAACTCTGGCGCTACGCCGAGCGCATGCTGCAAGACATCGTGGCGGCCGGCCACCTGGCGCGAAAGCCGTAGCCGGGTCGGACTGTCCGCCCTGCGTTACCGCACCGCGCGCTCGCCCGATCCGTGCCATGGTTTAAGTCCTCCGCCAATGAGCTACCTCGCCCGACTTCTCCCGCTGTTCACCGTCCTCGTCCTGCACCTCCCGGTCACGAACGCGGCCACCCTTGACCCATTGCCCCGTGACTGGATCGATCCACAAACCGGTCACCGCATCATCCGTCTGTCGCCGGACACGGGCGGTTCCAGCCTCTACTTTCATCAGCGGAGCTACACGCCCGAAGGCGACAAGGTGGTCATTCGCAGCGCGGGCGGAATCGCCACGATCGATCTCACCACCCTCGGAGTATCGCCCGCGAAATTTGCAGTCGTGGTTTCCGACGCCAGTCCAATCGCGACCGCCTGGCGCACCCGTGAAGCCTACTACTTTGATCGTGAGCGCAACGCCCTCATGGCGGTTCACCTTGACACCAAGGTGCGGCGTGAGGTCGTGCAACTGCCGCCACAGGCACGCCGCGGCGCCTACGCGCTGAACTGCGACGAATCGCTGCTCGTCGGCATCGCCCCCGATCCCGACGGCAAGATCGTCCCCCGGACACCGCCGCCTGGCGGCCGGGGCGGCACCCTCGAAGCCAATTGGGCCGCGGGCACGCCCAAGATGATCTACACCGTCGCGACCAAGACCGGTGAGTTCAAGGTCATCCACCGCGAGAACGACTGGACCAATCATCTCCAGTGCTCGCCGACCGACCCGCAGCAAATCCTCTTCTGCCACGAAGGTCCGTGGCATTTTGTCGATCGCACCTGGACGATTCGCGCCGACGGCGGTCCCGCGCGGCTTTTGCACGCGCGCACGATGAACATGGAAATCGAGGGCCACGAGTTCTTCGACCACGACGGCAAGACGGTCTGGTATGACCTGCAGACGCCGCGCAGCACCGTGTTCTGGCTCGCGGGCGTCGAGCTCGCGACCGGTCGCCGCACGTGGTACCACCTCCAGCGCAACGAGTGGTCCGTACACTACAACGTGTCGCCCGATGGCCGGCTTTTCGCAGGCGATGGCGGCGGTCCCGGCAGCGTCGCCGCGAGCGCGCCCGACGGCGAGAAGCTCGACCCTCCGGGCAACGGGCAATGGATCTACCTCTTCCGACCGTCCATGGTCCGCGGCAGCTCCTTCCGCGAAGGAAAGGACCTCATCGACATCGGCTACCTGAAGTCGGAACGGCTCGTCGACATGGCGAAGCACGATTACAGCAAGGACCGCGGGGTGGAGCCGAACCTGACGTTCACCCCGGACGGAAAATGGATCATTTTCAGCGGCAATTTCCACAGCCCGCGCGACGACCGCGGGCGCGCGATCACGCACACGTATGCCGTCGAGATTGCGAAGACCGCGGGAAAGCCCACCCCCTCGATGCCGCCATGAGCCGGCGTTTCTCCAGACTTCTCGCCGTGGCTCACGTGCAAACGTGCCGGCGCGATGGCCGAACTCCACATTTACGCGGGCGCCGGCCACGGCTTCAGCGTGCGCGACACCAACAAGTCTCCCGCCGGCGCCTGGCCCGATCGTTTCCGCGAGTGGCTGGTGGACCGGAAATTCCTGCGGCAACCCTGAATCAGAGGTCATGATACGTCCAATCGTTACGTTCTTTCCCGCCCTTGTCGCCTCGGCCCTTGCCTCCGTCGCCCTCGCCGCGCCCGAAACCATGCTGCGCTATGGTTCGCCCGCCCAGAAGTGGGTCGAGGCCCTTCCGGTCGGCAATGGACGGCTTGGCGCAATGGTCTTCGGGGGCTGGCAATCCGAGCGCCTGGCACTCAATGAAGCCACGCTCTGGTCCGGCGGGCCGAAGGACTGGAACAATCCAGGGGCGCGCGAGATTCTCCCCCAGGTCCGCGCCGCCGTCTTCGCCGGCCGCTTCCAGGAGGCCGAGGCGCTCTGCAAAAAAATGCAGGGGCCCTACAACCAGTCCTACCAGCCCCTCGGCGATCTCAAGCTCGAACTGCCCTACGCCCCCGACCTCGCGCCCGGGAACTACGAGCGCACCCTCGATCTCGACCGCGCCGTCACGACCACCCGCTACACCTACGACGGCGCCACCTACACCCGCGAAGTGTTCAGCAGCTTTCCCGACCAGCTCATCGTTGTCCGACTGACCTGCGATTTACCCCGTCGGATCTCCTTGGTCGCTTCGCTTGCCTCCCAACTCCGGCACACGTTAACCGCGGGAACCGAGAACACCCTGATCCTTCACGGCAAGGCGCCCTCGCATGTCGACCCCAACTATCTCCGCGATGCCACCAACCCGATCCGCTACGACGAGGGGCCGGACGCCGAGGGGATGACATTCGACCTCCGCGTCCACGCCATCGCCGACGGCGGCATGACCAAACGGGAGGCAAACACCCTGCGCATTGTTGCCGCCAACTCCGCGACCCTGCTGATTTCCGCCGCCACCAGCTTCAACGGCTTCGACAAGTCGCCCGCCCGCGAGGGCCGCGATCCCGGAGAACTCTCGGCTCGTCACCTCGCCGCCGCGCGCGATCGCCCCTACGCGGATCTGCTCGCGCGCCATGTGGCCGATCACCAGGGACTTTTCCGCCGCGTCACGCTCGACCTGGCCGCGCCCGCCGGCCTGCCTGGCAATGGATCGTCGGCGACAACGACGGCGGCGAACCACGCGCCACCGGAAATTCTCCCGACGACCACCCGGCTCCGGCAGTTTACCCAGGGCCGGCCCGATCCGGGCCTCGCCGCCCTGCTCTTCAACTACGGTCGCTACCTGCTGATCGCGAGTTCACGTCCTGGTGGCCAGCCGGCAAATCTGCAGGGCATCTGGAACGAATCGCTGCGCCCGCCGTGGAGCAGCAATTGGACGATCAACATCAACACCCAGATGAACTACTGGCCGGCCGAGGTCGCGAATCTCGCGGAGTGCCATCAGCCGCTTTTCGACTTCATCGGCGATCTTTCCGTCAATGGCCGGAAAACCGCCGAGATAAACTACGGCGCCCGGGGCTGGGTCTCCCATCACAACGCCGATCTCTGGCGCCAGTCCGCACCGGTCGGAAATTTCGGTCATGGCAATCCGGTCTGGGCCAACTTCGCCACCAGCGCGCCGTGGCTCTGCCGGCACCTCTGGGAGCACTACGCCTATGGCGGCGACAAGGCCTTTCTCCGCGAACGGGCCTGGCCCGTGATGAAGGGCGCGGCCGAATTCTGCCTCGACTGGCTGGTCGACGACGGCAAGGGCCACCTCGTCACCGCGCCGTCCGCCTCGCCGGAAATCGGCTTCACCGCCTCCGACGGCAAGCGCGCCAGCGTGAGCATGGCCACGACGATGGACATGGCGATCATCTGGGATCACTTCACCAACACGATCGCCGCCGCCCGTGAGCTCGGGATCGAGCCGGAGTTCGCCACCAGGCTCGAAGCCGCCCGCGCCCGGCTCTATCCGCCAAAAATCGGCCACCGGGGCAACTTGCAGGAATGGTTCGAGGATTTCACGGAGCTCGATGTCCACCATCGCCACGTCTCGCACCTCTACGGCGTTTACCCCGGCCGCCAGCTCACGCCGGCGACCCCGGAACTCTTCACCGCCGCGCAGCGCGCCCTGGAGATTCGCGGCGACGACGGGACCGGCTGGTCGCTCGGCTGGAAGATCAATTTCTGGGCCCGCTTCCGCAACGGCGATCGGGCCCACCTGCTGGCGAAGAACCTGCTGCGCCCGGTCGGGGCCAGCGTCGATGGCGTGCAGGTCACCGGCGGCGGCGTGTATCCGAACCTGTTTGACGCGCACCCGCCGTTCCAAATCGACGGCAACTTCGGCTTCACGGCCGGCGTGGCCGAGATGCTGCTCCAAAGCCATGCCGGGGAAATCGATCTCTTGCCCGCTCTGCCGACCGCATGGCCCACGGGCACAATCCGCGGCCTGCGCGCCCGAGGCGGATTCGAGGTTGCCGAGTTGGTGTGGCGCGAAGGCAAACTCGAACGCGTGGTCGTGCGCGCCGCCCTCGGCGGCTCGGCGAGGATCCGGTCGGGCCAAAGGGTGGTCACGGTGGCCATGAAGCCGGGCGAGACCATCACCTTCGACCGGAGACTGGAACCTCGGCCGTAATTCCGATTCCCCGTGGGCATGGCCGATTCTCAGCTGTAGCCGCGTTTGAGCGGAGCGAAAACGTGGTGCTTCGTTCCGCCATTCGGCCACCTGGTCGCTTCGCTGGAACGCGGCGACCGGCCAGAACCCGGCGGCCAGCCAAGACCCGTCCTCGATGTCTCTGACGGCAGCACGCGCCGGCCCCCAACCGCGGCTGGTTTATCCATCGTCGTTTTGACGAATGAATTGCCTGCCCTGCGCTGGCGGAACCAGGCCTGAGCCCGCTTGTCTCCCCGCCGGTTCCACCCATGCTGCCCCCCTCTTTGCGCAACCTCATTTCCCAGCTCCTGATTGTCACCCTGGCCGCCTTGGCCTCCGCGGCCCCCACGCCCGATCCCGAGCCGATTCCCTTTACCGCCAAGGAACTGGCGCAGGGGTTCCGCGAGCGGGTGATCCTTGCCCGCCCCCACGCCTCCCGGCGCGCGACCGCCGACGGCGAGGAGATCCGTGAGGGCATCCGGGTGCGGGAGAAATTCCGCCGCTTGCGCGACTTGCGCGTGATCGACCTGGACTCGGCCGACACCGCCGACCGCGCCATCGCCCGGCTCCGCGCCACCGGCCGCTACGAGTTTGTCGAACCCGACTACCTCCGCCACCTCACGGTCGAGCCCAATGACCCGCGTTTCACCGACAACTCGCTCTGGGCCCTGAAGAACACCGGAGTGAACAACGGCATCCCGGGCGCCGACATCAAGGCGACCGCCGCCTGGGACATCATCCGCGAGGCCCCGCAGGTCATAGTTGCCGTCGTCGACTCCGGGGTGAACCTCACCCACCAGGATCTCGTCGGCAATCTCTGGACCAATCCCGCCCCCACCTTCGGCGACGTGAACGGCGCCCGTTTCATCAATGGGATTCAGAGCGGCAATCCGACCGACGACAATGGCCATGGTACGCACATCGCCGGCACCATCGGGGCCATCGGCGATAACAGTTTCGGCGTCGCCGGCGTGGCCTGGCGCGTGCAGATCATGGCGATCAAGGTGTTTCCGGCCAGCGGTCGCGGCAGCGTTTCGGATATCGCGCGCGGCATCGACTATGCCGTAAGCCACGGGGCCCACATCATCAACGCGAGCTACGGTGAAACCGGCAGCACCGGCTTCTCCCTGGCCGAGTTCACCGCCATCTCGGCCGCCCGTGATGCCGGCGTGATCTTTGTCGCCGCCGCCGGCAATGCCACCGCCAACATGGACGTCGCGCGGTTTTATCCCGCGAGTCACGCCCTCGACAATATCGTGACGGTCGGCGCCTCGGGGCGCCGCGACGAGGTCGCACTTTTTTCCAATTACGGCTCGGCCGTGGATCTTTTCGCCCCCGGTTCGGAAATCCTTTCCCTCTATCACTCGAGCAACACGGCGACGGCCACCCTCAGCGGGACCTCGATGGCCGCACCCCACGTCACCGGCGCCCTCGCCCTCTTGAAGGCGCATTTTCCCGCTGATAATTACCGGCAGCTCATCAACCGCGTTCTGCGCAGCAGTGAGACGCGCGGCAGTCTCGTCGCGAAATCCCAGACCGGCGCCCGCCTCAACGTCCTGAACGCGCTGCAGACCGCCAGCGACCCCGACGGTCAGCGCCCGTTCAACGACAGTTTTGCCCGCCGCCCCCACCTTGCCGGCAACAATCTCGCGCTCCGGGCCAGCAACTCCGGCGCCACCGCCGAACCCGACGAACCCGCGCATGCCGGAGTCAGCCCCGGCGCTTCCCTCTGGTGGGAATGGACGGCGCCGACCAGCGGTAACGTCAGCGTGAATACGACCGGCAGCTCGTACGACACGGTCCTCGCCGTCTACACGTCAACGGGGCCGTCCGCGCCGGTCACGCCGGGCAGCCTCACCTTGGTCGCCGCCAACGATGACAACGCCGGTTCAAACCTGAGCCGGGTCACGTTCACCGCGCAGACCGGTGTCACCTACCAGATCGTCGTCACCGGCAAGTTCGGCCAGTCCGGCCTCACGCTGCTCAACCTCGGCACCACCCCCGCCAACGACCTGTTCGCGTCACCCGTCACGCTCACGGGGCAGAGTCTGCATCTCACCAGCACGAACGCCAACGCCAGTCGCGAAACGGGCGAGCCGCGCATCCTCGGTTTTCCCGGCAGCGCCTCGCTCTGGTATCGTTGGACCGCGCCGCGCAGCGGCCGCTTCCAGGTTGCCGTCGTCAGCAACGACTTCGATCCGCTGCTCGCGATCTTCACGGGCCCGGTGCCCACCGCGCCGGCCCCGGATTTTTCCAACGGCTTCACCAAGGTGGCCGAGAGCGACAACGCCGGTGCCGGCACCGCCAGCCTGTGCACGCTCGAAGCGGTGGCCGGCACGACGTATTCAATTGTTGTCGACTCCAAGTTCGCCGGTGCCGTCGGCGAGTTCACGCTCAGCCTGACCGACTCGCGCTGGCAGGCCACCACCGGCAGCAACATCACCGGGGCGGCCGCCGTCGGTCGCGACGGCACGCTCTACGTGGGCAGCACTGATTATTCGCTCTATGCCTACGCCCCCGATGGCAGCCGGAAGTGGAGTTACGCCACCAGCGGACTCATCGACACCTGTTCGCCCGCCATCGCGGACGACGGGACCGTCTACGTCGGGTCCAACGACGGCCGGTTCTACGCGTTCACGCCCGACGGGGCGCTGAAGTGGACGCGCAATTTCGGTTTGACGGCGCCCGTTTCCAACAGCCCCGCGCTCGCAGGCAACGGCACGATCTACGTCAAGCCAGGCGACGGGTTCCTCTACGCGCTCAACCCGGCCAGCGGCGCGATCACGTGGCGGGTCAACGTGCATGCTCCGGAAACCTATGCCAGCCCGTCCATCGCGCCCGATGGCACGATTTATCAGGGCTCGGATGACAAGAACCTCTACGCCATCAATCCCGACGGCACGCTCAAGTGGACCTTCACCGGCACGGATGAAATCTATTCGGTCCCCGCCCTCGACGCGGCCGGCAACATCTACTTCACCGTGCTCAACAGCGGAAAACTCTTCTGTGTCTCGCCCGCCGGCACGCTGCGCTGGATTTATGCCGGCGCCTCGCTGGGCTCGAGTTCATCCCCGGCGTTGAGCGCGGACGGAGCCACCGTCTATTTTGCCGGGTACGACTCTAAGCTTCATGCCGTCAACACGGCGACCGGGGCCGCGCGTTGGGTGTTTACCCTCGGGGCCGAGGTTCGCGCCAGTTCGCCCGCCATCGATGCCAATGGTGTCATCTACATCGGGTGCTATGATTTCAAACTCTACGCCATCAACCCGGACGGCACGCTCCGGCGCACCTGGGACACCGGCGATTGGATACGGTCCAGCCCCGCCATCGCTGGCACCACGCTCTACGTTGGCAGCAACGATCGCAAACTCTACGCCTTCGACATCGGGGCCGGGGCCGCCACGGGCCCCTGGCCGCAGTATCGCCAGAACGTCCGGCGGGTCGGGCGCGTCGTCGCCGAACCACTCGCGATCGGGGTCGCGCCCCAGGCCCGGATCGCGACCGCGGGCGAACGGGTTGAACTCAAGGTCGTGCCGACGGGGACGGGCCCATTTGTGTACCAGTGGTTCCATGACGGCCGGCCGATCGCCGGCGCCACCAGTGCCGGACTCGTGCTTGCCGCGGTTACCGCCGCCCAAGCGGGAAATTATTCCGTCACGATCACGGATCCGCAGGGTTCGCTCGCCAGTCCTCCGGCGCCGGTGGCGGTGCTCGCGCCCGGGGAAAAGGCGACGCCCAGCCGGCTGGTCAACTTCTCCGTCCGGATGACGGCCGGTACCGGGGCGCAGACGTTCATCCTCGGCTTCTACATTGCGGGTTTGCCCGCCAAGCCGGTGTTGATCCGCGCCATCGGTCCGGCGCTCGGGCAATTCGGCGTTTCCGATGTGCTGGACAATCCACAGCTGCAGATTTTCTCCGGCAGCGCCGTACTCGCCGCCAACGACGACTGGGCCTCCGCTGGCAGCGGAGACAGTGCGGCCACCGCGAACGCCTTTACCCTGACCGGGGCGTTCCCACTCGACACCAGGTCGAAGGACGCAGCGCTGGTTCGCGCGTTGGACAATGGCAGTTACACGGTGCAAATCACCCCGGCGCCCGGCGCAAGTCAGACGGCATCGGGCGGTCCGGGATTGGCCGCCACCGGAGGCCCGGGGGTCGCACTGGCCGAACTCTACGACACCGCACCCTTGGGCGGAGCCCGGCTGGCCAACTTCTCCGCCCGCGGCCAAGTCGGGACCGGCGGCAACGTCCTCATCGGCGGATTTACCATCGCGGGCAACGTGCCCAAGACCGTCGTCATCCGCGGCATTGGCCCGGCCCTCACCGCCCTGGGCGTCACCGGCATCCTCGCGGATCCGAAGCTCACCCTTTACCGGGGCAACGCCCAGCTGAGCGAAAACGACAACTGGGGCGGCACAGCCGAGCTCGCCGCGGCCTTCTCGCAGGTCGGCGCCTTCGCGCCCGGCGCCGGCACCAGCCGTGACGCCGCGCTCGTCGTCACGCTTGCCCCCGGCAATTACACCGCCCAGGTCAGCGGAGTGAACAGCACGACCGGGGTCGGATTGATCGAGGTATTCGAAGTTCCGTGACGGCGTGAAACGCGGCGAGGGCGCCGCGTCTCCATGCCGCATCAGAGCTGGAACCAAACCCGCGCGGCGATCGTCACCGCGCCCATGACCGTCCCGCCGGCAATCGCAATCGCGACCCGCGAACGCCGGGTCAGATACTGCACGATCACTGCCGCCGCGGGACCCAGGACCGCCAGCGCCAGGGCAAGCTTCAGCTCCATCGCCGCGCCGCTTCCGGCATCGGAAATCGCCCTCGCCCATCGCGAAGTTCCATTTTGCCAGGAGCCCCAGGCCCAGAGACCGCCAATCTGAAACGTGATCGTCCACGCCAGAAACCACCCGAGACTCTGGGTCAACGCCGCCACCGCCACCGCGGGCGCGATGGTCCACGCCTGCCACCACAGCATCTCCCGCATCGCGAGGAGCACGGCGCGTCCACCCTGACCGCCGGCGAGCCACCACGGCAGCGCGACCAGCATGGGCAAGACACCGAGCAAGACCGCACACCCAAGCAGCTTCGCGCCCAACAGCCTGGCGCCCGACATCGGACGGCTCATCCAAAACCCCTGGTTGCCCGTGGGCGCATCTTCCCGCACCAAAGCGGCGGCGAGGATGTAGCCGATGAAATAACCCAAACCGGTGAGCAGGATGGCGAATGCCTTCATCCGCTGCACCCAGACGGCGTCTTCCGTGACGACGTGGACCAGCCGCCAGTCGACGCCGTGCTTCACGGTCCACAGCACCGCCCACAGCGTCAGTGGAATCCACAGCCGTCGCGCGTCCTTCGCCATGATATGCCACGTCAGCGTCATGGCGCACCTTTCTTCGCCGTCCTCTTAACCACGTCAAAACGCCCGGCGTGCAACTCGGTTGTGATTCGCTCTTCCTCGCGGAATGCCACTTTTGCCAGCGTCGCTCCGTCGAACCAGCCGGCCTGGGAGACCCACTTCCCCTCCCCGTGATAATCTTGCGGCGCAGAAAACGACAGCGTCTGCCAAAATATTCCCACCGTGCCAACCCGGGCAGCACTCCATCCCCGCCGCTGATGATCGCTCACGTTTCCGCGCCCGCGATTGACCAGAAAATACTGGGGCTGCGTTTGCCAGCCGCCCCGTATCATGAGAAAGGCGGAAACCGGGTCGATCTGACCCACGTCCCAAAACAACAGAGACCGGCGCTCGACCATCGTGATCGTCAGTCGGTCCTTGTCGAATCCCAGTCTAACGAGACGCAGATGATCGGGATCGCCGGCCAGCGTCGCCCCGACGCGGGGCGTTGTTTCGCCGACCACCGCGGGGCGGTACAGATAGAAATGCGCTCGGAGCAGGTAGGACGGCGGCTCCCGGTGCATCCGCGCCGCGACGGACGGCGGCAAAGTCACGCGTAAGTTTCGGAGCCCGGGCTGGCTCTCTGGCAGCGCCGGAAAACCGCGTTGTCGGCGCCGTTCGGCCACATACTTTTCGAATTCCAGGTTCGGCTTTTGCGGTTCGAGGCCGAGCGCGCGCACGGCCGGACCTTGAGCCGAAGTCCCGGAAATCCATCCACTGCGCTGCACGGCCGCGCCGTCGGCCCAACTCCACCGGTGTTCAACATTTCCACTCGCGAGAAGAAGATCCGTTGGCGCTCCGCCAAGCCTCACCCCCACGTGCAGCTCCGTGTCGGCGCCGGGTGACTCGACCGTTCGCGCCGATTGGAGTTCGAGACGCACGCTCGCCCCCAGCCGCCCCGGTTGATCCACGGGGGGCGCCTCTTTTCTCACCAGATCAAGCGGCCAATAGTTCAACGTTCCGAGCGCGACGACCAGCCCCACCCCCACTGTCACAAGAGAGTACAGAAACCGCCGGGTGCAGAATTGATGCACGGCCGCTACTCCCCCGCCGAGCAAAAGCAACGCCAAGGCCAGCCAGCCGCGCGTCGCGATCAGGCCGGCATTCGCGGCTCCGGCGGCGCCGATTCCGGGCACCACAATCATCGACAGGCTGGACGCAAACAGCGCCACGACCAACACCAGTGTCCACATGAGGTAGCGGCTAAACTCATTGGTGAGTACCGCCAGCGGCACGGCAAAGACCACGACCACCGCCTGCAAGGCCAGCGTCTCGCCCGCCGCGAGCATGAGTTCGCGCGGACCGTAATCACACGCCAGCCACCAGGGCCCCGTCACGACCAGCGGCGCCACGCCAAAGATTACCGTCAATCCGAGCAGTTTCGCCGTCAGCAGCCGCGGGCCCGACAATGGCCGCGTCATCCAAAATGCTGTCGTGCCCGTCGGCATGTCGCCATGGATGAGCCAGGCCACGAGCACGTAGCCCACCACCACCTCGAGCGCGCTGAGCAAATAGCCCGTGCCCGAGAGGCGTTCGACCCACACTTTCCCACCCGTGCCGCCCCAAAGCAGCACGGCGCCGAGCCCGATTTTCGCCGCGAGGAGCGCCGTCCACAACACCAGCGGCAGCCGCAACCGCCGCAGATCGTTCAACACGATATGCCACGTGAGTTTCATGCCGCCGCGCCTTTCGCCTCCATCCGTCCATTCCGTGCCAGGGCGACGAAGATCTCGCGCAACGCCATCGGCTGCGCCGACACCGTCGCGCCCGGAAACTTTTCCCGCCACCCGCGCTCGGTCGACTCGCCGGCATAAGCCGTTTCCACGAACCGCGTCAGACTCCCGGCCCGCGTCCAGTCCAGCCAGCCGGCCAACGCCACCGCGTCCGGCGCCGCGTTGGTGACTTCCACGCGTCGGAACCGGCCCTGCAGCGTCTCGGCCGGTTCGCTCAATTTCAGCCGCCCGTGGTCGAGCAAGGCCACGTGATCGCACAGGCGCTCGACCTCCTCGATATCGTGCGACGATACCAGCACCGACCACTCGCCGGCCGCCGACACCTCGAGCACGCCGCGGATGAATTCGTCGCGCACCAGTGGATCGAGTCCGGAGAAAGGTTCGTCGAGCACCAGCAGTTTCGGACGAAACGCGAGCACCGACAAGAGCGCCGCTTTCATCAGCATCCCGCGCGAGAGTGCGGACAGCTTCCGGTCCTCCGGGAGGGTGAACTGCGCCAGCAGGGTCTTTTCCAATGCCCGATCCCAGGTGGGATAAAACGGCCGGCAATAGTCCAGCAGTTGCCGCACCGTCATCCAGAGCGGCAGTTGTTGATTTTCTGACACGTAGCCGATCTGGGCGAACTCCCGCTCGCCCAGCCGTCGCGCGTCGACTCCGAGCACGGTCGCCGAACCCGCCGTCGGTCGGAGCAGGTTCATCAGCATCTTCAGCGTCGTGGTCTTGCCGGCACCGTTCGGCCCAAGCAGCGCGAAGACACTTCCGGTCGGTACCGCGAGATTCAACTCGTGTACTGCCTCCATCCGCCCGAACCGCCGGGTAAGAGTGTGGGTCTCAATGATGTTCATGGGTAAAAATTCAAAGCCCCGACCATGCGCCATACCGCCGAAGCCCGCTTGTCATCCGATGGATGACAAACAAGCGCTCCCGGCCCGGCGCGCTCCACCACTTGTCGTCTAATGGATGACATCGGATCGCGGGGGTGGAACCGACGGCCAAGGGCGAAAGGCGGGAGAGCGTCTTCATTTTCCACCGAGTTTCTTCCAGTGCGCCGCCAAAGCCGCCTGCACGTCGGCAACCTCGAGACCGAGCTTCTTCGCCTCGACCACCAATCGCTCCAACTCCGCACCCAGCAACTCGGCCCGCTCCTTGCGCCCGCCCAATTCCCGCTCCGCCACGATGCTGCCGACCGCCGGCGTCGTCACCAGCACGCCTTCCGCCACCAGCGCGGCCACGACCTTGTGCGCGGTATTGGGATTCACCTTCAACTCCTGGCTCAGCACGCGCACCGAGGGAAACTTCTCCCCCGGCTTCAGCTGTCCCACCACCACCGCTTTTTTCACCGCAAACAGGATCTGCTCCGCCACGGGCAACCCGGGCTTGAGTTCGATCGAGAAAGGGAGCATACTGTCCTAGTAGCACTAGCACAGATAGGACGGCAAGCATTTTCTTGAAAAAATCCTTCCCACGTCGCCGGCCAGCGGTCAAAAAGAGTGCGGTGGCCATATCCAGGAACATCGGAGCAGGCGAGATTCAGGCCGCGTTGACGCGCCTCGCCGCCGCCATTGCCGAGCGCCACGACGGGCAAGAGCCACTGCTGTTGCTCGGGATCGCCAATGGCGGGGTGGAGCTCGCCCGCCGCCTCGCACTCGCCCTGGTCGCGACCGGCCGACCGAAGCCTGCCCGCGGCCAGAAGCCCCGGTCCGTCCGCGCCGGCACGATCGACATCTCGTTTCACCGCGACGACATCGGCCGGCATCCGGTGCCGAAGGAGTTCGCCCCGACCCGCATTCCGACCGATGTCCACGGCGCAACCGTGATTCTGGTTGACGACGTGTTGTTCACGGGCCGGACGGTGAAGGCCGCGCTCGACGAACTCTTCGACCATGGCCGCCCCGCGAAAGTAGAGCTCGCCATCCTCGTCGATCGCGGCGGACGCCTCATGCCGGTCGCCGCCGATTACTGCGGCCTCGTGCTGCCGGCCCGGGAGAACGAGAAGGTTGTTGTCGTGCTCGATCCCGAAAACCCGGAACGCGATTCGATCCGCGTGGAGTCAGCACGCGCCGCACCCCGGCGGCCGACCGTCTGACCCCGGCCATTCTCCAATGCCCTGGAACCGCCGCCACCTCATCACGCTCGAAGAACTCTCGCTGGCCGAGATCGCCCAAGTCCACGTCACCGCCGCCGCCTTCAAGCGCACCCTCCGGCGAAGCGTGAAGAAAGTGCCCGCCCTGCGCGGCAAGACGATCGTCAATCTCTTCCTCGAACCCAGCACCCGCACGCGCATGGCGTTCGACATGGCCGCCAAGCGGCTCAGCGCCGATGTCATTTCCGTCGACGCCGCGAGCAGCAGCACCACGAAGGGAGAGACCTTGCGCGACACGGCCCAAAACATCGAGGCCCTCCAGGCCGACATGATCGTGATCCGTCACGCGGCCGCCGGATCCCCGCTGTACCTTTCGCGCATTCTCGACATCCCCGTCATCAACGCCGGTGATGGCGCGCACGAGCACCCCACCCAGGGCCTGCTCGACACCTTCACGATGAAGGAGCACCTCGGCTCGCTGCGGGGCCGGAAGATCGTGATCCTCGGCGACGTTCTCTTCAGCCGCGTCGCCCGTTCGAACATCCACGCGCTCACCAAGATGGGCGCGGCAGTCACGCTCGTCGGCCCCTCCACTCTCGTACCGCACTGGTTCACCGATCTGGGCGTGAGCGTGTCGCACGAGCTCAAGTCGGCGCTGGCCGACGCCGAGGTTGTGATGCTCCTGCGCATCCAGCACGAACGGCAGGCCAGCAGTCATTTTCCCTCGCTCGGCGAGTACACCAGCATGTTTGGGTTGAACAAGACCCGCGCCTCATGGCTCAACCCCAAGGCCATCATCATGCACCCGGGCCCGATCAATCGGGGCGTTGAGATCGACAGCGAACTCGCCGATGGGGAACGCAGCGTGATTCTCGAGCAGGTGACCAACGGTATCGCCGTTCGCATGGCCGTCCTCTACCTCTGCTCCGGTGGCCAACCGGAAAACGTGATGCCGGCCGAATAAACCCTCTTTCTCCTCCCTCTTCATCTTTCTCTTTCGTTAGAGCGTGGCCCGCGGATGAGGAGAGAAGGAGGAAAGAGAAAGCAGATTGAGAAAGATTTAAGTATGCCCTCCCTCTGGATTCAAAACGCCCGCGTCATCGACCCGGTCGCCAAACGCGACGCGGTGGGTGATCTTTTCGTTACTGACGGCAAGTTTGTCGCCTCGCTGTCCGCCGTCGCCAGGAAGCGGGCGAAAAAGATCGACGCCCGCGGACTCGTCGCGTGTCCCGGACTGGTCGACATCCATGTCCACTTTCGCGAGCCCGGCCAAACCCACAAGGAGACCATCGGCACCGGCACGCGCGCGGCTGCCGCCGGCGGCTTCACCACGGTCGTGTGCATGCCCAACACTTCCCCGCCGGCGGACAACGCCGGCACGATCCAGTTCATCAACGATGCCGTGCGCCGCGATGCCGTCGTCCATGTATATCCCACCGGCTGCATCACCGTCGGCCAAAAGGGCCAGGCTCTCGCACCCACCGGCTCGCTCAAACGCGCCGGCGTCGTCGCCATCACCGACGACGGCGATTGCGTCCAGTCCAACGAACTGATGCGCCGGGCCTGCGAGTACGCGAAGATGTTCGATCTGCCGCTGATGGATCACTGCCAGGATGCATCGATGACGCAGGGTGCGGTGATGAATGAAGGTTCCGTGTCGACGCGACTCGGTCTCCGCGGCTGGCCGAACGCCGCCGAGGACCTCATCGTCGCGCGCGACGTCATCCTCTCGGAATACACCGGGGCGCACATTCACCTGCAGCACATCTCCTCGAGATTTTCGGTCGACATCATCCGGCGGGCGAAATCCCGCGGCGCCCGCATCTCCGCGGAGGCGACGCCGCACCACATTGCCCTGACGGACGCGGCGCTGGCGGGCTACGAGCCGAATTTCAAGATGAACCCGCCGTTGCGCACCGAGGTCGACCGCCAGGCGTTGATCGCCGGTTTGCGCGACGGCACCCTCGACATCATCGCGACCGACCACGCCCCGCATACGGACTACGAAAAGGACAAGGAGCTGGATTTTGCCCCGAACGGAATTCTCGGGCTCGAGACCGCCCTGCCCGTGACGCTCGACGTGCTGGTGCGGCGGAGCCGGTTCCGGCTGCCTTACGTCGTCGACCTGATGACACGCCGCCCGGCCGATCTCCTGAAACTGCCCGCCGGTACGCTCACCCCGGGTGCACCCGCCGACGTCTGCATTTTTGATCCGAAAGAGCAGTGGCGCTACGACGCAAAAGCCGGCCAGAGCAAATCGAGCAATTCGCCGTGGCACGGCCAGACACTGACCGGGCGGGTGAAGACCACGATCGTGGATGGCCGCGTCGTCTTCGCCGACGGGAGGATTGTCGGACGCTGACGCTGAACTCGACGCTACCGAACGCGTCGTCGGTGTTGCCATCATCGGTGGTTGCCGGGTTATCTACCGCTGCTGATGTCGTTCATGTCTGATCCCGTCTCCGCCCTTGTTGCTGGCCTCGAACTCATTCTGATCTTCGCCGGGCTGGTTTTCCTGTGGCGACTGGGCGTGAGCCCGACCGCCCGCACCCGAGTCGTCGCGGTCCGCCTACCGGCGTGGGATGTGCCGATCACCGACTTCCTGTTGTTTCTGCTCCTGGTGCTC
Source organism: Opitutaceae bacterium (assembly GCA_044344465.1). Classification (GTDB taxonomy): domain Bacteria; phylum Verrucomicrobiota; class Verrucomicrobiia; order Opitutales; family Opitutaceae; genus ER46. The sequence continues at coordinate 20,367 of JBIJCX010000127.1, forward strand.
TGCGGTTCGATGGTCGCGGCGATTGCGGCTGGAGTCGCGGTCAAGCGCCTTCCGCTTAGTGGGGACGCCGTCACCGTTTTCAACGGGGCTGCCGCGCAGTTGGGCATGCTCGGGGGCGTCGCCGCCCATCGCTTTGGCATCAGGCGCCCGAGCGGCGACCCGGTCGGTCCGAGCACCGGCATCCTGACGTCCGGCGCCGTCACGTTTCTTGTTTCTCTGCCTTTGTTGACCGCAACCAGCCTCGCGTGGCAGGCATTTCTCCAGCTCTGTGGATTGCCCGCCGAACGCCAGGATTTGATCGGCATGTTTGTCCATGCCGACTCGCCCCTACTGCTCGGGATCATGATTACCCTCGCGATCGCGATCGCCCCGGTGGCCGAGGAGATGGTCTTTCGCGCCGGCCTGTATCGCTATTTTCGCACGCGGATGCCCCGGTGGATCGCGCTCGTCGTCCCCTCGCTCATCTTTGCCACGCTGCACGTGAACTGGAAGACGCTGGATGGGTTCGCCAGCCTGGCACCGCTCACCGTGCTCGCGGTCATCTTTTCCCTCGCCTACGAGCGCACGGGCCGGATCGGCACGGCGATCGTGGCGCACGGTCTGTTTAACCTGAACACGATCCTGCTCATCCTTTCGGGCGTCGGGGTCTGAGCCGTGCATCCGTTCACGAAGAAACACCAGGAGTCCGTTTCCGCCCTCGGCGAAGAGAAGCTCATCGCGGAGATTCGACGCTGGCTTGGTGCGGCCTCGCCCCGCGCGCCTTTCGGCATCGGCGACGACTGCGCCGTTCTGCCCGCCTCGCGCGGCCGACAACTGATCACGGTTGATCCGGTCGTCTACGGACGGCATTTCGACGACGCGGTGCCGCCTCGCGCCGTTGGTGAAAAACTGCTCAAGCGCAATCTCAGCGATCTCGCCG
>JBIJCX010000428.1:0-6571 GCA_044344465.1 Opitutaceae bacterium
CCGAGCCGGAGCTGCGGCGCGAGCCCGGCGCGGAGTCGCGTCTCGATCGCCCCGAGGTTTTCGAAGAAAGGCCGCACATACACGAAGAGCGCTTCGCCCTCCGGGGTCAGGCCAAACGGGGTGCGGATGAAAAGCTTCGTCCCGAGCATTTGCTCCAATTGCAGCATCTGACCGCTCACGGCGGGTTGTTGAATGCCGTACGGGATGTGACGCACCGCGCGACTGATGCCTCGATGGCGGGCGACGTAGTAGAAGAGCTCGAGGTGATGGGGATTGAGCATGAAGGAATGGCCGGCGGGCGGAGGAGATATTCTACGGCCGCGGGGCGCTGGCAGCAGGGTGATCGGGCGAATTCGGCCCATGCCTTAGTTCATCGGCTGGCTCCGGCGAAGCCGAAAACAATGAGCTCTTTCCTTCGCCCGTCATGCCGCAGACCGATGGCGGCCATCAGGATTATCGATTCACGGTCCACGCGGATTGGGGTTATAATAGGGGCACAACCTCCCAACAACATGAAATCGATCACCCCTTTGGGTATTCTAATGGCAATTACGGCCGGCGTCTGCACGCTGGCGTCCGCACCGGAGACCGCCCCGGGCGGCGGGCGGTCGGAGAAGGTTGGCGTCTACGATTCGCGGGCAGTGGCCTACGCTCACTTCTGGAGTCCGGCCGCCGGACAGGAGCGCAACGCCGCCGTGGCCGCGGCGAAAGCGGCGAAGGCCGCCGGCGACACCGCCGGCTTCGAAGCGAAAAGCCGGGCGCTGGCGGCGCATCAGAAGAAGATGCACGAACAGGTCTTCAGCTCGGCCCCGGCGACGGAGGCCATGGCGGCGCTCGCCCCGCGGCTCCCCGCGCTGCAGCGTGAACTGGGGGTCGCGCGGTTGGTGTCGAAGTGGGACGCCAAAGCGCTGCAGCACGTGCCGGCGGCCACCCGCGTCGATGTCACCGATCCGCTGGTACGCGAATTCATCACGCCGACGGAGAAACAGCAGAAGGTGCTCGACTCGATGAAGACCAAGGAGCCGATCTCCCTCCTGCGCATGAAGGTGTTGAACCTCGTGGGCGGCGCGTGAGAGGGAAGCCGAGGGAGTCAAGGTTGACCCTGGCTTGATCCCAGGAGACTCGGCTTGCGCCTTCCTCGCCACACTCGCGGCGGAGAAGGCGTACGGGGTCAGGGAGAAGGCGTACGGGGTCATGTGCGAACAATTGACAAGGTCGTAGAATCCGGGGGCCAGCATCGAGGAGTTGTCAAGAGTTCACACATTCCGTGTAGGCTCGGCCCAAACAAGTCGCGGCGTATCGGCGCAGAAGCAGGCCGAGGCGCGCCGCGAGAAAATTGCCGCCACGCCGCCGCGCAAACATCCGCATTGCGCGGTTTGGTCCGAGGTTGGACAGTCGGCCGCGTATGTCCCGGCTCGGCCCTTACCTGCAGGAAGTCCGCCCGACGCTCGCGTTGGCGCTGCCGATTATTGTCGGCCAGGTGAGCATGATGCTGATGGGCGTGACCGACAGCGTGATGATTGGCCATGCCGGCACCGTGCCGCTGGCCGCGTCGGCGTTCGGCGGCAACGTCTTTAACATTTTCTACGTGCTGGGCATCGGGCTGATGCTGCCGGTGTCGATCATGGTGTCGCGTGCCCGCGGGGCGAATACGCCGGTCGAATGCGGCGAATACCTGCGCCATGGGCTGGCGCTGGCCCTGGCGGTCGGCATCGGCGAATCGCTGGCGATGGCCCTGCTCAGTTTCGGTCTCGGCTGGTTTCAACAGCCGCCCGAGGTGCTGGCGGCCGTGAATCCGTTTTTCGTCCTGATCGCGGGTTCACTCACACCGGTCCTGGTTTACCTCGTCTTGCGCCAGTTTGCCGAGGCGATCGGCCACCCGTGGGTGCCGATGCTGGTGATGCTGGGCGGGATTGGGCTCAACGCGGGTCTCAATTGGATCTTCATTTACGGCCACTGGGGGGTGCCGGCGCTCGGCCTCACCGGAGCGGGCATCTCGACGTTCGCGTCGCGCGCGATCGGGGCGCTCGTGATATTTGTCTGGTTGCGGCGCCTGCCGCAGGCGCGGGCGGCCTGGCCGGTGCGCTGGTTCGGCCACTATTCGACGGCGCGCTTTCGGGAGATGCTGCGCATCGGGCTGCCGGCGTCCGGCATGCTCCTGTTCGAGAGCTCCGCCTTTGCCCTGTCGAGTATCATGGTCGGCTGGCTCGGCACGGTGCCGCTGGCGGCGCATCAAATCGCCATCACCTGTGCGTCGCTCGCCTTCATGTTTCCCCTCGGCCTTTCGATTGCGACCGGCATGCGGGTGAGCCGGGTCGTCGGGGCGGGCGAATTGGCGCGCCGGCGCCCCATCGCGTTTGGCTCGATCGCGCTCGGAGTCGTGATTTCGGGCGCGTTTGGCGTGCTCTTCTTTGTCGGCGGGGAGAGAATCTCCTCCTGGTTCGTGCATGATCGGGCGGTGATCGCGATCGCCGCGCAGCTGTTGATCGTGGCGGCGCTGTTTCAAATCGTCGACGGCGTGCAGGTGATGGGCGCCGCGTCGCTGCGGGCGATCATGGACGTCAGGGTGCCGGCTGTGATCACGTTCGCGGCCTACTGGCTGGTGGCGCTGCCGCTCGGTTATCTGCTGGGAATCCGCGGCCCGTTTGGCGCCGTCGGCATCTGGTTCGCGATCGCCGCGGGCCTGGCTTTCGCCGCGGTGTTCCTTCCGCTCCGGTTCGCCCGGCTGACGCGGTAGACGATTTTCCGGAGGAGAAAGATTGAGCGAAAGAGGAAAGAGCAAGGTGCGCGGATTCGGGGCCGGCCTGGCTTGCGGCCGTTCCGCGTCTTGACTGCCGCGCCGGCATCGCTCGCCCTACCCCCATGCGCCACGTGTTCATTCGCCTCTCGCTTGCCCTGATCGGGGCCCCGTTCCTTGCCGCCGCCGTCAACTGGGGCACCTACCTCGGCGACAGCGCCGGCAGCCAGTATTCGCCGCTGCGCCAAATCACGCCGGAAAACGTCGCGCGGCTCGAGGTCGCCTGGACGTATCACGCGGGCGGCCTCGACGGCAAGAACCGCACCCAGATCCAGTGCAACCCGCTCGCGATCGACGGCACGCTTTACGGCACGACCCCCGATCTGAAGCTCTTCGCCCTCGACGCCGCCACCGGGGTTGAGCGCTGGCGCTTCGATCCCGCCGCCATCGCCGGCGTGACCCGGGTGGGCGTCAACCGCGGCGTGGCGACGTGGACCGACGGCACGACCCGGCGGATTTTCTACGCCAACAGTAACTGGCTCCACGCCCTCGACGCGGCCACCGGCGAGCGCATCCCGGACTTCGGGCGCGACGGCTCCCTCGATCTGAAGGCGGACCTCGGTCGCGATGTCTCCAAGCTTTCGTTACAGGTCACCACACCCGGGATCGTTTTCCGAGATTTGATCATCATGGGCATGCGCCTCGGGGAGGGTCCCGCTCCCGCCGCCCCGGGCCACATCCGGGCCTACCATGTTCGCACCGGCGCCCTGGTCTGGCGGTTCAACACCATTCCCGGCCCGGGCGAGCCCGGTTACGAAACGTGGCCGCCGGACGCCTACAAGCACATCGGCGGCGTCAACGTCTGGGCGGGGTTCGCGCTCGATGAGCAACGCGGCCTCGTATTTTGCCCGACGGGCTCGGCGGCGTTCGACTTCTGGGGCGGCAATCGCATCGGCCAGAATCTCTACGCCAACAGCCTCATCGCGCTCGACGCCACCACCGGCCGCCGGGCCTGGCACTACCAGTTTGTCCGCCACGACCTCTGGGACCGCGATCTCCCTTCGCCCCCGGATCTCCTTACGGTCACGCAGGGCGGCAAACGGATCGACGCCGTCGCGCAGACCACGAAGTCAGGTCATGTCTTCGTCTTCAACCGCGAGACCGGCGCGCCCCTCTTTCCGATCGAGGAGGTCGCGGTGCCGAAATCCGACATCCCGGGCGAATCCGCGTGGCCGAGCCAGCCGCTGCCGTTGAAACCGGCGCCGTTCGCCCGCCAGCTTTTCACCCCCGCCGAAATCACCCGGCGCACGCCGGAAGCACACCGCGCCGTGCTGGAAAAGTACGCCACGCTCCGCCCGCACCTCCCGTTCATGCCGCCGAGCCGCGAGGGCACGATCATCCTGCCCGGCTTCGATGGCGGCGCGGAGTGGGGCGGCGCCGCCACCGACCCCGACGGCATCCTCTATGTCAATGCGAACGAGATGGCCTGGATTCTCACGCTGGTCGACGCGAAGGCCGCGGCGGCCGGCGCCCCGGTGAGCGGGGCGGGTCTTTTCACCCAAATCTGCGCCGCCTGCCACGGCCTCGACGGGAAGGGCAACGCGGCCCAGAACATCCCGCCGCTCGAAAACGTCGGCCAGCGGCTGAAGCTCCCCGAGGTCCTCACGTTGTTGCAGACCGGCAAGGGGGTCATGCCGTCCTTTGCCTTTCTTTCCGAGGCGCAACGCTCGGCCGTGGCCAATCACTTGTTCGGCCTCGAGCCCGTGCTCGACCCGCGCAACGCCCCTGCCGCCAATGACCCCGCCCGGAAGCAGGAACCTGACGGCGGGGGCGACGCGCTCGGCCGCATCCCGTACACGATGACCGGATACAACCGCTGGCTGGATCCCGAAGGCTATCCGGCGATCAAGCCGCCCTGGGGCACGCTCAATGCGATCGACCTCAACACCGGCGAATACCGGTGGAGTGTGCCGCTCGGCGAGTGGCCGGAACTCGCCGCCCAAGGGATGCCCAAGACCGGCACCGAGAACTATGGCGGCCCCGCGGTCACGGCTGGCGGCGTGATCTTCATTGCGGCCAGCCGCGACGAACACCTGCGCGCGTTCGATCGGCGCACGGGCAGGGAACTCTGGCGGGCGAAGCTGCCCGCCGCCGGCTATGCCACCCCGGCGATCTACTCGGTCGGCGATCGCCAGTACGTCGTCATCGCGTGCGGCGGGGGCAAGATTGGCACCAAGAGCGGCGATGCCTACGTCGCTTTCGCCCTGCCACCGTGAGCGCGGGCGAACCGCCTTGCTCACCGCAGTTGCCTCGCTCCGGCGGCCGTTGCAGGTTCGACGCCGGTATGAACCTCGACTCCGCCGGCCTCCTGGATCGCTTCTGTCGCTACGTGCGCATTGACACACGCAGCGACCACCACGCCTCCACCACGCCGAGCACGCCAGCGCAGTGGAACCTGTTGCGGCTGCTCGAACAGGAAGTGCGGGCGATCGGCGCCAGCGACGTGGCGATCACGGAACACGGCTACGTGCTGGCCACAATTCCCGCGACCACCCGCAAGGCCGCGGTGCCGACGCTGGCGTGGTTCGCCCACGCCGACACCGCCATGGAGCTCCCCGGTGCCGCCAAGCCGATCGTGCACCGTGCCTACGACGGCCAGCCGATCGTGTTGCCGGACGATCCCACGCAGGTCCTGACAGTCGGGACCATGCCCCATCTCCGCGAGGCCATCGGCGAGGACATCATCACTGCGAGCGGCACCACGCTGCTCGGGGCCGACGACAAGGCCGGTATCGCCATTGTAATGACGGCTGCGCACCACCTGCTGCGGCACCCGGAGATCCCGCACGGCAAGATCCGGTTGTGCTTCAATCCCGACGAGGAGATCGGTCGCGGGGTGGAGTGCCTCGATCTCGCGCAACTCGGCGCCGACTTTGCCTACACGCTCGACGGCGAAGTGCGGGGCGAGGTGAACTTTGAAACCTTTTCGGCCGACGCCGCGGTCGTGGAATTCCGGGGCGTGGCCTCGCATCCCGGTTGGGCAAAGGATGTCATGGTGAACGCGCTGCGGCTGGCCGGACACTTCCTCGCGCAGCTGCCCGCGGACATCTCGCCCGAGTGCACCGACGACCGGGCCGGCTTCGTCCACCCCACCGAGATCAGCGGCAACAGCGAGCGCGCGTCCGTGCGCCTGATCCTGCGTGACTTCGAGCTCGACGGACTGGCGGCGAAACGTGCCATCGTCGGGCAGGTCGCCGCCGCCATTCGCGCGGCGGAGCCGCGGGCGCGGGTCGAGGTCACGTTCACGGAACAGTACCGCAACATGCGGTATTGGCTGGAAAAAGACCTGCGGCCGGTCGAATACGCGCTGGAGGCGGTGCGGCGCGCCGGCCTGACGCCCGTGGTGCAACCGATCCGCGGAGGCACCGACGGCTCGCGGCTGACGGCGCGCGGCCTGCCCGCCCCGAACCTCTTCACCGGCATGCACGCCGTGCACAGTCAGCGTGAATGGATTTCACTGCCGGACATGGCCCGGTCCGTGGACGTGCTGCTCCGCCTGGCCCAACTCTGGGAAGAGCGCAGCCCCTGACCTGCTGCCGGAGTTCGTTTACACGGACCACGAGATCCTGCGCAGGGATCTTGCGGTGTAATACCAGCGGCTCGTGAATCTAGAGCGGTTTCATTAATTCTGTAGCCGCGCTTGAGCCGAAGGCGAAAGCGTGGACGCACGGGGTCCACGTTGTCGCTGCGCTCCAACGCGGCTACATCTTTTCTGAAACCGCTCTAGAAATCTTGTGCCGTTGGTATAAAACAGACCGGCCGCGGGCACTCACG
>JBIJCX010000429.1:0-6570 GCA_044344465.1 Opitutaceae bacterium
CCCGCATTCAAAACCCGATCGAGCGGCCAGACATGCGGGCACAGGGACGTGCCCGCCCACCGCGCAGACAGAAACAGCATGCGTGAATCGCTCGTAATTTTTATTTTTTTGTCCGGCGCGGGCGCGGCGATCGTTTTGGCCGTCGCCTGGGCCGTCATCCGTACGAAGTGGAAAGGCAGGCCGTGGCCTCGAACCTTCCGGTCCGACGACGACGTTTCAGAGCGCAGCAGCACATTTCTTGGCGGGCCGGACGATACGCCTCTCCATCTGCGGCGGGTCTCGTTGAAGGTCTGCCCCGACTGCCGGGAACTGGTGCCCATCTCAGAAAGCGTCTGCAAGTATTGCGGCTGCGCCCAGGGAATGCCGGCAACCAAGGCTGACCTCGCCGCTGGCGATCGCGTGCTCACGCTCAACCGGAGGCCGAAGAAAGAGCCGGACTCCAAGTGAAACCGGTCCGGCGCGTCTTACCACCGACAGCGGCGACGGCGCGCCGCCCTCCACAAGATGCAAGCCGACGGGCGATGACGCGGGGCGAAAGCGTGGCCGGTCGATCCACGGTCCACCATTGAGTCAGAAGATTCCGCCCCGAAGTTTCTGAGGGCGGAAAAAATGCGCGAACAAGGACAAGATTTGGTGAGTCACGCCCTCCCCCGGCGCCTAGACTTCGGCCAGACTGCACCGCATCACGACCCTCGGCCACCGCAAGGAGGCCTATTCCGATCCGCTCTTCGAAAAACACATCCTCGGCGGCATCCGCTGGGCAATGGGCGCGACTTCAAAATGAAAACCCCGAATTCCTTCCTCACCCGGCGCGACTTCACCCGCGCCTCGCTCCTCGGCGCCGGCGCGCTCGCGCTACCCACGATCATTCCCGCGCGGCTCCTCGGTGCCGCTGCCCCGAGCAAACGAATCCGCGTCGGCCAAATCGGCTGCGGCCGGATCGCCCGCACCCACGACATGCCGTCGGTGTTCCACTCCGAGATGGCCGACTATGTCGCCGTGTGCGACGTCGATGCCCGTCGCGCCGCCGACGGGAAGACGCTCGTCGAGGGGTGGTATCGCGAGAAGAATGCCACGCCGCCGCAGATTTCGGTGCACGGCGATTACCGCGAGATGCTCGCGCGCACCGACATCGACGCCATCGTGATCAGCACGCCCGACCACTGGCACGCGCAACCGGCGCTGGAGGCCGTGCTCGCGGGCAAGGATGTCTACCTGCAGAAGCCCTACACGATGACCCACGCCGAGGGCGTCATGTTGACCGCCGCCATTGTGAAGTCGGGCCGGATTTTCCAGCTTGGCAGCCAGCAGCGTTCGAGTCCGCAGTTCCGGCAGGCCTGCGAATTCGTGCGCAGCGGGCGGGTCGGCCGGCTGCAACGCGTCGAGATCGGCCTGCCGATCGATCCGACGGCGCCGGATGAGCCGACGCAGCCGGTCCCGGCCAATCTCGATTACCACCGCTGGCTCGGACCGACGGCGGAGAGGCCCTACACCGAGCAGCGCGTGCACCCGCAGAAGGGTTACGACCGGCCCGGCTGGCTGCGCAACGACGCCTATTGCCTGGGGATGATTACCGGCTGGGGCGCGCACCACTACGACATCCTGCACTGGGCGCTGGACGTCGAGCTTAGCGGCCCGAGCCGGGTTGAGGCCAGGGCGGATTTTCCCCAGCACAAGATCTGGAACGTGCACGGCGCCTACCACGTGGAGCTGACGTATCGCGGCGACGTGAAGGTGGCGGTATCGGACAAGTTCCCCAATGGCCTGAAGTTCATCGGCGATGCCGGATGGATCTTCGTTTCGCGCGGCAGCGTGGCGACGAAGGATCCGCAGGTGAAGCGCGGCCGGCTCCGGCCGCTCGATGCGAGCGACGAGAGGCTCATCGACCCGAAGGGCGTCGCGGTGCAGCTCCCGCAGAGCAAGGAGCATCACGAGAACTGGCTTGAGTGCGTGCGCTCCCGCCGCACGCCGCTGGTGCCCGCGCCGGTGGCGCATCGCGCCAACACCGCCTGCATCGTGAGCTGGATTGCGATGAAGCTGGCCCGGCCGCTCACGTGGGATCCGAAGGCGGAGCGGTTCGTGAACGATGCCGAGGCCAACGCGATGCTGACGCGCACGGAACGCGCCCCGTATGGCGCGCTGCGGCACGCGCAGGCTGGCCGGCGGGCGTGAGGGTTGCGACGGTCGCTTCTCGTTTGGCACCTCCGGGCGTCCCCATCGTGACGCGCGTGCGCCGCAGTCTCTTCCCATGAAACCCATGCTTTCCGTGCTGTTGGTCGGGGTCGGCAACCGCGGGCGCTGGCCCGTCGAGCGCTGCCGCCCGGACAACGGCTGGCAGATCGTCGGGTTGGTCGACGCGTCCGAGACCCATCTGGCGGAAGCGCGGGCGCTCGCCGGGTTGCCGGAGTCGGCGTGTTTTCGGGACGTCGCGACGGCGCTGGCGGCCACCCGGCCGCAGGCGATGATCGTGTGCACGCCGACGGTGACGCATGTGCCGCTGGCGAAACTCGGCCTCGATCACGGCGTGGCGGTGCTGATCGAAAAAGGCATGGCACCCTGCTGGCACGACGCGGTCGAGCTCGTGACGTACACCGCGGCGCAACGCGGCGTGGTGGCGGTCGCGCAAAACTACCGCTACGACGGCGTGTCAGACCTGCTGCGGCGGGCGCTGGGCGCGGGCGAACCCTTTGCGGTCGCGGCGCCCTTCCTCGTCGACTACGTGCAGCATCGCGTGCGCCCGCAGCCACGGACGCTCACGTATCCGTTCGCGAGCGTGTGGGACATGAGCTGCCATCATTTCGACAACCTGTTGTACTGGCTGGGGCCGGTGGCGGAGATGACGGCGCACGGCTATCGCGCGAGCTACACGCCCTACGAGCACGACAACAACACGAGTGCCTTCCTGCGTTTTCGCAGCGGCGTGGCCGTGAACTATGTGCACACGCACGATGCGAGCCGCGGTTCGCTGCGGATCGAGGTTCACGGAGCCAATGGCGCGCTGGTGGTCCGTGACGATCGCGCCGAGTTTTCGGCCCGGCCGGCGGTGAATTTCGGCGTGTGCCCCGCGACCGCGGTCGCGATCCCGAGCCTCGATTCGGAAACCGGCGTGCTGGCCGATTTCCATGCCTATGTGTCCGAAGGGAAGGAGCCCGGAATCTCCGTCCGCCACAACCTCGAGACGATGGCGATGTGCGAGATGATGGTCCGCTCCATCACCCGCGGCGTGACTGTTCGGCGGGAGGAGTTGGAGCAGACCGGTTGAGAATCGCCTGCCAGCAGGCTCCTACCTCGGATCGCATGCCTCGGGGATTGCTCCGAGGCTGTTTGCCACGCGCCACGCGCGCTAGTTTTTTCCGGCCGCCGGAAAAAACCCGGAGAAAAGCTTACTCCAACTTGATGTTGTACTTCGCAAGCGTGGTGCCGAGTTCGCGCTGGTAGTTGGCAATCGCCCGTCGCTGATCCGCAAGCGCCCGGTAATAGCCGCTCTCGACCGCGGAGAGTTGCTCCTGCAGCTGGAGGACGAAGAACGTCGTGCTCGTGCCGGCGCGGAAGCGCTTCTGCTCGGCGTCGAGCGCCTGTTTCGCGAGTTCGTAAGCGTTAAGCGTGGCGGCGACGCGCTGCCCGGTGGTTTCGATCTGGCCGGCCGCGGCGGTGACGGCGACGGCGATATCCTGTTCGAGGCGGGAGAGGTCCGCCTCGGTCTGACGCAGGCTGAGCTTGGCGGCGCGCGCCCGACCGCGGCCCTCGGCCAACGCGAGCGGCACGCGCACCACGACGCCGGCGGAGTAGGCGCGGTTGTCCGCGTGGCGCACCTGCGCACGGCTGGCGGCGAAATCGCGGTCGTTCCCGTTGTAGCCGTAGCTGCCGACAAAATCGACCCGCGGCAGCAGCTGGTTTTGCGCCAGCGCCTGGTTGGCCCGTTGGATCGTGACGCCGAGCCGGGCCGCCTGGTAATCAGGCCGGAGGTCATAGGCTCTTTTCAGGTCATCGGCGGGGTTGACCGCCGCGTCAGCAGCCGGAGCGAGCGGCGTGATCTCGATCGGCGCGCCGGTGTTGGCGAACGCGCTTTCGCCGAGGAGCAGCCGGAGCTGGTTCTCGATGTCCCGGGCGCTGCGTTCGGCAAACAGGATCGACTCCTCGCGATTGGCGACGCGGGCGCGGGCCTGGGTGACGTCGGCATCCGAGAGGCTGCCGATCCGATTACGCTTTTCGTTGTCGCTGAGGAGCTGGGCCGCGAGTTCGCGCGAGAGCCGGGCGATGCGCAGATTGTCGCGGGCCTGCACGAGGTTGTTGTAGGCGAGGATCACGCTGGTGACCGTGTCGATGACGGTCTGCCGGTGCTGCCAGTCCGAGATGCCGCGATTCGCCTTGGCCACGCGGACGCCGGCGAGGCCGGCGCCGAAACCAAAGCCGCGGAGGAGAGGTTGCGTGATGCTGACGCCGCCGAAGGTGATGAAACTGTCCGAGAACCGGTTGAACGTGCCGCGTTCGTTGTTGGCGGTGGCGCCGAGGCTGTAGGTGAGGCCCCAGGGTGTGGTGCCGTCGAGCGCGAGGCTGTAGTCATCGGTCTGCGTGAGCTGGGTGACGAGCGGGCTCGTGGCGACCGGGAACTCGTTCTCGCTGTAACTGCGGCGGAAGGTGAGGGCGGGATCGAAGCGCCCGTACTCGGCGAGGAGGTTGGCGCGGGCGATGTCGGGGCTGAACGCGCTGACCTTGACGCGCTGGTTGTTTGCCAGTGCGAGTCGGATGGCGTCGTCGAGGGTGAGCGAGGCGGCGCGCGCGGTGAAAGCGGTGGCAACGGCAAAGGCTAACACGAGGAGGCGCACGAAGCCGGCTGACGAGCGCGGCGGGCACGGTCGGGGCCGCCGTAATGACCAATGCCCAATGTCCAATGACCAATTGCGGCGCACGTGGGCGTCACTTCGATGCAGGCGATTCATGGGAATTGGTCATTGGCCATTGGTCATTGGTCTTTGAATTCGCCATTGGTCAATTCACGATCATCCCGTCCGCCAGGCGGACGATGCGGCTGCCGTAGGTGGCGTTTTCGTTGGAGTGGGTGACCTGGACGATCGTGACACCGTCCTCCTGGTTGAGCTTCTTGAAGAGAGCCATGATTTCGCGGCCCTGATCGGAGTGGAGATTGCCGGTCGGCTCGTCCGCGAGGATGAGCGCGGGGCTGGCGACGAGGGCGCGGGCGACGCCGACGAGCTGCTGCTGGCCGCCGGAGAGTTGGGACGGGTAGAGATCCCTTTTGGCGACGATGTGGAACCGATCGAGGGTGTCGCACACGATGCTTTCACGATCCTTTTTTGGCGTGTCGCGGTAGGAAAGCGGAATCTCGAGGTTTTCGTAAACGGTGAGATCGTCGAGCAGATGGTAGCTTTGGAACACGAAGCCGATGGTTTTTTTCTGCAGCGCGAACCGCTTCTTCTTGTCGAGGAGGTGGACCTGTTCCCCGCAGAGGGTATATTCGCCCTCCCAGGCGGCATCGTGCAGGCCGAGGATGTGGAGCAGCGTGGATTTGCCGGAGCCCGACGGGCCCATGATGGAGAGGAAATCGCCTTGGTTGACCTCGAGGTTGATGTTGCGGAGGGCGTAATAAGGCCCGCCCTTGAGGGGATAGACGCGGTCGACGTGGCGGAGGGAAATCATCGTGAGGGAGTTTGTCGGCGGCGAAATGACATTAGGCTGAAATTTGAGAATCAGGGGCATTCTCTTGGCCCGCGTCCGACAAACTCCCTAATCCGCCGCGAGGCGGCGGAGAATCTCCGGATAAGGCGGGTTCTCACATGAACAGAAAGGCGGGAGCGGTGCGCTTGGCCGGAGCCTTGGGCGGCGGTTGGGCGACGGGCTTTTTTGTTGAGGAGGCGGTGGTTGAGGCGTTGCGGGTGGGTGGCGGTGAGGACTGGGTGGTGGCGGACGACGTGCAGGCGGGCGCTGGTGAGAGCAGCGTCGCGCCGAAAACCACCAGGGAGGCGAGCAGCGACGTTTTCATGGAGCGAGTCTCTTTAGCAACGCGTGTGCCGCGTCGGCTTGGGAACCGCAAGTAGCTGATTTTCAACGCAGAGAAATTTTCGAAACCGATCGCGCCGCCCGCGGATCACCGGGGTCCGTCCATTTGTGGAATGAGAGATTCCCAAAAGCGGGACGCTGGAACCAAAGGCGCCTCACTCCGCCCGCAGTGCCACCATCGGATCGATCCTTGACGCCCGCAGCGATGGCAGGAGGCACGCGAGGGCGGCGACGGCGGCAAAAAGCGCGGCGACGCCGGCGTACACCAGCGGGTCGAGCGGTTGCACGTTGAAGAGCAAGGTTTCGATCAACCGCGCCGCGCCCGCGGCCGCGATCAACCCGGCGGCCAGCCCGAGGCCGACCAGTTTCAGCCCGCTGCGCAGGACCAGCGCGATGACCTGGCTGGGCCGGGCGCCGAGCGCCATGCGAATGCCGATTTCACCCGTGCGCTGGGCGACGGCGTAAGCGAGGACCGAATACAGCCCCACCGCCGCCAGCACGAGCGCCAGCGCGGCGAACACCGCGGTCAGCGAGGCGACGATCCGCTGCACCCCG
>JBIJCX010000520.1:0-4721 GCA_044344465.1 Opitutaceae bacterium
CCCCGTGTTCTCCTGCAGCGTGAAGCGCGGGCCCCAGGTGCGGCCCCCGTCGGTCGATTTGGCCGCGGAGATGCGCGCCGGCGCGTTGTCTGCCGCCTGCTCGTAAAAATCCGACCACGCCGCGAAAAGCGAGCCATCGCGCAGCACCACGATGTCCGCCTCGGTCTGCCGCGGTTGTTTCACCGAGGCCCGAGCGATGATGGACTCTATGACCTCCGGGGCGGCGGCACTGGCACAATGGGGGAGCGCGGCGAGGATGCCGATGCCGACGCCGAACGCGACAGCGGTGCGTAGATAACGACGACAGGCAACCCAGCGGAGGAACGGTAATTTCATGGCTGGCGCAAACAAGAACAGGTGAAGTCCCGCCCGTCACGAAGTTCCCAAGACATCGATCGTGCGGCTCTTGGCCCAGCATATGCCCGCAGCCACGCGCCGGACGTTGGTGCCGAATAGCCGGGTCGCGTGGCGTCACATTTGGATTCCGGCCATATCGACCTCTTCGCCCACAGACACAACCAATAGGCTGCGAGGAATCTCACCCTTCCGATTACCTCGCCAGTGTCGGAACGACGCAACCGCCCAGCTTCCACCCACACGCGTTCTGTCCGGTTTCCAGACGTGACCCCAATCTGCCGCTCGCCCGCAACTGTGCATCACCAGAGGGGGATTTGTCCGGATTCTTGGCATGACCCTTTTTCAGCTTCCCTTGAAGTTGTCGTTCTTCGTCCACACCCGCGCCGTGGTGGCGATCGGCGCAAGCAGACGGCCCGAACGGAGTTGGATGACCCGCGCGTTGTTCATCACGTGATAGCCCTCCTCGGGAGTCACGAGCGTCGCCGCGCCCCATGATTTCGCGTCGTCGGTCGAGCGGCGCACATACGCCTTCAAGTCCGTCAGCGAATTCTTTTGCAGGTAGAAGAAGAGCAGATCGCCCGACCGCGAACGCACCAGGCTCACGCTCATCACGTTCGCCTTCCCCGTGTTCTCCTGCAGCGTGAAGCGCGGGCCCCAGGTGCGGCCCCCGTCGGTCGATTTGGCCGCGGAGATGCGCGCCGGCGCGTTGTCTGCCGCCTGCTCGTAAAAATCCGACCACGCGGCGAACAGCGTGCCATCGCGCAACACCACGATGTCCGCCTCGGTCTGCCGCGGTTGCTTCACCGAGGCCCGGGCGATGAAGGACTCGATGACCTCCGGGACGGCGGCGCTGGCACTGTGGTGGAGCGCGGCGAGGATGCTGACGCCGACCGCGACAACGGTGCGTTTCCATTCAGTCGGGACCCATTCCCAAAGTGAGCCGCATGAAACCAGTTGGTGTAGGGCTGGACCTTGGTCCACGCCCGAAAGGACTTTTCGGTTTTCCGTCGGCACCTCCGGCACGCACCAAGGTGCGGCCCCACATTCAACTGCATCGTGACGACCCAGATAACGACGACAGGCAACCCAGCGTGGAAAAGTTAATCTCATGCTGGCGCCAAGAAGAACAGGCGAAGTCCCGTCCGTCACGAAGTTCCCTCACTTGGCCCGCCCACATCCCGGATAAATGCTGGCAACGACTCGATGTTGGTCGTGGTCTGTTCAAGCAAGGAAGGCATTACCCGCTCCGAAACCGTACCCACCGGGTCGAGCCGGATCTTTTGGCCAATGTGTATCGGCTTCGCGATCACCCGAAGCGGAGCACTGTTAGCGACCGATTTCCCGGCTCACTGCACGAGTGAAAACTGCGTTCCCCGGAACCGGTGCTAACAAGTAACGGCCCGACCCCATTGGACCGCCCCTTCGTCGGGCCGCGCCGCGAAAGGAATGCGGGCGGCGGGAGATTCGGCGGCGTGCACCGCGAGGGAAGCAAGCGTGAGGCTATATAGGATGGACAGGAAACGACGGGTCATGGGGTGGAAACGTTGGATCAGGGATGACGGACGGGAATGGGCAGAGTGAGTCGGACGGCTGCGAATGAAACGTTGGAAGGCCAAAGCGGGCTAGGCGCCAAGGCTCCAGCCCGGACGGTAGATGGTGCGGACATACTGGTTCGCCTCGGGCAGGTTCGTGATTTCGAGTTTGGTGGCGTCCCACTCGATCCGGGTGTCCATCCGCTTGGCGATGTTGCCCAGCAAACAGGTCTCCGTGAGCGGGCCGCTGTAGCCAAAATGCGCGCCCGGTTGCGTGCCGGCCTTGGCATGGCGGGCCCAGTCCATCTCGTGGCCGGTCATGCCGCCGGGAATCCGCGGTAGGCTCGGTGCGGGGCGCTGATAGGCCTGCATGGCGGTCTCGGGGATCAGACGCGGGCTGTCTCCGCTCACCCCGCACAGGATCGTGCCCTTGCTGCCCTTCAGGAGCGCGCCGCCCTCGGCGGGCAACTTGCGGCCGTCTTCGAGCTCCGCGGGGCG
Organism: Opitutaceae bacterium; assembly: GCA_044344465.1. GTDB lineage: Bacteria > Verrucomicrobiota > Verrucomicrobiia > Opitutales > Opitutaceae > ER46. Next base: position 2,388 of record JBIJCX010000520.1, read on the forward strand.
CGGCGGACGGAGTCCTTCGTACCACGTGAGCTTGACGGGCGGACGCGGTCCGCGGGCCGGGAAGCGGAAGGTCACGATCGAGGAAATCGGATGGGTGTCGGGATTGAGATCGCTCGACGTGGCTTCGATGCTCGTCGGCGGGCCGAGCTGAAGCGCAGCCACCACGGGGTTCAGCGTGTGCGCCCCGCGATCACCCATCATGCCGTTGCCAAAATCCCACCAGCAACGCCACGTCCCCGGGTGGTAGGCCCGATGATACGCGCGTTCGGGCGCGGGCCCGAGCCACAAGTCCCAGTTCAACTTCTCCGGCACAGCGGGCCGATCATCCGGTCGACGGCCCCATTTGGAGCTCCACGATGCGTGGCCCCACGGATAATACGTCAGGCTGCACCAGGCGTCGACCTCGCGCACCTCTCCGATCGCGCCGTCGGCGATCCATTCGCAGATCATTCGAAAGCCGTCGCCGCTGTGGCCCTGGATGCCCATCTGCGTGGCCACCTTCGACGCGGCGGCGGCCCTGGCCAGCGCGCGCGCTTCATAAAGATCATGGCAGAGCGGTTTCTGGCAGTAGACGTGTTTGCCGGCCTGAATCGCGGCCATCGCGATGACCGCGTGAGTGTGGTCGGGCGTGGCGATCAAAACGGCATCGATGTCCGTCTGTTTCTCCAACAGCACCCGGTAGTCGGTGTAGACCTTGGCGTTGGGATACCGCTCGATGGTCCTGGCGGCGTATCCGAGGTCCACATCGCAGAGGGCGACGATGTTTTCGCCTTCCAGATTCCGGAGATTGGAGGCGCCCTGCGAGCCGATGCCGATGCCGGCAATATTGAGCTTGTCGTTCGCCGACGCCTCCCGCACCGCGCCACGCATCCGCCCTGGCAGGATCGTGAATGTCGCCGCGGCCGCAACGCTGGCACATAAGAAATCGCGGCGATTGAGAGGAGAGGAGGACATGAGGGGGAGAATAGAACTGGGCGGAAAGAGCGGTCGTGGCGTGACGATCAATCGGACGGGAGATGCTGGGCTAAGTTCGACTGGCGGTGAGGATGCGGTAACTCACCCCGCCTTTCTACCCTGGGATGCCCGGGCTTCGAGCAATAATTGGTTTTAGCCGTAACGATGCACTTGAATGTAGGGCCGCACCTTGGTGCGTGCCTGAGGTGCCGACGGAAAACCGAACGATCTTCTCGGGCGTGGACCAAGGTCCAGCCCTACACCAATTGGTTTCACGCGGTTACTGGTAGGAAACTCGATTTTCAGGGGGATCGGATCCGGGAGGGGTTTAACTGGTAGGAAAGTCGTGGCCTGCTTGGCCGGCACAACCGCGGTCCTCCATGAGACCCGATTCGTCTGAACGGTACCGTGAGTCCACCACGGGGTCGTCATGAAGCCGCGGGACGACCCGCGGAAATCGCGGCTCGAAATCGGGTGGCTGCCGTTTGGGCGGGCTTCGACCTGGCTGAAGCCTTCGACCCACTGGGTGCCCTGACCGCAAACTGCCGCGGTTCCGAGCAGGAAGACGAGAAGAGCGTGGCGCATCGGCTTGCCGGCAGCATTTTCGATCCACTCCGGCCTACGCAAGCGCGCTCACGCCGCGGCCTGAGGCCGCAACCAAGGGGGACACCTCCCTTTCCATCGTTCTCATTCTCGTAATCGTTCCTCGTTCTCGCCGGGTTGAGAGGACGAGAATGAGAACGATTGGTGCACGCCGAAAACCGTCGCACCGTACGACGATTCGGCTGAACTTCACCTTCCTTTCAGTTGCCCAAGTCATTCCTGCGGCTTACTCATGCCGCTTCCCCTACCTATGAAACCAAGATCCCCGTTCAGCCACTCCTGCCACGGTTTGCTCGCCGTGATGATCGCCAGCGTCAGTCTGTTTGGCGGCTGGTGCCACGCTCAGGCCGCTCCCACGGGGGTCGGCGAAACGGCGCATTTCTGGTATCGGCTGGCCCCGAAAGACGGTCCCTACATCGATACGCAACGGGGCGCCCAAGCCTTTGGCTTGGGCAACGGGAAGATTCTCTTCTCCGAAGACAATGCCCGGAACTGGCCGCACGAGACGAGTTTTCCAGACGCGAGGCACATCAACTTCAGCTGCATCCTCGGGAATGGAAATGACTGGTAGGAAACTCGATTTTCAGGGGGATCGGATCCGGGAGGGGTTTAGGCGCCCCAGTCGACCTGGGCACACTGCCCCGGGGCGAAGTGCAGCGTCAGGAAAGCCGGCGCTTGGCGCGGTCGCACCGTGCGCACCCAGCGCTTCAGGATCGAGTACCCCCCCCCCCCGAACCCCCCACCCCCCACCCCCCCCCCAGTTGGGCCCCCGGGAAA
>JBIJCX010000128.1:0-21210 GCA_044344465.1 Opitutaceae bacterium
TTGAACTCCTGGCGACCAAGGCAGAGGAAGGCAAAAAAATGGCGGGTAAAAGATGAAATCACGCGCCACCTAGATCGAATTTTTTGCCCCACATCTTTTTGCCTCCAGGCCGTTCCATAATTTCCTTCTCTCTCCTCTGCCTGGTGGCCCGTCCCGGCGGTGCAACCTTCAGCGCATTCATCCCCATCGTTTTCACCACCTAGAGTTTGAACTCCTGGCGACCAAGGCAGGGGGGAAGGCAAAAAATGGCGGGTAAAAAATGAAGTCACTCGCCTCACGTCGCGAGCGAGACCGTGTTGGTGCCTTCCGGCATCTTCAGGGTCACGGTCCCGGTGCCCACCTCGAGGTGGAGCGTGCGATTGACGGTCCCGCCGGTCGCGGAATGCCGCACGGCAAAGCCGTTGCGGGTTAGAAATCCCCTGGCGGCGATCACATTGCGATCGCCGATTTTGAATGAATCCGGGCCGCTGAGCACGCTGGCGCCGCCCGCCACGCACAGGCGCAGGCGCCCGCGATCGGCCTTCATGCCCATCATCGACCGGAAGAACAGCGGCAGGCCGGTGTCGGCAAACATCGCGGGCTGACTGCCGGCCTTATCCGGCGACAGGGACGAATCCGGCAGCATCAGATGCAGGATGCCGCCCACCCGGGTTACGGGATCGTAGGCCACGACGCCCAGGCACGACCCGAGCGCGTAGGTGCTCAGGGTGACCTGGACGTTGTTGGACACCGCCATGTCACCGACGCCAACGACGACGCGCTGGGCAAAAATGGAGGCGATGGACGGTGAGGCCATGACTTAGCCCGCGGTCCGAATGGCGCCGTCGAATTCACGGGAAGAGCGAAGTAAGTGCATGAGAGGGATGAAATCTGGGGGCGCGTGTAGTGCAGACCGCCAACTAGAATCTACGGATGGTCCGGCGCGAACTTGAGCACAACCCGTGTCTTCCGATTCAGGTGTACACCAGCAACCGGTGACTGATCGGGGTGGCTTCGTTGTGGCTGAGAATCTTGGCGATCATCGGCGGGCTCAGTTGCTGGCCCTCGCCGATGAGCAACAGCCCGTGCGGACTGTAGATGCCGTTGGCGAGCACCATGCCGGCTTCCAGTTCGTGCAGCAGGATTTCGCGGACCTGACGGGGCAGGTGCGTCAGGTTCGTCGCCTTCAGGAAAAGGCGGACGGCTTCCGGGTCGTACGCCGATCCGGAAAGTGCGAGCAGTTTTTCGCTTGCGGCCGACCTGGACAAACCCGACTCGACGAAGCCGACCGCCACCGCCAGGCAACGGGCGGGCCAGGGGATGGCATTGCCGGCCACGCCATCCGGAAATCCCCGGCCGTCGTATTGTTCGTGATGGGCGCGGATGACTTCGCCGACGCTGGCGCGACTGTCCACGAGGGCGGCGAGCGTCTGGCTGTAGACCGGATGGTAGTGCAGGGTGGCGATTTCCCGCTTGGTGAGGCGCTCGGCATTTTGGCGAAAGGTCCGCAGCATTTCGCGGGTGACGCCAATCAGCCCGATGTCGCACAGCCAGGCGGCGGCGCGCAGGGCGTGGCGTTCCTCCTCGGTGAAGTGTTCGGTGGCCGCCATCTGCTTCGCCAGCTCCACCAGGACCTTGGCCTCGCCGCCCAGAATCGGATCGAAAGTGGTGAGGATCCGACGGCACAATTCGAGCGAGTTCTCGTAGCTGGCCGCAAGTTCGCGGTTCGCGGCGTCCAGCCGCAGATGCTGGTTTTCGAGCTCCTGGATCCGGGCGGCCAGCGCCGTGTTCGCCGCGGTGAGCTGGGCGTTGAGATGCTGGGTCTCGCATTGCAGCGCCTCGTTGCGGGCGACCAGGTCGTGGCGCTGGACGGCGTTGCAGACGGTGGCGATGAGCTCCTCGCGGAGCCAGGGCTTGGCGACGAAGCGGAAAATTTCGCCCTTGTTGATGGCATCGACAATCGTCGGGAGCGTGAGCACCGCGGTGATCAGGATGCGGGACGCCTGGGGGCGGAGCCGGCGGCTCTCGATCAGGAAATCGAGTCCCATCATCTCGGGCATCCGCTGGTCGGAGATGATGACGGCGAAGTCGCGATCGGCCAGGATCGCGAGCGCTTTCAAGGGGCTGGCGCAGGCGACGACGGAAAAACCCTGGCGCTCGAGCGTGAGCTTGAGCGACAACAGGACCACGGGCTCGTCGTCGACGATCAGGATCGTGGCGGGCGCTGGAGGCGTGGAATCAGTGTTGGTCATGTGAGCACGGGCGCGAGGCGGGGAGCGGCGCCAATCCCGGTGGCATAGTGCTGGATGATAAGGGGGGCGGCCCGATCGAGCGGAACTTGCCGCTGGGCCGCGCCCAATTCCCAGGCGGCCCGGGGCATGCCGTAGACGATGCTGGATGCCTCGTCCTGGGCAAACGTCGTGGCGCCGCGCTGCCGCAGGCGCAGCAGACCCTCGGCGCCATCCTTGCCCATGCCGGTGAAAATGCCGGCCAGGGTGTGCGGCGCGCCCCCGCAATCGGCCGCGGATTTGAACAGCAGATCGACGGCCGGCCGTTGGTGCCAGACCGGGGGCCCATCGATCACCCGGGCCCGGTAGTGATCGATATTCCACTGCAACAGCAGGTGGAAGTTTCCCGGGGCAACGAGTGCGAGATTGGGCGCCAGGCGGTCGCCATCGACGGCCTCGCGCACCTCGAAGGCGCAGAGTTGGTTGAGCCGGTCGGCGAACGCCTTCGAAAACAGCGCGGGAATATGCTGTACGATCGCAATGCCGGGGAGTCCGGCGGGCAGGTGGGTGAGGACTTCGCGCAAGGCTTCGGTGCCGCCGGTCGAGGCGCCGAGGAGAATCAGACTGCGCGGATGCCGCACGACCGTGGCCAGGGAACGGACCCCGGCAGGGGAAGGCCGGACGACGGGCTTCGGTTCAGCGGCCCCGGGACTCCGCGCCCGTACTTTCGCCCCGACCGTGGCCTTGATGCAGGCGATGAGCTGGGGACCGAGATTGCCGAACGAAAAGGATCCGCTCGGCTTGGAAAGCACATCGAACGCGCCGAGACGCAGGGCCTCGAGCGCGCAGGTCGAGCCGCGCGGTGTGAGCGAACTCATGATGATGACCGGCAGGGGATGCTGCTCCATCAGGATGCGCAGGAACGTGAGCCCGTCCATGCGCGGCATCTCGAGGTCGAGCGTGATGACGTCGGGACGGAGCTCCTTGATCCGGTCACGGGCGATGAACGGGTCCATGGCGGTGCCCACCACTTCGATCGCGGGATCCGTTTTCAAGGCGTCGCTGACGAGCTTTCTGACCACGGCGGAATCGTCGACGATGAGGACGCGGATGGGGCGTTCGAGCATGGGTTCAAGTGCCCAGCGGGCGCTGGTAGATGGCCGGTCGGATGGACTTTAGCGAATGGCGGACGGCGGTGAGACTCTCGGCGTGACCAACGAAAAGGTAACCGCCGGGCACGAGCCGCCGGGTCAGCCGGGCGACGAGTTCCTCCTGGGTCGCCCGGTCAAAATAGATCATGACATTGCGGCAAAAAATCACCTGAAACGGTTCTTTAAACGGCGGCTCGCCCTCCAGGAGATTGAGCTGCCGGAAGGTCACGTGGTCGCGCAGTGCGCTCCGCACCCGGTAGGTGCCTTCCTGCGGGCCGAAGCCCCGCTGAAAATGGGCGCGCACGATCTCTGGCGGCAACCGGTTGACTGTTTCGTCGCGGTAGATGGCGGCCTGGGCCTTTTCGAGGATCCGGTGCGATATGTCGGTGCCCTCGACGTGCCACGGCCAGTTGGTCAGGCAACTGGCGAGGGTCATCGCGATCGAGTAGGTTTCCTCGCCCGAGGACGAAGCGGCGCTCCAGACGTTGAACCGCTGCCACCGCTCGGCCCCCGCGCGTGCGCTCATTTCCGGCACGGCCTGGGCCCGGAGAAAGTCGAAGTGCGCGCCTTCGCGAAAGAAAAACGTGTGATTCGTCGAGATGACGTCGATCAAGTTGGCGAGCTCCTGTTCGGCCCCGGCGGACCGCAGCAGAGTACAGTACTCTCCCACGGTGGTCAGATTCGTCGCCCGCAAGCGCTTGCCGAGTCGGGCCGAGACGAGCTCGCGCTTGTCGGGACCGAGGTTGATGCGACTTCGTTCGTAAACGAGGCTGCGGATGAAATCGAATTCACTTTCCCTCATGATGAGTGTCGTGAGCGTTCAATCGGCTCATTTCGCCAAGAATGAAGCGGCGGACGATGATACTCCCGGGGCTGCGGCTTTTCGGAGGGCAACGCCTCGTCGTCGCCGGTTCGTCATCAGCGTGGACACGGCGGCGCGAATGCCCGGCAATATTTTCCCCGGAGGCTCGGTCCGTGAGGCCGCTCGGGGAATCGAGATCGTGGGCTAAACTCTAATCGATTGTCGGGCTGAGGGATCTGCGCGTGCGTATTCGGCTGGCACCGGCTTTGCTAAATCGGGTGGCATGATTGATCCCATCTTCCAGTCCGAGAACTACCAGTTGGCGCGGAAGCTGATGGATCTCACGGCCCTGCGCCAGGAGGCGATCGCCTCGAATATGGCCAACTCGGAGACGCCGGGCTATCACCGGGTCGACGTGGCGCCGGATTTCGAGCGGCAGCTGAAGGATCGGGTCGCCGCCGGCGGCTTTGCCCGGGGCGTCGACACGCTCCGGCCCGTTTTGGCGGAGGACCCGGCCGCCCGGAGTATTCGCCCGGATGGCAACAACGTCGAAATCGAGCGGGAGCTGCTCGCCATGAACCGAAACGCGATGGAGTTCGACTACCTCACCGAGATCGTTTCGGGGAATCTCAAGCAGCTGAAAATGGTCATCAGCGGCCACCTGTGATCGCGACGGAATCTTCACCATGAATCTCATCTCCGGCATCAGTGTCACCTCAGGCGCACTCAATGCGCAGAAGACCCGCCTCGACATCGTGGCGCAGAACATCGCCAACGCGCAGACCACCCGCACACCCAATGGCGGTGGGCCGTATCAGCGGCAGATCGTGTCGTTCGAAACCGAGATGGTGCGGGTCAACGCGGCCGGTGGCCCGGGACTGCAGAGCGTTAAGGTCGCCTCCATCACGCCCGATCGCATGGTCGGCCAGCAGGTGTACAATCCGCAGCACCCCGACGCCGCGGCCGACGGCCTCGTCACGATGCCCAACGTCAACATCGCCTTTGAAATGGTCGACCTGATTTCCGCCACCCGCGCCTACGAAGCCAACCTCTCGGTCGTCAAGAACGCCCGGCAGATGGCCAGGAAAGCCCTCGAGATCGGCAAGTAATTTTTTCTCAACCCAACGGCCCGGAGCCGAGGGTTGAGAGCTGAGAGCCAAGCCACGCGAACACCCAAAACACACCTATCCGTTTGGAACCTCTCAACTCTCGACCCTCCGCTCCCCGCCCGAAGCTCCCAGCCCTCCGCCCTCCCATGTCACCCGTCGGCCTCGTCAACCCGCTCACTTCGTCAGCCTTGGCGCGCCTCGATGCGCCGCTGCCCAAAATCGGGCTCAGCCTGCCGGGAACGCAGACGACGGGCCCGACCGAGGGCTTTGGCCGGATGCTCGAAACGCTGGTTGCCTCCGTCGATGCCAAGCAGGATGCGTCGCAGGCCATGACGCGGAAGGTGCTGATGGGCGAAACCGATCAGTTGCACCAGAGCGTGATCGCCATGCAAGAGGCCTCCGTCGCGTTTTCCATGATGGTGCAGGTGCGCAACAAGCTCGTCGAATCCTACCAGGAGTTGATGCGCATGCAGGCCTGAGCCCCGCGCGCCCAACGCTGAAAACCACCCGATGAAGAACTTCGCCCAATCCCTGCTCGACCTCTGGAAACAGCTGGGCCTCAACCAGCGGGTTTCACTTGTGGTGGCCGCCCTGGCGGTCGCCCTGGGTCTCGCCGGCGTGGTGATGTGGTCGCAGCGCCCCGACTACCAATTGCTCTACGCCCGCCTCGGCGAAAAGGATTCCGCCTCGGTCATCGGCTATCTGCAGACCCAGAATATTCCGCACCAGGTGACCGCGGGCGGCTCCGCTGTCCAGGTGCCGTCGAACATGGTCTACAAGCTCCGCATGGATCTCGCGAGCAAAGGCCTGCCGAGCGGCGACGGCGTCGGCTTCGAGATCTTCGACAAGGGCCAGTTTGGCCTCTCCGACTTCGTGCAGCGGACCAATTACATGCGCGCCGTGCAGGGTGAACTTGCCCGTACCATCACCCAGCTCCAAGGGGTCCGCTCGGCGCGCGTCATGATCGTGCAGCCGGAAAACCGGCTGCTCCTCACCGAGCAGGGGATCAAGCCCACGGCCTCGGTCTTCGTCGATGTCGGTGGCGGGCGGCTCGAGGCCGACCAGGTCAACTCCATCCGCCACCTCGTCGCCAATGCCGTGCAGGGTTTGCTCCCCGATCAGGTGGCGGTGGTCGACAACCGCGGCCGCGTGCTCTCCGAGGAACTGAAACAGGACCCGACGCTCGGCAGCGCATCCTCGCAGATGCGTTATCGGCAGCAGGTCGAGGATTACCTTTCCCGCAAGGTCGAGTCCATGCTCGCGGCGGTCATCGGTCCGGGCAATGCGGTCGTCCGCGTCTCCGCCGAGATCGACACCGAGGCGACGACCCTGACCCAGGAAAAATACGATCCCGACGGCCAGGTGGTCCGCTCACAAACGTCGACCGACGACACGATCGTCACGTCCGAGTCGCGCGCCTCGGGTGGCGCGGTCGGCGTCAGTGCCAACGTGCCGGAGAAGAGCCAGGGTGCGACCGACACCGCGGGCCGACCGGCGTCCACGTCCGATCAGAATCGCAAGAACCGCACCACGACTTACGAGATCAACCGCACGACGACGAACACCACGCGCAATCCCGGCACGGTCAAAAACCTGACGGCCGCCGTCTTTGTCGCCCCGCGGCTCGCGCTCCCGGCCGCCGCCAAGCCCCTTGCTGCCGGCGCGCCCGCGCCCGCGCCGGTGCCGCAGAAGCGCACGCCCGAGGAGCTGAACGCACTCCGGCAGATCGTGGTCAATGCGCTCGGCCTCAAGCCCGCCGTGGGCCAGCCGCTCGAAAGCCTGGTTTCACTGCAGGAGGTGTCATTTCAAACCGCCGACCGCCTGCCGGCCCAGATCGAGGCCCAGCAGTCAGAGGGTCGCTGGCAGGGCTGGATCGCCGTGGCCAGCCGCTGGACGGCGGTGCTCGCGGCCGGGATCGTGTTCCTGGTTTTTCTGCGGATGCTCTCGCGCCAAAAACCCGAACCGGTGCCGGTCGAGGTGCTGTCGCTTTCCCCCGATGCCGCGGCGCGCGCGCTGCCGAATTCGAATCACGTCACGCCGGAACTGCTCAACGAACTCATCCGCCAGAAACCCGCCAACATCGGCGTGGCCCTGCGCGACTGGGTGGCGGCCTCGGGCAGCAAGAACTGACCTGTCGCCATGGCCGCCGACCTCGATTATCCCAAGCTCAACCGCCAGCAGAAGCTCGCCGTTTTCCTCGTCGTCATCGGCCCCGAGGCGGCCGCCGAGGTGCTCAAGCAGTTCGACGACGCCCAGATCGAGCTGCTCTGCCGCGAGATGTCCCTGCTCTCCATCATCCCGCAATCGGTGCAGGCGCAGGTGATCGAGGAGTTCTCCGCCGTCGTGGCCGTCAGCGCCACCGCCGCGCTCGGCGGGCTGGCCTACGCCCAGCGCACCCTCGAGATCGCCAAGGGCGACTACAAGGCCTCCGCCATCATCGGCCGCGTCGGCCCGGTCGGCACCTCGGTCGATGTCATCAAGGACATCAGCGAGATGGAGGGCCGCCAGATCTTCAACCTCGTCAAGAACGAGCAGCCGCAGACGATCTCCTTCGTCCTGTCCTATCTCGAGAGTGCAAAATCGGCCGAGGTGTTCACCCTGCTCGGCCCGGAACTGCGGGAAGAGGTCATCGAGCGGCTCGGGACCATCGAGTCCACCTCGCTGGAAATCGTCGGCAAGATCGCCCGCAGCCTGGGCCGGCATTTTGACAGCAAGGTCCGGCCCTCCTTTCACCGCAGCGGGGGCGTCCGCGTGGTCGCCGATCTGCTCAACCAGCTCGACAAGGACACGGGCAAGAATCTGCTCGCCCGCCTCGAGGAGCGCAATGCGACGCTCAGTGCGGCGATTCGCAAGAAGCTCTTCAGCTTCGAGGATCTCAACCGCCTGCCGCCGGCCGATCTGCAGCGGGTGCTGCGCGAAGTGGACTCCGCGAATCTCGCCGTTTCGATGAAGTCCGCCAGCGAAAGCCTGCGCACGAAAATCTACGGGGCGATCTCGAAGCGCGCGGCCGAAAGCCTGCGCGAGGAATTCGACATGCTCGGCCCGGTCCGGCTCAAGGATGTCGAGGCGGCGCAGGACGCGATCATCCAGGCCGTCCGTCGGTTGGAGGAGGAGGGACAGATCACCCTCGAGTCCGATTCGGCCGCGAGCCTCGTCACCTGACCATGGCCTTTGCCACGATCATCGCCTTCGACCGTCCGCTCGCTGCCGCCGCCATTCCCGGCCAGACCGGCCGGCTCTGCTCGGAGGTGGAACTCGCGGCGATCGGCCAGGCCGGCTACAATCGCGGCGTCGATGCGGCCCGCGCGCTCGCCGATCAGCAGATGGTGCAGTTTCGGGCCGACATCGAGCAGTTGAGCGAGGGCGTGCTCAGGAAACTTTCCGGCCTGGAGCCGATGCTCTTCGAACAGTTGCGGGCCGCTCTGCCCGGCCTCGCCATCGAGCTCGCGCGCCGTCTGCTCGCCGGCTATGAACCGCCCACCGAAGTGATCTCGCTGCTCTGCGCGGAGACCCTGGCGGAACTGCTCCCCGAGCGCGACAATCTCGAGCTCACCGTCTGTCCGCGCGACGCTGCGCTCCTCGAGGAGCTCAAGCCCGACTGGATGCAGCGGTACCCCGGCCTGCGCCTGCGGGTTGATCCCGCGTTCGGGCCGGGCGACTGCCAGGTCCGCAGTCGTTTCGGCCTCACTGATGCGCGGCAGCAAACCAAACTCGCCGCCCTGGGCCGCAGTCTGGCCCCGGCCTGAGCCCCTTGCCCAATGACCAACGTCGCGCCACTCGTTGACGTGCTTCGCTCCCAGATCCGGCATCTGCCGCCGGTGCAGCGGGTCGGCACGGTCACGGGCGTCGCCGGCCTGATCATCGAGTCCGACGGTCCGAACGTGGGCCTCGGCGAACTCTGTCTCGTGCGTTCGCCCCGCGACGACCTGAGCGTGCGCGCCGAGGTCGTCGGTTTTCGCGAACACCGCGTGCTGCTCATGCCGCTCGGAGACATGGCGGGCCTGCGCGTCGGCTTTGAAGTTGTCGCCACCGACCGGCCGCCGCTCCCGTGCCCGGGTCCGCACCTGCTGGGGCGCGTGCTGGATGCGTTTGGCCGCCCGTTCGACGGCCTCGGGTTGCTGCCGGTCGAGCGCAGCACCGCCCAATCCTCCGCTCCGCCGCATCCGCTCCGCCGCCAGCGCATCCGGGAGCCGTTCGTGACCGGCGTCCGGGCGATCGATGCCTTCATTCCGTTCGGCCGCGGCCAGCGGCTCGGCCTTTTTGCCGGCTCGGGCGTCGGCAAGTCCACGCTCATGGGCATGATCGCCCGCGGCTCCGAGGCCGATGTGGTCGTGGTCGCGCTGATCGGCGAGCGCGGCCGGGAGGTCCGCGAATTCATCGAGAACGATCTGGGCCCCGAGGGCCTCAAGCGCGCGATCGTCGTCGTGGCTACGTCCGACCTGCCCGCACCCCTGCGCCTGCGGGCGGCGTTCACGGCGACGGCGCTCGCCGAGGCGTGGCGGGACACGGGGAAGAATGTGCTTTTCATGATGGACTCGGTGACGCGGCTGGCGCTCGCGCAACGCGAGATCGGTCTCGCGATCGGTGAGCCGCCGACCACGCGCGGCTATACGCCGTCGGTGTTTGCCATGCTGCCGCGTCTCCTTGAACGCACCGGCGCGGGCGAGCAGGGCGCCATCACCGCCTTGTACACCGTGCTGGTCGAGGGCGACGACATGAACGAGCCGGTGGCCGACGCGGTGCGCGGCATCCTCGACGGCCACATCGTGCTTTCGCGCGCGCTGGCGCATTTCAATCACTACCCGCCCATCGAAGTACTCGAGAGTGTGAGCCGTCTCACGCGGGACATCTGCACGCCCGAGGAAATCGCCGTGGCCGGCCGGGCCCGCGAGCAACTGGCGCTTTACCGCAAGAACGAGGACCTGATCTCGATCGGGGCCTACGCGAAGGGAACGAATGTCGCGCTCGATCACGCCATCGCGCTGCACGAGCCGCTGCGAAAATTTCTCCGGCAGGCGGCGCATGAGCATGTGCCGCGGGCCCAGACGCTCCTCAACCTCAAAACCCTCCTCTCATGAAACGATTCAGCTTTCCGCTTCGCTCCGTGGCCATCTTGCGCGCGCATCAGGAGATGCGGGCCCGCGATCGCTTTGCCGCCGCCGTGCACAAGTACGTCCAGGCCGAGGAAAGCCTGGCCGGGGCACGGGCGCGCACGGCGGCGTTTGAGGCCGCGCTCCACGATGGGCAATCCCAGTCGTATCGGGCCGCCGAAGCCGCCAACTGGCTCGCCGCGTACCGGTGCGAATGTGCGGCGGAAATTGAGGCCGAGCGGGTGTTGTTCGCGGCCCGGAGCGAGATGGAGCAGCGCCGCACCGACTATGTCGCGGCCCGCCGGAAACTCCAGGCCGTGCAACGCCTCGAGGAAAAGGCCCGGGCCGTGCACCGGCACGAGGCCAATCGGGCCGAACAGGCCGAGTTCGATGATTTTGCCGGGCGCCGCGTCGCCGGCCCCGCCCTTTGCGCCCGATGATTGCCAAGCTCCAAAGTCCCCTCGCGGTTTCGGCGTTCGGCCTGCTGCTCAGCGTGGGCGTGGGCGTCGGTCTTTGCTGGCGGGCCGCCGCTCCGATGCTGCAACTGGCCGCCGCCGCGCGGCCGAAGGCCGCCGTGGCCGAAGACAAGTCCAAGGGCTGGGATTTCTGGACGATCGAAATCGAAAACCTCGGTTCCGAACTGAAAGAGGAACGCTCCCGGCTGCGCAAACAGGCCGAAGCGCTGGACCAGCGCGCCGTCCGCCTCGCGAACGAAGGCAAGGAACTCGAAAAGATCCGGACTGACCTCGACCGCATGCGCCGGGAAATCGGGGAAAAGGTCATCGAGATCACCGCCGACGAAGCGAAGAACATCCGCTCGCTGGCACAGACCTACGGCAGTCTGAGCCCCCGCGCGGCTGTCACCATTTTTCGCGAAATGGACGACGTCACCGCCGTGAAAATTCTCTCGCTGATGAAGGCCGACCTCGTCGGGCCGATTTTCGAGGAGATGACCCGCACCGGCGGCGGCGACGTTCCGCTGGCCCGCCGCGCCGCGGTTCTTTCCGAAAAATTGCGGTTGATGAAATCCGGCAAGACCTAGGCCGTCCGCACTATTTCCGATCCGACGCCACCGCCGGGTGCGGTGGCCTGCCCTGAACGGCGCCAATCCATGCAACTTTCCGCTTCGCTTCCCAGCACCCTCATTCCCGCCCCCGCGTCGTCCGGACTGGCCAGCAGCGCGATCGCCGCCCCGGGCACCCCGGATCCCCTGGTTTTTGCCCAACTCTTTCCCGACCTCGCCTACGCGGAGGTGGGCACGATCATCGCGCCCGCTCCGGTGCCCGCGGTGCCCGGGGCAAACCTGCCGGCGGACCCCAGCCCGGTTGGCTGGGTCGGAATTTCCCGGTCGAGCCGGATGGATATACCTGCCGGCTTCCCGGCGGATATTTCGGTGCAGATCCCGGTGGACGCCGAATTCAGTCCGCCATCCACGGGTGCGGGACGGCCGGCGGCCCGTCCCGGCCCGGTTTCACCCGGCACCCATGGTCCAGACGTATCCGAAGCTCCAGCACCGCCGGTGGGCGCGCCATGGCTTCCGGTTGTCGTTGCCGCCCGGCGACCGGAACCAGGTTCAATCATGGTCGAGGCGGAGGCGTCCGTTTCGTCGAGCGACGAAGGCTCGGACGCAGCGGGCGAGAATTCCCCGGCGCCCGTACCCGCCGCGCAACCCGCCCCGGACGCGGAATTGCCGCGCCCTGCTCCGGCTGACATTCCGCGCGCGGCAAGTCCGTTGGCGGCGCCAGCACCAGCACCGGCGATCACCGATGGGGTGGCGATCGCGGGCCCGGGCGAGGTTGCGGAGCCGGGCGTGAAGTCGGTGGCGGCGAAGGAAAATTTTGCGGAGACAGTGTCCGCACCGGCCGGCCGGCGGCGTGCGAACCCCGCCCCAGCGCAGCGGACAGAGGCAACTGTATCCGAGCTGCTGATGCCCTCGGCCGTGAGCTCCATTTCCGCAGCCCCCGCCGACGCGCCACGCGGTGGTGCTGGTGGACCTGGCTCCGCGCGCGCGGCGGCAGCGGGATCCACGTTGTCGTCTGGCGTCGCCAGCCTTCCATCGGCCGGTCCGGCCGCCGGTTCCGGCGCGAGCGCACTCACCGGCGTGGACTTGACCACGAGGACGTTTGCGCCGGTGGCCCGGATTGGGGTGGACGAGGTCAACGCGCTCGTGGCGGGCGGTTCATCTGCGACCGATGCCGGGTTGGGGTTGAAGCGCGGCGCGGCCGCCCCTTTGATTTTCTCGCCCTCGCGATCGGAGGTCATCCCTGCGACCACCGCGATGTCGCGGCCGGAAGACGCCGCGGTGTCGCCCTCGCCCTCGCTCCCGGATGACGCTGCGGTGATGGTCCCGTTCCCGCGTCCGGCCGATGCGCCCGCCAGCGGGCAGGTTGTCCGAGACCACGCCGGAATTGGAGTTTACGAGGACACGGTTGGCTGGGTGAAAGGCT
This sequence comes from Opitutaceae bacterium, assembly GCA_044344465.1. Lineage (GTDB taxonomy): Bacteria > Verrucomicrobiota > Verrucomicrobiia > Opitutales > Opitutaceae > ER46. The sequence goes on from JBIJCX010000128.1 coordinate 12,807, forward strand.
CCACTGGGGAGGGGCCGGTTATTGCGCGCCTGGTCGCAAACCCGCCGGCGTCGGTCGAGGCGGTGGCCGCGAGTCCTGTCCCGGCGTGGCCGCCAGGAACCAACGTGCCCGCCCCGGCGGTGCTTGCGTTTGAACCGGGCCGGAATCCGGCCGTCGTGTCGGTGCCGCCCGGCGAAAAAGCGCCCTGGCCTGACGCCGGCGCCGGGGCGCCGCCATCCGATCGGTCGACGGTGGAGGCGGACGATGGGACGTATCGGAAGAGTCGTGACGCCGATCTCCGGATGGATGCGGGGCTCCTGGCGAAACGCGGGACCGTGGCCTCGCCGGGAGCCAGGAATTCCGGCACCCTGTCCGGACGCGCGGCAAATCTTGCCGCGGTCTATGCCGGGAATCTTCCGCGCAACGTCCCGGAGGCAGATGGAGCGGTAAGAAGTTTTTTAAGTAATTCATCCGAGCAGGTTATGGGCGATGAACCCGTGCTTGGCACTGGCGTTGCTCAGTCCGCACCTGTCATGTCCGCCGCATCCCTCATCCGCCAGCCGTCATCCGAGGCCGGAGACCATGTTTCCGCGCGGGCGACGGCGACCTTGGCGGGGGAATCGCCCCGGCCGGCCGCGAGTACTTCTCCGGCGACGAGTGCGGCGCACCGGGCGGTGGCCACGGTGCTCGAAACCGTCGAGCGTTTTGCGACGGGCAGCGCCCCGGCGGTGAACCTGCGTTTCTCGGTCGGTGGTTCCGACCTGGCGGTCCGGGTCGAACTGCGGGGCGGTGAGATGCACGCGACGTTTCGCACGGACTCCACTGAGTTGCGGACCGTGCTCGCGCAGGAGTGGCAGTCCATGTGTGGCAGCGAGGCCGGCCGTTCGTTGCGCGCGATTGAACCGGTGTTTGTTCCAGCCCGGTCCACGGGTTTCGGTGCGGCTTCGGGCGAGGGTGCGCCGCAACAGCAGCGGGATCCGGGCGCGCGCCAATTTGATGAGCCAATCCCGGCCCGGCCGTCCGCGGTGCTGCCCTCGGAATCGCTTTCAACCTCCGATCCCGTGGCGTCGGCGCCACGGCTCGTGCCCCTCGCGACCGCGCTCCGGTTGCACACGTTCGCCTAAACGACTCTCCATGCAAATCTCCGCCCTTTCACCCTCCTCCGCCATCGCGGCGGCCAATGCCGGCGATTACGAATCGACGAGCGCCCGCAAGCCCACGAAGACGCTCGGCCAGGCGGACTTTCTGAAGCTCCTCGCGATCCAGTTTCAGAAACAGGACCCGATGAAGCCGATGGAGGACACCTCGTTCATCGCGCAGATGGCGCAGTTCACCTCGCTCGATCAGACCAGTGTGATGAGCAAGGATATCGCCGCGCTCCGCCTGGATCAGCAGCGCACGGTCGCCAACAGTTATCTGGGGCATCGTGTCACTGTCGACCCGGGCGATGGTTCGACCCCGGCTGGGATCGTGACCGCGATCGATGCCTCCGGCGGTGCGCCGCACGTCGTCATCGGAGGGATCAGTTACCCGCTTTCCGCCGTGCTCCGGGTGGAGCCTGGCTCAGTCATCACGCCCGCGCCGCTGCCGGTTTCCACCGGTGGGGCCTAGGCCAAACCCAAACCAACTCAACGACCATGTCTCTCATCGGAACAATGGGCAGCGGCGTCAGCGCATTGCGGACGTTTTCCAAGGGCCTCGAAGTCATCGGCAACAACATCGCCAACATCAACACGACCGGCTTCAAGGGGTCGGAGGCGAAGTTCGCCGACAGCTTCAGCAACATCCTGGAGCGATCCTCACCGTCGTCAGGCGATGTCGCCAATGTGCCGTACACCGGAGTCGGCACCGGCGTGCGTCTCGCGGGCATCAGCACCAACTTCACCCAGGGCTCGCTTGCGAGCACGGGCAAGACGACCGATCTCGGCATCTCCGGGAACGGCTTCTTCCGGGTCAAGAATGCGACCGATGGCCAGGAATACGCCACGCGAGCCGGGGATTTTCGGTGGGACGACCGGGGTTACCTGGTGACGGCCCAGGGCTACCGGGTTCAGGGGCTTACCGGCGGCGTGGGCGCGATCGCCGCGGTACCCGCGGTCGGCGCGGCGCCCGCGGTGCCCGCGGTACCCGCGGTGGTCCCAACCACCATCGGTGATGTCAAGTATGGCACTCCGCCGGCTGGCGAGCAGCTGCAGTCCGTGAGCGTCGATCGCTACGGCAGCATCATTGAATTCTACTCGGATGGCTCCTCGGCCACGACCAATCAGGTGCTCCTGCAGAATTTCAACGATCCCTCCGCGCTGAACAAGGAAGGCAACAATCTCTACTCCGGTCTGATCGCCGCCGGGCCAATCGGCGCCGTCGCCGGCAGTGCCGCGTTGCTGGCGACCGGGGCGAACACGCCCGGCAGCTTCGGTCTCGGCACGATCCAGTCGGGCGCGATCGAGCTTTCGAACGTCGATCTCACGGACCAGTTTGCCCAGCTCATCACGATGCAGCGCAGTTTCCAGGCCGGTTCGCGACTCGTCACGCTCTCGGATTCCGTGCTCCAGGAAATCGTCGACCTCAAGCGCTGATTTTGAATCATCATGGCCGCCAAACCCGCCGCGCCTGCCGCCCCCGCCACCTCCGCTCCCGGAACTCCCGCTGCCGCCGCTGCGGCGCCGGCGGGTGCGGCGCCGGTCGCCGCGCGCGGGGCGCTGTCCGCCTGGCTGCCCGCGATTGCCACCGTCCTGCTCGCGCCGGTCGCCACCTGGACGGCCGTCGAATTTGTCCTGCTGCCCCGGATGCAGAAAAAACTCTCGGCGCCACCCGGCGCGGAGAGCGCGGCCCACGCCGCGGACACGTCCGGCGGCCACGGAGGCAAGGGCGGCAAGGAGAAGGCCGCGCCCAGCTACGAGTTCAGCAATCTCGTCGTCAACCTCGCCGGCACGATGGGCACGCGCTACCTCAAGACCAGTTTCATCGTCACCGGCCCCGATGCCGGCATCAAGGGGGTGTTCGAAGGCGACAAACCGCGCCTCACCGATGTCACGCTCAACGTGCTCTCGTCGCTGAGCCTCGCCGACCTGGAGGAGCCGGGCGCGAAAAACGTGCTCCGCGAGAAACTGGTCGCCGCTTACAACCAGACCCTCGGGCGCAAGGTCGCCGAGCAGGTCTATTTCTCGGATTTTGTCGTCCAGTAGACCGTCATGGCCGAGGACTTCTCCAAGGCGGCGTCGGACTTCCTCGATCAATCGGAGATCGACAAGCTGCTCGCGCAGGCCGCCGAATCCCAGGCGCCCAAGCAGTTGTTGATTCGCTCGGACGGCAGCCGGAGCGAGCAGGACGGGGGACTGAAGGTTGAGGCCTACGACTTCCGGAATCCCGCCTTTCTTTCCGAGGTCGAACTGCGTCGGCTGCGCCTGCTGCACGAGGATTTCATCCGCTACCTCAGCGCGCGGCTGTCGCTCTACCTGCGCATGGAATTTGGCCTCAAGATGGCCAAGCTCACCACGGTCGCGTACTCGAAGTTCACCGAGTCGCTGCCCAACCCGACGCACCTTTGCCTGTTCAAGGTCGAGCCGCTCACCGGGGTTGGCATCCTCGATGTGAATCCCCGCCTGGCCCTGACCATCGCCGACCGGCTGCTCGGCGGCCGCGGCCATTCGGTGAAGGCCGAGCGGTACCTGACCGAAATCGAAGTCGCGCTGGTGGAGGACGTGATCGTCATCCTGCTCGAGGAGTGGTGCGCCCAGTGGAAGAACGAGCAGGAGCTGCGCCCGCTCATCATCGGGCACGAGAACAACGGCCGGTTCCTCCAGACGTCGCCGAAGGATGCCATCGTGCTCGCGATGACGCTCGAGGCGAATTTCGGCGACTGCTCCGAGCAGATTCAGATTGGCCTGCCGTACTACACGATCGAGCCCGTCGTGAAAAAAATGCAGGTCCGCCGCCAGAAGGACACCGTCATCGCCCCGGCGAAGAAGCGCGCCTCGTGGCAGGCCTCGTATGACGGCATCACGGTGCCGGTGCGGGCCGAGTGGCAGGCGCTTGAACTCAGCCTGCGGGAACTCTGCAGCCTCACCGTGGGCGACGTCATTGAGATGCAGCCGGCGATTTTCAGCGACACGCGCGTGTTGCTCAACGGCATGCCGATTTTCGTCGGCACCGTCGGCCTCGATACCGACCGGGTGGCCGTGCAGCTCACCCGCAAACTCCCGCTGGAGGAAAGCCTCCACATCAACAAATCCGATGGAAGAAAAAACTCTTGATATCGTGCTCGACGTGAAGGTGAAGGTCACCGTGCAACTCGGCTCGGTGCAGTTGCCGATGCGCGAGGTCCTCGAACTCGCGCCTGGTTCGGTGGTGCAGTTGCTGCAACACGCGAGCGATCCGGTCGGCCTGTTCGTCAACGACAAGCTGGTGGCCTATGGGGAGGTCGTGGTGGTCGAGGACAACTTCGGCATCAAGATCACCGAACTGGTCGGCAGCGCGAAACCATGACCCGTTGCCGCCATCGTCTGCTCGGGTCGCTCGCCGCACTGGCGCTGATCGCGACGGCCGTGGCGACCGAAGCGGACAAAGTCATCTATCCGGGGGCCACCGCCCAGTCCGCCCCGTCCACTCCGGGCCTGGCCGGCGGGAGCACGCTCTCGATCGTGGCCATCCTGCTCCTGCTGACGGCGGGAGGCTGGATCCTTTGGCGATGCCGCGGCAAGGTTTTGCCGGGGCGCGACACGCCGCAACTCGCCATTGCCGAGACGCGCTCGCTGGGCAACCGGCAGTATCTCGTGGTCGCCTCCTACGAGGGCAGGAAGTTTTTGCTCGGAGTCTGTCCCGGCCGCATCGATCTGCTGGCGCCGCTCGATGCGCCGGCGGACCCGCGGAAATCACCGTGAAAAGGCGCTGGATCATTCTGCTCTGCGCCGCCTTCGCCGTCTGGGCCAGCCCGGGCCCCGCGCAGACCGCACCCGCGGCGCAGGCCGCGGCCCCGGGTGTGGCGCCGCTGCCTGCCTTCGTGACTCCGGCCCTGGCGCCGCCGTCGTCGTCAACCGCCATTCCCCTGTCGGCGCCCGCCACCGCCCCGCCCCAACGCAGCGATCCGCTGCGGCTCAGCATCGGCCTCGAGGGCACGAACCAGCCCGCCGAAGTGAGCGTGGCCGTGCAGATCCTGGTCGTGATGACGCTGCTCACGCTGGCGCCCTCGATCGTGCTGCTGATGACGAGTTTCACGCGCATCGTGATCGTGCTGGGCTTCGTGCGCACCGCCCTCGGCACCCCGAGCGCACCGTCGAACCAGATTGTCGTGGGGCTGGCGCTTTTTCTCACGTTTTTCCTCATGGGCCCGGTGTTTGAACGGGTGCAGAAGGAGGCGCTTGGGCCGTATCTCGACGGCAAGATCACGTCGATTGACGCGCTCGACAAGGCCTCGGTGCCGTTGCGCGAATTCATGCTCAAGCAGACGCGCGCCCGCGACGTCGAGTACTTCCTCGAACTCGGCGGCTTTGGGCCGACCGCAGTCAAGAACCTGCCGATGCGGGTCGTGATTCCGGCGTTCGTCATCAGCGAACTGCAAACCGCGTTTCAGATGGGCTTCCTGCTTTTCCTGCCGTTTCTCGTCATCGATTTCCTCGTGTCGACGGTGCTGATGGCCCTCGGCATGATGATGATGCCGCCGACGATCGTCGCCCTGCCGCTCAAACTGTTGCTCTTCGTCCTCGTGGACGGCTGGCACCTCGTTGTGAAGTCCCTGGTGCAGAGCTTCGCGTAGCCCGCATTTTCCACCCTCGTCCTGCCCGATGCCCATGTTCTCGTGCGCTGATTCTGCCGCTCCAGTGTATCCGGCGGGTAAATGCGGGCTAAAGGCAAAACCGCCGGGCGGTTTTGCCGCGCTCCGCGTGAACCCCGGCTTGCTCCGGCACGGAGTGCCGGCTGGGGAATTTGGCGGCCGCACGTTTGCGCGAGCCGACTCCACGTTCACATCGCTTGCCGGTCATTCAAGCTCCCTCAGCCAAATTCCCCCCCCATGACTCCCGATCTGGCGACTGATCTCTTCAAAGCAACGGTGATGTTTGCACTTTATATCGTGGCGCCCTTTCTCCTGGTCACCCTGGTGGTGGGGCTCATCATGAGCCTGCTGCAGTCGGTGACGAGCATGCAGGAGCCCACGCTCACGTTTATTCCCAAGCTCCTGGCGATTTCCGGGCTCGCGCTGCTGCTGACGCCCTGGCTGCTGCGCTCGCTGGCGGAATTTACCATCACGCTTTTTGCCCGCATGGGCACGCTGGGCCATTGAGCCGGGCCATCCGTCCATGAGCATCGCCTTCTTGGTGACGTGGATGATGGTGTTCATGCGCTCGGTCGGCGTCATCCTGCAACTGCCGGTGCTGACCAGCCATCCGCTGCCGGTCACGGTGAAGCTGGGCTTGTGCCTCGGGCTGGCGACACTGCTGGTGGGCGTCGTGCCGGAGGCGGCCGTGCCCCTGCGGCTGTGGGATCTGGGCTGGGCAGCGGGGGGGGAAATCCTGCTCGGGCTGGCCCTCGGCTTTGTGGGGCGCATGGCGTTTTTCGCGGTCGAAATGGCGGGCCGCATCATCTCGTCTGAAATCGGGCTCAGCGCCACTCCCGGGATGGGGGCGCCCGATCCGACGAACGAGCCGATCGCCGCGCTGCTCTCCGCCCTCGCGGTCGTGCTGTTTTTTTTGTTCGGGGGCCACCAGATGCTGCTGACCGCGTTTGCCCGCAGCTTTGCCTTTGCCGCCCCGGGCCATCCCATGCTCCACGTGGCGGCGGCCGAGTCCGTCATCCGGGCCACGGCGTATGTGTTGGAACTGGGGCTGCGCATCGCCGCTCCGTTCATCGCGCTGAACTTTCTCGTCAACCTGGCGTTCTCCGTGTTGGGCCGGGCGGTCCCGAAGCTCAACGTCTTCATGCTGAGCTTTCCGTTGCGCTCGTTTCTGGGCATCGGGTTGCTCGGCACGGGCGGGTCGCTCCTGGCCCGTTATCTCTACGTGGAGTTTGCCGACATGCCGGTGCGGATGTTGCAGCTGCTCCCGGCGCGTTGAGGGTGGCGGGGCGGGCAAAAATTGCCGCACCGTGGTCGCGAGCGTTCGGGCGGATGGCTTTTACCGGTCTTTGACCAGCGATAAAAGTTTAAGCGCCTTTACGTGAGCGATTAAAGGCGGCGAAAAATCGTTGGCATCGGCATTGCTGACTTGCGGTCATTCCATGGCCGAGACCGATCAAGACCAAAAGACCGAACAGCCCACCGAGAAGCGGTTGACGACGGCGATGGACAGCGGCGAGTTCGCGAAGCCGCCCGAGGTGCCCATCCTTTTCATGATCGCGGCGCTGCTCGGCGTGTTTGCCCTGACCGTGCCGGCGGCCGCCCGCGATATTGCCGAATATGCGGTGGGGGTGTTCACGCGGTTCGCGTTCACGCCGGTGACGCTCGACACGGTGACCGTGCAACTGGGCGAGGCCCTGCTCGCCGCCGGCCGGGCCGTGGCGCCGGTGCTGCTCGCCTGTGTCGGCGCCGCCGTGCTGTCCGGGGGCGTGCTGAGCGGATTCCGGCTCTCGCCGGAAGCCGTGGGCTTCAAGCCGGAGAACCTGAGCTGGGTGAGCGGATTTGGGCGGATTTTCGACAAGAGCGTCATCGTGCGCACCGGGATCGATGTCCTCAAACTCCTGGCGATCGGTGGCGTGCTCTACCTCGGCACCCGGGCGCTGCTCGCCGATTCACTTTTCACCGCACCGGTCGATGCCGCCTATCTCGCCCAATTTCTGAACCGGGCGACGCTGCTATTTCTGAGCCGCCTGCTGCTCGCCCTCGGGATCGTGACCGCCATCAGCTACGGGTACGAAAAGTTCAAGACGTCGCGCAGCCTGATGATGACGCGCGAGGAAGTGAAGAACGAGCGCAAGTCCTCCGATGGCAGCGGGCACACGAAGTCCGCCATGCGCCGGCTGGCGCGCCGCCTGATGCAGAAGCAGATGTTGTCGGCGGTGCCGACGGCCGACGTCATCGTCACCAACCCCACCCATTTTGCGGTCGCCCTCAAATACGAGCGCGGGCGGGATCGCGCGCCGATGGTCCTGGCGAAGGGCGAGAATGCCTTCGCGCAGCGCATCAAGGCCCTGGCGGCCGAGCACGGCGTGCCGACGGTCGAGAACAAGCCGCTGGCCCGGATGCTGTTTTCGCTCGGGCGGGTGGGGGAGACGATCCCGGCCGAACTGTACCAGGCCACGGCGGAGATCCTCGCGGTTGTTTATCGCACCCACCGTTACTACTTCCACCGGCTGAAGTCGCGCCGCCTGGCCGCGGGCCCGGTCTAGCCCTCCACCCCGTATCCCGGGAATCCTTACGTGGTCAGCCCGACAAGTTCCTGAGCGATGAGCGCGAAAACCGACACTTCCGTCAATGTGCTGCTGCGGCGGGCGGACA
>JBIJCX010000431.1:0-6530 GCA_044344465.1 Opitutaceae bacterium
TTGCGCAAGCCAATGGGATTCCGGCGCCGGAAAACGTGAACTTCCGCTTTGTGGAGTCGCTCGACGAACACGTGCTCGTGTTGCCCAAGGTGGTCCTGCCCCAGGGGAATCTCTCGGAGATCGATATCAGCCGCATCCTGCACCACAGCGTCCGCCAGCAGTCGATCCCGCCGGCGTTCGGACCTTAAGGCATTACATTACTGCCGCAACCGTCGTCGCGATGCTGACCATCTACGAATTCAAGCTCGAAGTCTCGTCGCCCTGCCAGAACGACTGTGAGCTCTGCGCGCATGCCGATCTCATGCGGCACATCAAGGGCTACCAGCTTTCGCTCGAGAAACTCGACCGGTTTCTTTTTTACACGGAGCGGTCGAACTACTTCATCCGTTCGCTTTCCATTCACGGTCCCGGCGAGCCCTTTTTGTGGAAGGACCTGAACGAAGGTTTGAGGATGCTGAAGCGGTCGCGAGCCATCGGCTGGGTGACGATGGTGACGAACGGCTTGCTGCTGGACCGAATCACCGATGACGGCATGGCGTGCCTCGACCGGCTGTTCGTTTCCGTTTACGCGAATTTCAACCGGCATGACGTGCTGACTCGCTTTAGAGAGAAACATGGTCCGCGGGTCAGTCTCTGGGACGGGACCTATTTCTGGGAGCACACGCCGGACTCCAGGCAGACGGTGCCGGCGTCCGGTGGCTGCAACTGCGTCGGCCCGATGCTCTACGACGACCGGATCTTTCCGTATTGTGGTCCGCCCGTCTTCGGTGCGGCCAAGGCAAAGGGGGTGGACATCCTCAGCTTGCCGAACATGTCGGTGCCGCTCGGACCGAACTACATGGCGGGCTACAATGCCCGGCTGGTTGGGCGGATGGATATTTGCCGCTATTGCTGGGCAAACCCGAACTTCCATGGCCAGTGGCGGCAAAATGATCCGCGGAAGACTTTTCCCGATACGCCACCCGACGCGATCCGCCAGGTCATCCCGGGGGCTGGATACGAGCGGCCGGCGGCGTCTCCGGTAGTGCAATGAGCATGGCTTCCACGCGGTTGCGCGCCGCCGCCACGTCAGCAAGGATCGCCTTCAACTCCGGCTGCGCGCTTTGATCGACGGCCTCGATGGTGCGGAGCAGATAAAGTTTTGCTTCCCACAAGCACTCGAAACTGGACGTGAGATTATCGATGGGTGTCATGGTTGAAAGGGTCGTCGGGTGCGGATGACTACGTGTTTGGCAGGCTGAAGAATTCCCGCACCGCGGCGCACACGTGATCGATCTGTTCGACCGTGTGATGCGGGCCGATCGGCAGGCTCAGGACTTCGCCGGCATATTTCTCTGCGAGGGGGAAATGGCCGCGCTGCCAGCCGGCGCCGCGATAGGCATTCGAGAGGTGCGGCGGGATGGGGTAGTGGATTTGGGTGCCGACGCCGCGCGTGGCGAGGTGGGCCTGCAACGCATCGCGGGAGGCGGTGCGAATCACGAAGAGATGCCAGACCGGCTCCGCCCATGAGGGCACAAAGGGCAGGACGATGTCACCCACACCGGCCAGTTGCACCAGGTAGCGCCCGGCGAGGACGACGCGGCGGGCATTCCACGCGGCGAGGTGCGGCAGCTTGGCACGGAGAAACGCGGCCTGCAATTCGCTCAGGCGGGAGTTCAGCCCGGGATATTCGTGGTGGTAGCGGACCTTTGAGCCGTAGTTGCGCAAGTGGCGGAGCTTTTCCGCGAGCGGACCATCGCTGGTCGTCACCGCGCCGGCATCGGCGAGCGCCCCGAGATTCTTGCTCGGATAAAAACTGATCCCGGCGGCATGGCCGAGGGAGCCGGCGGCGCGGTCACCGCACCGGGCGCCGTGCGATTGCGCGGCATCCTCGAGGACGAACAGGCCATGACGCTCCGAGACGGCATTGATGGCCGCCATGTCGGCGGTCTGCCCGTAAAGATGAATCGGCAGCACGGCCTTCGTGCGCGGCGTGATGAGTGCCTCGATTCGGGCCGGGTCGAGATTGTAGGTGCGCGGATCGGGTTCGCAGGGCACCGGTCGGGCGCCGGCGTGGGTGACGGCCAGCCAGGTCGCGATATAGCCGTGGGACGGCACGATGACCTCATCGCCGGGCCCCACACCCTTTGCCATCAACACCAGTTGCATCGCCTCCAAACCGTTGGCGACCCCGATGCAGTGGGTCGCGCCGACGCTCGCCGCGTATTCGGCCTCGAATGCCTCAAGTTCGCGGCCCAGCAACACCCAGCCGGATTCCATCACGCGATGATACGCGGCATCGAGTTCGGCCCGGAGCTCGTTGTAGGCGGGTTTGAGGTCGAGGATCGGGACGTTCATCTAGTTTTCTCTCTGAGAAAACTACCAACTATACGAACTTTAGTTTTCGCGCCGCGAATACGACCATGCGCAGCAGCAGCCAGCCGTGATGCCAGCGCTGGATGTTCGTCGTGCCGTACGTCCTTTCCCGGTAACGGATGGGCACGTCGGCGATCTGCAAATTCAGCTTCGCGGCACCAAACAGCAGGTCGAAATCGCCGAACGGATCGAAGTCGCCGAAGTACGCCCGATTGGCGGCGATGCGATCGTAATGCGTCCGGGTGATGACCTTGGTGCCGCACAGGGTATCCTTGATCGGCTGGTCGAGCAGCCACGTGAAGATCAGGCCGAAGGCCTTGTTGGCGCAGAGATTCAGGAACTGCATCGCCTTCTCGTCCATCGGGTAGACGAGCCGCACGCCATTCGCGAATTCCGCGCGTCCGGTGGCGATGACATCGTAGAACTTCGGCAGCTCCTCCGGTGGCATGGTCAGATCGGCGTCGAGAATCATCAGGATATCGCCGGTCGCGACCGCGAATCCGGCGCGGACGGCGTCGCCCTTGCCGCGTCCGGTCTGCTGGAGAATCTTGATCTTGCGCTGCGGGTTGGCGGCCGCGACGCGCTGGATTTCCTCCCAGGTGTGGTCGCGCGAGTGGCCCTCGACAAACACCAGTTCCGTTCCCGCGCCGAGATCGGCGGTCCGGGCGACGGCCGCCGCGATGTTGCCCGCCTCGTTGCGGGCCGGGATCACGACCGAAACCGTGAGCGCGCGGGCGCCCGTCGCTTGTTCGCGCCGGGCGACAATGAACACGGTCAGGCAGAACCACTGGAGCAGGGGTGCGAACCAGCGGTTGACGAAGGTCCCGAGACCCAGGGCTGGAAACGGAATCAGAATGCGGGCGTGGCGCCGCACCGTGGTCCAGCCGGCGAGGCGCATCAGATTGAGCAGGTCGGATGACGCGAGCCAGCTGTTCTGCGGTTGGGCCGATTTGAGCCCGAGGAAGCTCGCGATGGAAAGCAGCGGACGCCAGAGGGTGTTCTGGAAATTGACGAGCAGACGCGTGTCGGGGTGGGCGAGCGTCCGCAGGCGTTCGAGCAGGCGTTGAACATCCGCCGCGAGATTCAGCGTGTCGGAGATGATGATGACATCGAATTTCCGGTCCAATTCCAGCAATTCACCGGCCTGGGTGAAGAACTCGGCGTCGGGCAGGCGTCGCCGCGCGGCCTCGATCTGCGTGCCGGAGAGGTCGACCCCGGTCTTGCGGGAGGCGTTGATTTGGGCCAGCAGTTCACCTGCGCCGCAACCGATTTCGAGCACGCTGGCGCCATCGGGAATCAACAGGTTGTAATAGTGCGCCAGCAACGTCCGATAGCATTGCGCACCCCACTGGGGTGCGGTCGGAGCGGCATCGTAGAAGGCGCCGACGCGCGCCAAATGTTCGCGGGCGAGGGCGGAGATTTCGGGAGGCATGGAGGCGGCGGATGCGCGAGGCGCGAAACTGCCCAAGGGTGGGGCGCTCACCCCATCGGGCTCAAGACTTATGGATTGCAATCGCGCGGGAAGTCCCGCGGTCTGACCACTCAAAATTTTGCTCCTGTTCATGCTGTCGTTGGGTTCAATCCTCAGGGGTCGCTTACGGCGCGCTCCACTTGTGTTTTTGTCGGTCGTGGCGGTGGCTGCTTTGCACGGCCAGCCTCGCGATCTGGCCGGCACCTTGCCCGAGGATCACTTTCCCGAGCTGAAAATAATCCTGCAAACGGCGATCAAGCAGTCGCCCCAAGTGCTGCTGCGGGAAATCGAGGTCGCCCAACAGGAGGCGAGAATTTACGCCGCGGATGCGCTGCGTTGGCCGAGCATGGGCGGCGACATCCGTTACGGCAGCAACCAGACGGCCATTTCGAGCCGCACGGACACGCAGTCCCGTGACAACGGGCTGTTCTACAGCGTGGGGGTCAACCAAGCGCTGTTTCATTGGGGCGCGATCAAGCACAGCCGCGACATCGCCCGCATCCGCGTGGCGATCGCGGAGAGGAATTACGTCGAGGCCTATCGGACGCTGGTGAGGGACTTGCGGCGCGGTTATGTCGGGCTTGTGGCGCGGAAGTCCGGGTTGCGGTTTTCCCGCTACTCGCTGGGGCTGAGGGAGGCGGAACTGAAGATCGCGCGGGAGCGGCTCGCGTCGGGCACCGTGTCTCCCGGCGAGGTGGGCATGCGCCAGTTGAACCTCGACGAGGATCGTCTGCGGCTCGATCGGACGGAGGCTGAATTTGCCGGCGAGCGCCGCCGTTTCGGGCGGCTCGCGGGCATCGGTGATATCGCGGAGGACGCGATTCCGGCGGAAATGGCGAAACCGGTCTATTCGCCCGCGCTGGCCACTTCGCTGCTGGCCGCGCTTTTACGGGCAGGGGGTAAAAGCAGCTTTGAAGTGCAGGTGGCGGAGCTGCAACTGCGGCAGGCCGACCTCGACTACCGGATTGCCAGCGTGCGGTTGCGGCCAAAATTCAACGCGGCGGCGGGCTACAGCCTGCAGAATTCCACGTATGCCACGCAGAATTCCGTGACCCAGACCGGCATTTCGCAGCAAAGCGTCGAGGTCAACGCCCGCTGGTCAATCTTCGATGGCTTCGCCTCCCGCGGGGCCAAGCTGGAGGCGCTCACCGAGAAGCGTTACTGGGAGCGACGGCGGCAAATTGCCAGCGAAACGGTTCTCGACGAGGCACAGCAGCTTGAACGGATGATCGCGCTCGACGCCCGCGCGATGGATTTCAGCGAAAACCGCCGGGCGGGCGCGGAGGAGGGGGTGCGGCGGGCGCAGGAGGAGGTGAAGCTGGGCAACGCGCCGCAGACCCACATCGACAACGCCACGGGCGATTTGCGTCTGAATGAATACAACAACGCCCTCGCCCGAGCGGCCTTTTTTTCCAACTGGAGTTCGTTTGTTTCGCTCGCGGGCGACGATCCCGCGCTCAATAGTCTCCCGGCCCGTTATGTCCGCGAAAAGAAATAGCCTGCACGTGGTGGTCAAACTCGGTCTCGCCCTCGCCGTCGCGGCGGCGCTCGCGTTCTTCGCGTTCAACCGTTTCCTCACGACGGCGATCGTGGCGTCCGTGAAGCGCGGCAAGGCCGTGAACGTCGTCACCGGCAGCGTCATCGTGAGCGCCGACGGCGGCCTGCGGGAGCTCAAGAGCGAGCTGCCGGGGCGCGTGGTGTGGTGCGAGGCGCTGGACCGGGGCAAGCATTTCAAGCTGGGCGACCCGCTCCTCAAGTTGGACGCCACGGATTTGACCCGCGACATGGAGCAGGCCGAGCGCGACTACAAGGCGGCAACGGAGAAAGCCCGGATCGCCAAGGAAAGGAACCCGCAGCGCATCGTGGCCAAGGAGGCCCTCGACAATGCCGAGCGGTTGAACAAACGCGGCGACGTCGCGGACGAGGAGGTGAAGCGGGTCCGGCGTGCCCTCGATGCCATCGACACGGCACTGGAACTGGGGGATCTCGATGCGCAGAAAGCCAAGCTCGATTTCGAGAGCGCGATGGAGACGAAGCGGCGCATCCTGGCGAAAATGACCGTCACGGCGCCCTTCGACGGCGCGGTTGAGAGCGTCCTGACCTTTCCCGGGGCCATCATCGGCGCCGGCGCGGTCGTGGCCACGTTTTATGCGGACGCACGGGTGGTGGCGGCGAGAATCAGCGAGGAGAGCTTCGGCCAGATCCAACTCGGGCACCCGGCCAAGGTGACCTTCCTCATTTATGGCAACGAGCAGTTCGATGCCACGGTGCTGAAGCTCCTGCCGACCGCGGACGAGAGCCAGCGCTACACGGCGTTTCTCGAGGTCAAGATCGCGGCGGAACGGCTCAAACCCAACAGCACGGGTGAAGTCCGGATTACGGTTGGCGAGCGCGACAACGAGCCGCTGATCCCGCGCCGGGCGTTGTTCGACCGGGATCATGTGCTGGTGGTGAAGGACGGACGGGTCGAGCGGCGGCAGGTTGAAGTCGGCTTCCTCGCCCTCAACCGGGTCGAAATCCGCAAGGGTCTGGCGCCGGGCGAGCAGGTGATCGTCGAGAATCTCGAAGAGTTTCGCCCCGGTCAGCGCGTCCGCCTCAAGCCGTCCGAGTGACGGCGCAGGCGCCTGTCCTCCTTAGCACCGCCGATGTCGCCCAACTTCCGCATCGCCTTCCGCTTTCTCACGGCGAAGAAGCGCGCCATGCT
>JBIJCX010000129.1:0-21189 GCA_044344465.1 Opitutaceae bacterium
CTGCCTCCCGCCGCGGCACGGTTTCGCCGAGTGGCTGGGGGGGCCAACCGATGCTCTCGCGATCGAAGCACGCGAGTTGCCTGCGCACGGCATCAACCACCCGCGGTTCGACGAGCAGGCGGTGACCGACGGCGGATTCGAGCAGCCAGCAGGTCTGTCCCATGGCCAGGACCACGACGCTGTGCTCGAACGCTGCGGCGAAGGTCGGATACACACCCGCCTCAACGAGATCCTCCGGAACTCGCTCGCCCTCCGCTGCCACGGCTACGTCTGGCGCTGACATCAACAGGATCAGTAGCCACTCAGGGGCGTTTTTCCAATTTGGAAACAGCGGTCGGGAGTTCACGGTGTGCATCACTTGGTTACCCGCCCAAGGGCCGCGTGATTTGGACATTGCCGGTCCGGCCCCGTGGTCGTAGCCGTCACTCCGGGCCACATCCATTATGCAACATCCGGTTATCATTCAGGGCGGCATGGGCGTCGCGGTTTCCAACTGGCGGCTGGCGGGCGCGGTTTCACGATTGGGTGAGCTCGGAGTCATCTCCGGCACGGCCCTGGCGATTATTCTGGCCCGGCGATTACAGGCTGGGGATCTGGAGGGTGACATGCGCCGGGCGCTGGAGCACTTTCCGTTTCCAAACGTGGCTGAGCGCGTGGTGGCGGACTACTACGTGCCGGGCGGAAAGGAGCCCGCCGCGCCGTTCGCCATGACGGCGATGCCAGCGCTGCAACCGGGCACCGCGTTGACCGAGCTGACGGTCGCGGCGAATTTTGTCGAAGTGTTTCTGGCCAAGGCGGGCCATGCCGGGGTCGTCGGCATCAATCTGCTCGAGAAAATCCAGTTTCCGACGTTGCCATCGCTTTATGGCGCGATGCTGGCCGGGGTGGACTATGTGTTGATGGGCGCGGGGATTCCGCGTGCGATCCCCGGGGTGCTCGATCGTCTCGCAGTCGGCGAGTCGGCGGAGATGAAGATCGATGTCGAGGGTGCGCTGCCCGGCGAGGAGTTCATGTCGCGCTTCGATCCCAAGGCGTTCTGCGGCGGGCAGCCGCCCGCCCTGCGGCGGCCGCAGTTCCTCGCGATTGTCTCGTCCGCCACGCTGGCGATGACGCTGGCGCGGAAATCAAGCGGGCGGGTCGATGGCTTCGTGGTCGAGGGCGACGTTGCCGGCGGCCACAACGCACCGCCGCGTGGCCCGCTCCAACTTACTCCCGGCGGTGAACCGATCTATGGCCCGCGCGATGTGGCTGATCTGGTGAAAATCAAGGAACTCGGTTTGCCCTTCTGGCTGGCAGGATCGTATGCGCGGCCGGAGAAGCTGGCGGAGGCATTGCACTTGGGCGCCACCGGCATCCAGGTGGGCACGGTGTTTGCGTTTTGCGACGAGTCCGGAATCGAGCCCGAGATCAAGCGCCGGGCGATCGCCGCGGGGCGCGCGGGGACGGCGCGGGTGTTCACCGATCCGGTCGCATCGCCGACGGGCTTTCCGTTCAAGGTGGCCGGGGTGGAGGGGACTTTGTCGGACCCGGATGTCTACGCTTCGCGGGAAAGAATCTGTGACCTCGGTTATCTGCGACAGGCCTATCGCAAGGCCGACGGCACGGTCGGCTATCGCTGCGCGAGCGAGCCGGTCGAGGACTACGTGCGCAAGGGCGGCAACGCGGCCGACACCGTGGGGCGGAAGTGCCTCTGCAATGGACTCGCCGCGACCGTGGGCCTGGGGCAATGGCATGACGGCGTGCCGGAGCCGGCCCTCGTCACCGCGGGCGATGAGGTGGCGGATCTGGCGCGAATGCTGCCAACCGATCAGGACCGTTACGCGGTGGCGGATGTCTTGCGCTACTTGCGTGGCACGCCCGGCTGACGGTCGTCAGTGCAGGTGGTAGATCTCGATCAGTTCCTTGGCCCGCTTGGTCGGTAAGAAGTCGATGCCGGGCACGGCTTTTTCCGCCGGTGGGTTGGGATTGCGCAGCAGGAGCTCGCGGGTGTTGCGGCCGCGGTAGGCGGCGAAATTTCCCGCCATATCCGGCCAGCCGCGCGTGACATGCCACATGATCAACAGCGCCAACCCGGCGGCCACCATGACCCGGATCCGCGGCGTCGGCAGCGGCCGCAGCCACGCGGAAAGCGCAAGCCCGACAAACGGCAGGGTGCAAAGGAGCGAGTTGTAGTAATAACGCGAGCCATTGGCCGAGGTGATGCCGGTATGGTGCCGTCCGATGCCGAGCAGGACGGCGTTGCCCAGGTCGAGCACGAGCACCAGCAGGAGCAGCACGCGCTGGCCGCTGGTCGCGCTCCGGAGGACCGAGAGGATCAGGGTGAGCTTGAGGACACCGAGGACGATGGCGTAGGGGCGGTGCCACGTTTCGCTGGCGAGAAGCCCGTGGAAGGGCGTAACAGCCCAGTTGGTCAGCGCGAATTCAACCACCGCCGGGATATGGCCGCCCAGCGAGCGGAGGTTGCCGGGTGACACCATCATGATCGTGACCATGACCGCAACGGCTGGCAGCAGGCACGCCGCGGCGATGCGCAGTCGCTCCAGCCACGACCGCGGCGCCGGGCCGAGCGGCAGGAGGCTGATCGCGGCGAGGGCCCCGCCGGTCAGCACGCCGCGTGAAAAGGCCAGGGCGCTTCCGGCTGAGAGGAGGGAGAGGGCGGCGAGCGTGGGCCAGCCAATCGGCAGCCCGGCATTGATCCGCCGCACCAGGATCGGCGCCGCGAGCAGAAAGAACGTGATCGCGAGCAAGGCCGACCATTGCACGGACCACGCCAGGGTCTCGATGTTATAGGAGGTGAGTGCAAAAACGATCGCCGCGAAGCTGGTGGCCATGAGCCCGAAACCGGCCGTGCGCAGCAGCCGGGCAAAGAGCGCCGTGTTGAGCGCGTGCGTCAGCCACAGGGCCGCGATCATCGGCCAGTAGACGCCGCCCCCGCCGAAAACGAGGCCCCCCCACAAAACCTTGAACAGCGGCACGAAATTTTCGGCAAACGGCTGCAGCACCCAGCGCCAGAAGCCGGTGCGGTTGATCTCGTCGAGCAGGCCCCAGTCGTCACCGAACCACCAGAGTTCGGCGAATTGCCGCGCACACCAGACGGCCGGCGCGAGTGCCAATGCGGCCACGATCCACGGCAGGGCCGCAGTCAAGCGCGGCGCGGCGACCGCGCGAAGGTCGGGTGGCGTGGGCGCCGTTGCACGGGCTTCAGCGGGCGAAGTGGCGTCGTCCCCCTCGCGCAGGCCCGCGAGCAGGACGGCGATGAGCGCGGCGCCGCTCAGCAGCACCAGGGTGAGGGCGATCGGCTGGAGGGGCCCGTAGACCTCCGGGTTGCCGCGGATCCAGGTGGTCACGAGTGTCACCGCCTGGAGCAGCGCGACGGCGGGCAGGAACCGGCGGCTGGCAACGTCAAACCACGCGGACATCAGCACGAAGGCCGTGAGCATGGTTGCGTAGGAGCCTTGGTGAATGAAGGCCTCGCCGCCCGAAAACATCAGGAGGCAAAACAACGGAATCGTGACTGCCGACCACGCAATCAAGGCGAGATGGCTGCGAACGAGGGCGGGGTTCGCGCCTCCGAGCGGCGCGAGCCGCTTCCAGACCAAAGGGAAAAGCGCGAGGCCGAAAATCCACCACGTCAGCGCCCGTGCGGGATAAAAGAACTCCTCATCGCGCCGGCGGAGGCTATTTGGGTAATCAAATTCAAGGAGTGCCGCCGTCCGTCCGTCCACCTGGACCTCGAAATTCTTTCGCTTGTTTGACCAGATTTCCGGCCACGACAAGGCGCCGTAGTTTTCTCGGATCGTCTGCCAGGTGCCCCGCGCGTCCTTCGGGATCTGGCCGCCCAGATGCCACTTGAGCAACCGGTTGCCGGGCGGATCATAGAATTTCTGATACGCGACCCAGGGCGCGGCGAAGACGCCGAAGACGAGGGCGGCCAGCAGCCACACCCGCCATTCGCCCCGCAGACAACGCCAGAGGATCCAAGGCGTGAGGGCGAGGTACGAAAAGGCGATCCCTCCATGCGAGAGCCACGCGAGGGCCGCGAGGACGGCGCCGACAAGAATGGCGCGCCGCCCGCGGGTTTCCGGTCGCGGCAACACCCAGAGGCCAAACGCCCCGCAAGCCAGCGCCGCCGCCGAGAGCTTGGGCCAGGTGAAGATCGTGTTTTGCAGGAAGAAGCCGCTCGTCGCGATCACGGCAATCCACGCCGCCGCCCGCCGCCGGCTCAGACTTAGCCCGCGCAACAAGCCATAGGCTCCGGCAATCCAGCCGAGTTGCAGCCAGAAACCCGCGGTGCCGCTCACGACCCGGGGATCGAGCTGGAGCCGCGCGAGGACTGGCCAGGTGAGAAGTTGCCAGCCGCTCTGCAGAGGCGGTCGGTCGCTCGAAAGCCATTCGGCATCGGCGCGACGGAGTGGTTCGCCCGCGTAGAGCCGGCGCGCCACCAAGTGCGGCAATTCGTTGTCCGCGGGCAGCCCGCTGCGGAAGCGGTTTGCGGCGAGGTCATAGAAATCCAGCGACGATGGCAGCAGATGGAGGAGCGCCAGATAGAACAACCCGATCAACAGCATGAGCCGGGCGACGGCACGGGTTTCCGCCGCGGATTCCGGATCGGGTGTGGCCGTGCACCCGCACCCGGCGATGCCACCCAGCAGGATGAGCAGCGAAACGACGATGCCGGCCGTGGGATGGACGAAATAGGCCCAGAACGTCGCGTAGGCCAGCGCAGCAACCACCGCGAGCGCGACGAGCGGCAGCCACGGAGCAGCGACCAGGCGCCGGGGCGCGAGCACCCTCACGACGGCGAGCCAGACGACTCCCAGCAGGATGCCGTTCAGCGACCAAGCCGTCAGCGTTAGCCAGAGACCGGCCGCGCCATCACCCACGCCGCCGCGGATTGGCTCCGTGAGCGCAATCCAGCCGCCCTGGACCTTCGACTGGTCGGTGGCCACCATCTGGATCGGCTGGCCATACCACGATTCGGGCAATTGCTGGTCGACAATCCGCCACCGTTCGCCAACCGCCGGTGGTTCGAGCGCGATTTGTTCGCCGGATCCGATCCGCTCGACGCGCAGCTTGTTTCCTGGGTAGGGCGGGTATCCCCCCACGGCGAAACGCAACCGGGCGGGCGCCGGAAACGGACCGATCGTGAGCGAGCCGGTGTTCTCGTCGGAGCCGTTCCATGAACCCCAGGCCCGGACCGGCAGGTGGGTGTCGAACGGTTCACCGGCATACCAGCCCTTGCCCTCGGTAAAGTGACCTTCGATCTTTGCACCCAGCCCGGAATGAGCCGGAACAATCTGGCTCGACGAGCGCATCGCCCCATAGCACACCGCGCAAAGAATGAGGGCGCCTGCCGCCAGGGTGAGCGGACGCGATGGGCGCTGCGCGAAGGCAACGAGGTGCTGCCAGCGGCTGCGGTTTGCCGGTCGGGGTGTGCGATCGAAGACCAGGAGCAACGTGGCCAATGCGCCGAACCCGCCGAGTGCGCGATAGAACCAAGCGAGGCCAAGATCCAAGCGTTGGAGGCGGGCGTCCAGCGGAGGCGAGAAGGCGAGCGTCAATTGTGGATCGTTGGCCCCGCGTTGGACCTCGACCTCGAGCCGGTCCTCGCGGTGGCGGAGAGCCTGCACCTGGCCGGCGGCCCGCAGTTCTGAAAGGGCGACGGTCCGGATGGTGCGTCCGCCGGGCGCGAGGATCCGCATCGATCCTGCCAGAACCACCAAGCCTTCGCGATCGATGGGATCGAGGCGCAGGGTGGAGTAGCGGCCCGGCGGCAGCGACAGCCGGTGAATCTGCGGCGCTTCGCCGCCCAGCAGCGGCACCCGGGACGAATCAGTTTCGCGAATACCCGCGCCCCGATCGTAGTAGAGCTGCACGTGGCCGGCCGTTTGCGAGCTCAGCCGCACCTCGAGCGTGCAGACTGCCTTGGGCGGAAACAGCGCGGCGGCGGCGGCGCTGATCAGCGCTGCCGCGAGCAGGGTGGGAGCGGCGAAAAGTTTCATGCCGTTTCAGGTCGATCACCCGGCGGGCTCACGTTTCCGGGCCACCAGCGCCGTCGTGCTGGCCAGCTCAAAGTTCGCGGCGGGAGGGAGCCTCTTCACGAAGTCGGCCTCGAGAAACCGGACGGAATCTCCCAGCAGATCCCCGACGCGCATCAGCGCGAATTGATGCCTGGTTTCCGGCGGCAGGCTGTCGACCCAGCGACCGAGGAACCAGGTGAGCGTCCACACGGGCAGGCCGCTGGCCGGGACTTCCTGACGTTCGATCTCCAGTTGATCGGCGAACAGGTTGCGCAGCCCCGCGGCCGTCATGTTGTAATAGTGATGCGGGTACGCGTGGAGCGGCTGCAGGAACGGCACGACACAGTAGAGCCGCGCCCCGGGTTTCATCACGCGGACGATCTCCTTCGCGGCTTGGAACGGATCCTTGACGTGCTCGAGCACGTTGAGGCAGAGCACCCCGTCGAAGACCCCGTCGCGGAAGGGCAGCGCCTCCGCGACGCCCCGTACGTCGGTGGACGGGTAGTTCACGATTTCGAAATTCACGACGTTGGGCAGAAAGTCGCCCCGGCTGCCGGCGCCGCAGTCGAGCACAAAGCCATCCGGCGCCGATGCGATGATGGTCTGGGCGTTGGGGTCGTAGCCGTGCGCGGAGACGTTGTTCGTATCGATGATCGAGAACTTTTCCCGCAATTCGTCGCTCAGGAAATCCAGACACGTCGCGGTTTCGGCCACCGGAGCGCCGGCCAGCAACGGGCGCAGTCGCTCCAGCTTGCGCCGCTTCGCTTCCTGCCAGGCCGCGGCTTTGGCTGTCTCCACTTCGGCCTTGAGCGCGGTATAGATCGGCAGCACCGAGGTCTGCCAGTCGGCTTCGATCGCGTGCCAGATGGCGTCACGCGTCGCGGTGAGTTTCGCGAGACCATCGGCATGCGCGACCGCGATCTGCGCCTTGCGTTCCGCCGACTGCAGCGCGAGCGCCTCAACCTGCCCGGCATGGGCCTGTGCCACGTCCGCCAGTCCTTGCCGGCGGCGGCGATCGGCGGTGGCCTCCAGCTGGCGGGCGCGCTGGTCGAGCCGGCTGACCCATTGCTCGCGCTGGGATCTGGCTTCCGCCTGCCGCTGCGTCCACCGCTCGTTGAGCAGTTGGACGGCATCTGCGTGCGTCGCCTGGATACGTGCGGTGTCGGCGGCAAAACTGGCCTCGGCTCTCCGGGCGCACGCGTCAGTGAGTGTGCGGGCCTCCGCCAACGCCACGGCGAGACCGTCGACCGCGGGCGCGCCGAGGCGTTGACCGAGGAAGAACAGGCCATACACGACGCCGAGGCTGACCAAAACGATGCCGGCGATTCGGGGCAGCGGCAGCGGGGGAAAGTCCGTCCCCCGAACGGCCAACAGGAGCACCAGCTGCGCGGCCAGGACCAAAATCGCCCATTGCCAGACCGGAAGAACGGCAAACAGCTGTCGCAGCTTGAGATCCCGGATGCTCCGCAGGTAGCCCGAGGCACTGTCCAATCGGGTGCGAAGGAGCTCGGCGAGTTCACTTTCCTGCCGCGTGTTAACCGTCGGGTCAGGCTGTCCGCGCGCCCCTCGCAGTGTGTCCTGGGCCGGGAGGATCGAACGCGCGTCAGATTCGAGTTGTTCGAGTGCGATCCGCTCGCGGGTCAGGCGGGTGAGGAAGGCCTCGTGGGCAGATTTGCGCTGGTTGATTGCAGCATCGCGGATACCACCGGCCTCGAGCAGATCGCGCTGAAACGTGGCGGCGTGACGGCCTTCGTCCGCGTCGACCTGGCCAATCCTGGCCGCGCGGGCATTGGCCCGGGCCTTCGCGATGCGGGCGCGGCGCGCGGCATGGGCGGCGTCGATGGCGTCGCGCGTCGCTTCGGCCGCACGGCGCGCCGTCTCCATTTCGCCGGCCAGGCGGGTGCGTTCAGCCTCCAGGGCTTGGTCGAGCCGGGCGCGCAGCCGGTCAGATTGCGTCGCGAATTCGTCGTTGGCCTGCCGGGTGCGCACGACGGTGTCATGCATCGCCGGACGCACCTGTTCGAGTTGAGCCAGCGTTGCTCCCGCCTTGGCGAGTTCGTCCACGAGTGTGGTGGAGGGTTCGGTCAAGGGCATAACGAGCTCGCCGCAGTGCTCCCCGGAGCCGGAATCAGACAAATCGCTTGGCGCCGATGGGTCGCTGGAAGTCATTCGAAGGGTAGGTGACAGTTTTCAAGAAGCGAAGAGACTGGCTGCCGGCCGTCCCCTGTCAACGGGACGGTGGGTTGGCCGGTGGTCGGACTGCATCTGGCGTGCGCATCCCAGTTTCCAGCAACGGCTGTGCGTGGTGGGCGGGCACGTCCCCGTGCCCGCATTTAGTACGCGTTCGAGGGGGTGAGACATGCGGGCACCGGGGCGTGCCCTCCCACCGAAGGGAATCTTCGCACGGCCAGAAATTAGGATCCGCCCCCATCCTCCGTGCCGGTGGCGGACTTCAGGATCGGCGCGCTGACGCTCCCCGAATTCCAGTTGCCTTGCGGAATGGCGGGATCGAGTTTGCGCTCCATCGCTCCATGGCACTTGCGCCGCATCTCCTCCATGTCGATTCGCCGGCCGCCATGCCGCTGGCCGCCCCTATTCTGGTCCGAGGCTGGATCGCGAGTCACGCTCGCGTTGAGTCCGTTGGCGCGGCGGCTAAAACGGGGTCGGGCCGTTACTTGTTAGCAAGCCGGCAGATCGCAACGCGTAACGCGGCCGGGCTGATGGTTTTCAGGTTTAGGGCGATCCATTGATAAGGGGCGCTGGCTTCTAGACGCAGTCGCTGCGCGATTTCTATCTTCCATCGAACTCCTCTCGCATCCTGAAAGATGTCGGCGTCAGTCTTGCGCCAGCGTTGGAGGAGATCGCTGAAGATTGAACTCCAACGTGCTTCTCGTAGGTCGCAGATCTCGGCCCGAGAGAGATCGGGTGTGAGGGCGAGATGTGCGTACTCGCGCGCCAAGGCCCGGCGCCAACCGTCGGTTCCAATAGCCCAGCCACGACAAAGTCGATCGAACCCCAGCCGCTCTTGTTCCTTGGGATTGGCCGCGAGGTACTGCAAATGCCCGACGTAGCCGGCCCATCCCGTGCTGGAGTCATCAAGGTCCAACTCAGCCAGCAGCCGCGAAGCCGACAACCACGCTGGTCTGGGTCCCTTGACCAATCGCGGGAGGCTGCTCCAACGAAAATGGGCTACTTGCGCCGCGGTCACGATTCCCGCGCGAACCGGGTTCAGGTGGAGATAGTCGATGACTCGAACGAGAGCAGTGTCGTCTTCAATAAGCAGGGATTGATAGCGTCCTTGGAAGACATGCCCTCGTTCCGAACGGTAGCGATTGAACCGGATCGCATACGCCGATTGGAGCCAGTGCATGCCCTCAACCAGATTTGGCTCCGGCGTTTCCAGCGCCAGATGGAAGTGGTTCCGCATGATCTCGAACCCATGTATGATCCAGCGATGGCGCCGGCTAGTTTCGCCCAGGGCTGATTCAAAGGACTGGGCCGCCCCCACGGTTTCGAAGAGGTCCCCGCGATAGTTGCCGCGATTGATTATGTGGTAGAGTGCACCGGCGTACTGGATGCGTAGCCGGCGAGGCATGACATCACCACACACCGCCAGAGACAGGGACCACCAGTTCGCGGAAGCCCCAATTTAAGGGTAATGGGGTCGTAAGGGTAATGGGGTCGGGCCGTTATAAGTTAGCGGGCGATTCTCCGGCTCACTGTACGAGTGAAAACAGCTTTCCCGGCGCCGCTGCTAACAAGTAACGGCCCGACCCCTTAGGATCGGCGCCCCTTAGGATCGGCGCGCGCCTTAGGATCGGCGCCTTAGGATCGGCGGCGACGGTGGGAGCGGACAGCCAGACGCAGTCTCCAAGCCAATAGTGGCCGGGCGGCCACAATTGGGATCCGGCACCGCCAGGGAGGGCGGAAAATTCGCGCGCCGCCGTAGCCCTGCGCGTGAGCGCAGGGACCGTCAGCACTCCCGCCGCTCACGCGGCGAGCTACAACGGAGCTGTTTTGGGATTAGCCGGCCGCGCGGATCTTGATTAGGAGATCCTTGCTTTCGACCGTGTCCCCGAGCGCCACGTGCAGCTCCGCGACCACGCCGTCGCAGGGGGCGTAGACCGTGTTCTGCATTTTCATCGCTTCCATCATGAGCAGTTTTTCGCCCTTGATGATCTTGGTGCCGACGGAGACCTGGAGCTGGGCGATGAGCCCTGGAATCGGCGCGGCCACGTGGGTGATGTCGGCGAGATCGGCTTTCGGGCGGGCCTTGGTCTTCGGGATGATGGTCTTGTCGACAATGAACGTTTCGCGGCCGATGCCGTTGAGCTCGTAGCTGATGGTGCGGCGGCCGTCCTTGTCGGGCGGGCCGACGGAGATGAGGCGGATGATGAGCACTTTGCCCTCCTCGATGTTGACGGAGATCTCCTCGCCGGGATTCAAGCCGTAGAAGAAGGCCGGCGTGGGCAGGACGGAGACGTCGCTGTAGGCCGCAGCGTGCTTCGCGAAATCCGCGAAGACCTGCGGATACATCAGATGACTGAACACGTCGTCGTCCGTGGCAGCGCGTTTCAGTTTCTCCGATAACTCCGCGCGGATCTTTTCGAGGTCGACGGACGCCACGTGCGACCGGCTTTCAGCTTTCAGCGATCGGCTTTTCGAGGCTGAACGCTGATCGCTGACTGCTGTTTGCTGGGCGGCTTCGTATTTCGCGCGGGCCTCCTTGTGCCGTTTCTCGCCCAGCACGACGAGCGACACCCGCTCCGGCCAGCCGCCGTCGGGCCAGCCGAGGCCGCCGGACATCATGTCGATCACACTCTCGGGAAACGGCATCGAGCCGGGTTCGAGGTTGACGACATCGGCCGCCTTGATGCCGCGGCTGAAGAGGAAGAGCGCCATGTCGCCCACGACCTTCGAGGAAGGCGTGACCTTGACGATGTCGCCGAACAGCTGGTTGACGTCGGCATAGGTGCGCGCGATCTCGGGCCAGCGGTGGGCGACGCCCATCGCGGCGGCCTGCTCCTTGAGATTGGTGTACTGGCCGCCGGGCATCTCGTGGAGATAGACCTCGGCGGAGCCGCTCTTCGGCGCGGTGTCGAAGGGGCGGTAGAATTCGCGCACTTGCTCCCAGTAGTCGGAAAACTCGTTGAGCGCATCGAGGTCGAGTCCGGTGTCGCGCGGCGTGTGCTGGAGGGCGGCGACGATCGAGTTGAGGTTGGGCTGCGAAGTGCTGCCGCTCATCGCGGCAAGCGCGAGGTCGACGACATCGACGCCGGCGTCGGCCGCGCGGATCACGCTGGCAGAGGCGATCCCGCTCGTATCGTGGGTGTGGAAATGGATCGGCAGTCCGATCTCCTCCTTCAGGGCCTTGATCAGCTTGTGGGCGGCGTAGGGCCGGCAGAGGCCGGCCATGTCCTTGATGGCGAGAAAGTGCGCGCCCATCTGCTCGAGCTCCTTCGCGATCCGCACGTAGTAGGTCAGCGAAAACTTGTCGCGGCGATCGTCGAGGATGTCGCCGGTGTAGCAGACGGCCGCTTCGCAGACGGCATGGGTTCCCTGCACCGCCTCCATCGCGGCCCGGAGGTTCGGCAGGTAGTTGAGCGAGTCGAAGACCCGAAAAATGTCCATGCCGCTGGCGGCGGCGTGCTTCACGAAGCCGGCGACCACGTGGTCGGGATAGTTGGTGTAGCCGACGGCGTTGGCGCCGCGGAAAAGCATTTGGAAGCAGATGTTCGGGACCCGGGCGCGGAGCTGCCGGAGGCGCTCCCAGGGATCCTCGTTGAGGAAACGCATCGCGGTGTCGAAGGTTGCGCCACCCCACATCTCGAGCGAGAACAGGTTGGGCGTGCGGTGGGCGAGCGCGTTGGCCGCGGCGAGCATGTCGTAGCTGCGGACGCGGGTGGCCATGAGCGACTGGTGGGCGTCGCGCCACGTGGTGTCGGTGATGAGCAGGCGCTTTTGCTTCGCGGTCCACTCGGCGAATTTCTTCGCGCCGAGCTCGAGCAGCTTGTCGCGGGAGCCGGGCGGCGGGGCGACCCGGTGATCGTAGGCGAGAATCGGGGCCGGCGGGAATTTCCTCTCGGGGCGGTAGCCCTTGGCGTGCGGGTTGCCGTTGACGGTGACGTTGCCGAGGAAGTTGAGGAGCTTGGTGGCGCGATCGCGCCGCGGCTTGAAGGCGAAGAGCTCCGGGGTGGTGTCAATCAGCGTCGTGGTCGCCTGCCCGGAACGGAAGTGCGGGTGGGCGATGACGTTTTCGAGGAAAGGGATGTTGGTCTTGACCCCGCGGATCCGGAATTCCGAGAGCACGCGCCGCGAACGGTTCATCGCGATTTCGTAGCTTTGGGCGCTGGCGATGCTCTTCACGAGGAGCGAGTCGTAGAATGGCGTGATGACCGCGCCGGCGTAGCCCATGCCACCGTCGAGGCGGACACCGAAGCCGCCGGGCGAACGGTAGGCGACGATGCGCCCGTAGTCGGGGATGAACTTGTTCTCCGGATCCTCCGTGGTGATGCGGCACTGGATGGCGTAACCGTTGCGCGGGATGTCGGCCTGCGCCGGCATGCCGACCTCGGGCGAGTGGAGCGCGTGGCCCTGGGCGATGAGGATCTGCGCGCGGACGAGATCGAGGCCGGTGATGACCTCGGTGACGGTGTGCTCGACCTGGATGCGCGGGTTCATCTCGATGAAGAACCACTCGTGGCGGTCGAGATCGTAGAGGAATTCGACGGTGCCGGCGTTGTCGTAACGGATCTCGCGGGCCATGCGGGCGGCGGCTTCGCAGAGCTCGCGCACGATGTGATCGGGCAGCCCGAACGACGGGGCGACCTCGACGACTTTCTGGTGGCGGCGCTGGACCGAGCAGTCGCGCTCATGGAGATGGATGACGTTGCCGTGCTGGTCGCCGAGGATCTGGACCTCGATGTGTTTCGCGCGCGGGATGTATTTTTCGAGGAAGACCGCGGGATTGCCGAAGGCGCGGCCGGCCTCGCCCTGCGCCTCATCGAGGAGATTCGCGAGGTCGCCGGCCTTTTGGACGACGCGCATCCCGCGACCGCCGCCACCGAAGGCCGCCTTGATGATGAGCGGGAAGCCGATCGATTTGGCGATCTTCAGCGCTTCGTCGCGGTCGGTGACCGGGTTTTCGGTGCCGGGCAGCGTGGGGACGCCGATGCGCTGGGCGAGGGCGCGGGCGGCGGTCTTGTCGCCCATCAGGTCGAGCAACTCGGGGCGCGGGCCGACGAAAATGAGCCCGGCGCGCTGGCATGCCCGGGCGAATTCGGCGTTCTCAGACAGGAAACCGTAACCGGGGTGGATGGCATCGACGCCCTTTTCCTTGGCGATGCCGACGATGCTCTCGATGTCGAGATAGGCGGCGACCGGGCCTTTGCCGTGGCCCACCTGGTAGGCCTCGTCCGCCTTGTAACGATGGATGCAGAGACGGTCTTCCTGGGCGAAGATGGCGACGGTGCGCAGGTTCAGCTCGGTGCCGGCGCGAAAAATGCGGACGGCGATTTCGCTGCGATTCGCCGCCATCAGCTTGGCGATCGGTCGCAGCTGGGGCCCCTTGGAAGGGCGGGAGGCGGAGTCGGTGAGGGAAGGCGACACGGAAGCGGCGGTGGATTGGGCAGTGGGCATCGTGGAAGGGCGGGATTTAGGGGAAATTGGGGCGAAGGCAAAGGCGCATTTTGGCCAGGACCATGTTTTCAATTCTGGCATTGCGAGGTGGGCGGTTTCCGGGACGATCCGCACCCTGTATGCCGGGAAGTTTGCACTCTGGCTGCGCCTCGGGCGTTTTTTTGGCGCCCCGCGCGTTGACGAATGAAACGGAAGCGGCCGCCGGTTGATCTCGACCCACCATGAAAAATCTACCACTCAGCTCCGCGCTGGTAACCGGATTGTTGCGCAGCCCCGACGGATCTCTCATACGAAACAGCTCCGTTGCAGCCCGCCGCGTGAGCGGCGGGATTGCTGGACGTCCCTGCGCTCACGCGCAGGGCTACCAGACACGTCGTTTTTCCCCGTCCGGAGCAGAGCCGGTTTTGCGGTTGGGGCTGCCTAGTTCAGGAAGCTGGAGCCGCGGTGCCCCCGCCGCGGGGGTCGGGCGAAACGCGGCGAGGGCGCCGCGGCTCCAGACCATTATCGGGCTGCTCACCCTGGTACTTGCAGCGTTGAGTCTGCCTGGCGCGGCGGCCGAGCCGGTGCAACTCGGCTGGCTCGGCGGCACGCCGGCCCCCGCGGCCACGGGCGTGAGCTGGGGAGTGCCTTGGCCAAGGGGTGCGGTGCCCAAAAACCAGTCCTTTGCGTTGACCGCGGCGAATGGGCAGGCCCTGCCGCTCCAAACGTGGCCGCTCGCCTACTGGCCCGATGGATCGCTCAAGTGGAGCGGCTTTGCCACCGTGGCCGGACCGGAGACGACGGGTCCGTTCACCGTGACGGCCGGCGAGCCCGCCACCGCGGCCGGCGCCACCGTGCAGGTGCGCCGGAGCGACACGACGGTCGAAATCGACACCGGCAAGCTGAAGTGCCGGGTCGTCACGTGGGGCGCCGCGTTGATCGAGTCGCTCGCGATCGACGGCCGGGAGGTTGCCCGCCAGGGGCGGCTCGTCTGCATCCTGCAGCATGGTTCCGACGGCGGGGCGGATGACACCCCGCGGCGCGAGAAATTCACGGGCAGGATCACCCAGGTGACGGTCGAGCAGTCCGGCCCCGTGCGGGCGGTCCTGAAGATCGACGGCGTGCACAAGGCGGTGGACGCGACGCGCGAATGGCTGCCCTTCGTCGTGCGACTTTATTTCTACGCGGGCCAGGAGTCGGTGCGGCTCGTGCACACCATCATCTACGACGGGGACGAGCAGAAGGATTTCATCCGGGGGCTCGGCCTCGAATTCGCGGTGCCGATGCGGGAGCAGATCCACAACCGTCATGTGCGTTTTTCCGGTGAGGGCAGCGGCCTCTGGGCGGAGCCGATCCAGCCGATGGTGGGGCGCGGCGGACGATTCGTGCGCGCCCCCGAAAGCGGCGAAGACGTCTATCCCGCGCAGCTCGAGGGCCGGCGGGTGCCGAATCGGGAGCGGTATAACGCGCAGGGGCAGAGCCTGCTTGCCGACTGGGCGGTGTGGGACTCGTTCAAGCTCGTCCAGCCCAACGCGGATGGCTTCAGCGTGGTGAAGCGCACGAATCCGCAGAGCGCGTGGATCCCCGCCGGCGCGGGCCGGCGCGCGTCGGGTTACGCGTTTGTCGGCGACGCCAGTGGCGGGCTCGGCGTGAGCGTGAAGAACTTCTGGCAATCGCACCCGGCGTCGCTCGAGGTCGCAAACGCGAGCAGGGGCGAGGCGGCGTTGCGCGTCTGGCTGTGGTCGCCGGAGGCGGAGGCGATGGACCTGCGGCATTACGACACGCGGGCGCATGGCCTCGAGGCGGTCTACGAAGACGTGCAACCCGGGCTCAGCACACCGCTCGGCGTCGCGCGCACGAGCGAGCTCACGCTGTTTCCTACCGGAGCGGTGCCGACCCGCGCCGACACGGTGAAACTGGCGCAGCTCGGCGCCCAGTTGCCCGTGCTCGTCTGCACGCCGCACTATCTGCACTCGGTCCGCGCCCTCGGGATCTGGAGCCTCCCGGACCGTTCGACGCCGTTCAAGAAAGCGGTCGAGGAACAGCTCGAGAGCACGCTCGCCTTCTACCTGAAGCACGTCGAGCAGCAGCGCTGGTACGGTTTCTGGGATTTCGGCGACGTGATGCACTCCTACGATCGCGAGCGGCACGTGTGGAACTACGATCTCGGCGGCATGGCGTGGGACAACACCGAGCTCGGCACCGACATGTGGCTCTGGCTGAGTTTTCTGCGCACGGGGCGCGCCGACGTTTTTCGACTGGCGGAGGCGATGACGCGGCACACGAGCGAGGTGGACTGCTATCACCTCGGGCGGCTGGCCGGGCTCGGCTCGCGGCACAATGTCCGGCACTGGGGCTGCGGGGCCAAGGAGGTGCGCATCAGCATGGCCGGGCTCAAGCGCTATTACTATTATCTCACCACCGACGAACGCACCGGCGATCTGATGCGCGAGGTGGTCAACGCGGACTATACGGCGCTCGAGCTCGATCCGATGCGAATCGCCCAGCCGATCACGGAGGCGGAGAAAAAACATCCCGCCCGCATCCGCGTGGGTCCGGACTGGCTCGCGTTCGTGAGCAACTGGATGACGGAGTGGGAGCGCACCGGCGACGCCAAGTGGCGCAACAAGATTGTCGCGGGGGCGGACTCCCTGCTCCAGATGCCCTACTGGATCAAGTCCGGCCGGAATCTCGTCTACGGCTACGATCCCGCGACCGGCAGGCTGTTCCAGGTTTCGAATGAACTCGGCTCCTACAATCTGGCGACGATCCAAGGCGGGGCGCAGGTCGTCTTCGAGTTGAACGAATTCCTTGAGCACGAGGGCTGGCAAAAAATGTGGCTGCAATATTGCCGGCTGGGCAGCGCGCCGGCGGACGTGTTGATGAAGGATCAGGCGACGGGCACCGAGGGAGCCGACGCCCGGTATCTCGGCGAGCAAGGGGCCACGAGCCAGGGCACCCCGCGGCTCGCGGCGTATGCGTATTGGAAAACCAAGAACGCGGCGTTTGCCCGACCCGCCACCGCGACACTCCTGCGCTTCGGCGGGGGCCCGCTCGCGACCACACGGATCGAAGGTCCGCTGGTGTTGAACCCCGTCGACGAGGCGGCGCGAGTGAGCACCAATGGCGCGGCGCAGTCGGGACTCACCGCGATCGAGGTGCTCGAACTGTGCGCCGATCAACTTCCGGTCGAGGTCCCGCCGCCCGAAGCATTTCCGGGTGCCCGGGGTGGCCGCGGTGGCCGGGGAGGCGAGGGTCGCGGCGGACCGCCGCCGCCGGCAAAGCGGAATTGAGGGCGAAGCCGCACCCATGCAGCCCCGACCGCAAAACGCGTTTTGCTCCGGGCGGAAGGAAACGTCGACCTTCGTAGCCCTGCGCGTGAGCGCAGGGACCTCCAGCAATCCGGCCGGCTCACGGGCGGGCTACAACGAAGCTGTTTCTTAGGAGCCCCCACCGCAAAAGCGACTTTTCCCCGTGACGGGAAGAAACATTAATTTCCGGCGTCCGTAGTCCCGCCTTTAGGCGGAAGGTTTGACGGATTCCGCCTAAAGGCGGGCCTGCGAACAAGGAGCTGTTTCTTGAGCGAGCCGGCGGGGTGGGCCGTGCGCTCCGCGCGCGGCCGGGTCGAAGGACGGGGCCGAGGCCGCGCACGGAGTGCACGACCCCGCATTGAGGTTTGAATTCGACGGCAGACGTCGGGCTTGGATTCTTCGGCGCTCGATTCGAACTGTCCGAACCGGACGCCCGTTGTCACCCGGGGCGCCCCTGCCGTCTATTGGCGGCGTACCCGCCCCTTCACCGTCGCTTCACTTTTTACCCAAGCTGGATTATGATTTTAGATTCCTAGCGGTTGTTACCGTTCCTGGACTGCGAGCGCTCCGGTCTTCCTATCGAAATTCCAAACAAGACCACCCATCATGATACCACACCCACTCTCCACCATCACCCTCCGCGTGGTTCCACTGGCAATGGCGGCGGCAGGGATGTTCGCCCTGTGCCAGCCCGCGATGCGGGCTCAGTCGGCGCCGTCGGCTGCCGTCGATGCCCAGTCGCTGGCAAAGTACGACAAGAACCAAAACGGCCGGCTCGATCCCGACGAGTCCGCGGCGATGCAGGCGGACGCGGCCAAGATTCCGGTCGCGCCCTCGGCGTCGGGCAACTTTGGTGAGATCATCGAGCTCTCGCCGTTCCAGGTCACGGCTGACGACGACAAGGGCTACCTGGCCACGAACACCCTTTCGGGCACGCGGCTCAACTCAAAGCTCGAGGACCTCGGGGCGTCGATCACCGTCATTACGAAGCAGCAGATGCTCGATACGGCCGTGCTCGATATCAACGACATCTTCTTGTACGAGGCCAACACCGAGGGCACGGGCAACTTCACCCTCTTCACGGTCGATCGCAACGGTGGCGTCAACGACAGCGTCCAGAGTGATCCGGCGACCGCCAACCGGATTCGCGGCCTCGATTCCGCCAACACGGCCCGCGGCAATTTCGCCAGCAACAGCAGCATCCCGATCGATCTCTACAACACCGAGGCGGTCGAGATCTCCCGCGGCCCCAACTCGAATATCTTCGGCCTCGGTAACACGTCCGGCACCGTCAACATCATCGGCACGCAGGCCAATCTCACGCGGCAGATTTCCACGCTGATGCTGCGGGCGGACAGCTCGGGCGGCTACCGCACGAGTCTCGATCTCAACCGCCCGCTTTTCCGCGGCAAACTGGCGGCCCGCGTCTCCGCCGTCTACGAGTCGAAGGGATTTGAGCGCAAGCCCGCCACCGAGCTCATCCGCCGCCAGCAGGGCGCGCTGACCTACAAGCCGTTCTCCAACCTGACGGTCCGCAGCACGTACGAGGCTTATCACAATTACGCCCGCCGGCCCAACGCGGTGACCCCGCGTGATGCCGTTACCTACTGGAAGTCCGTCGGCAGCCCGGCGTGGAATCCGATCAACCAGATGGTCACCTATGCCGACGGCCGCCGCCTCGGCCCGTTCACCGCGGCCCAGGACGCCACGCTTCCGCTCGGGCTCCTTGCGCAAGGCTCCAACTTTTACAACCGCCCCAGCATTTACGTGGACAACGGCGCCATCCAGTTTTGGAGCGTCAACCGGACCGGCTCCGTGCCGACCACGGGTGTCTTCGCCGGAATCCCCACGCCGGACAATCCGAACACCAACATCCGGTTCCTCGAGAGCGGCACCGACCTCCAGCGGCTGCGCGGATCGACCATGCCGCTATTCGTGACTCCGAGCATCACCGACAAATCCCTCTACGACTGGTCATCCGTCAATTTCGTCGCGCCCAATTACAGCAAGAGCAAGGCGGACATCTACACGTTTGAACTCGAGTACTTTCTGGTCCGCACGCGCCACCAGCTTCTCGCCGCGCGCGCCGGGTGGTTCCGGGAGGACACGGATAACTACAGCCGCAATTTCATCGGTGGCACCAATGCGGTGCTTTACGTCGATGTAAACGAGAAGCTCCTGGACGGCCGTGACAATCCCTACTTCAAGCGCCCCTATCTCGCCGCCTCCGAGCCAACGCTCTTCCAGCGCCCGAACATCAACGACATTCAGAGCGCCGACCTCGCCTATCAGATCACGCCGTCGAAGCTGCCCCGCCTGCTCTCATGGATCGGCACGCAAAAACTCGCGGCCCACGGCGAGACCCGGCGCATCGACACCGCCACGTTCCGTTACCGCGACGCCATCACCGATGACCACCGCTGGATTAATCTGCAAAATCGCACGGGGGTTACGGCCGCGCGCGCCTACTACAAATACTATGTGGGCGACAACCAGGGTCAGGGCATCGACCAGGCCCCGCCGGCGATCTACGGCCTCAGCGGCAACTATCCGTTCACCTGGCTCAATGCCCAGACCAACCAGTGGGTCAACGAGGGCGCCACGATCGGCGAAGCCGGCATCACGCCCTCGAACCGCACGCGCCGCGAAATTCGGACGATGTCGGCCACCACCCAGAACTTCTTCTTCGACGATCGCATCGTCACGACCTTCGGCTTGCGCAAGGACAAGAACCGCAGCCGCGATTCGAACGGCGCGACCGTCGATCCCGCCACCGGCTTCCTCAATTACGACGCGCTGCGAGTCTGGGGAACATGGCTCGAAAAATCCGGCAACACCAAGACCTCCGGCGTCGTCGTGAAGCCGTTGCGCTGGTTCAACGTCCACTTCAACAAGTCCGACAGTTTTCAGCCCGCCATCAGCCAGTACAATCTCTACGGCGAGGCCCTGCCGAATCCCACCGGCCAGGGGCGAGACTACGGCCTGACCTTCAGTCTTTTCGACCGCCGGCTGAATTTTAAAATCAATCGCTACGACACGACCCAGTTCAACTCGCGCGGCGGGGATGCCGGCATCGTCGCCACGCGCGCCGTCCGCCTGGAAACCGGCCGCACGGCCAACGGCAACGACTCGTTCAACCTCGAAAACTGGGCCACGCTGCTCGCCAACTCGCGTTTCGCGGCGCAGGGCATTGTGCCGACCGCGGTGCAGACTTCCAGCGCCGTGGCGAAGATCATGAACCTGCCCGAGGGCTTTATTGACAACCTCGTCGGCAAGAGCATCGCCGAGACCTCCGACATCGCCGCGAAGGGCCTGGAGCTCGAGGTGAATTTCAGCCCGACGCGCAACTGGACGATGAAGTTCACGGGCGCGCAGCAGAAATCGATCGACAGCAATATCTCTCCCCGACTGCAGCAGTACATCAATGAGCGCCTTCCGGTCTGGCAGGCCCTCAAGGATGACGCCGGGGTGAACTGGTGGACGAGCCGGATTGGCGGCGCCGGAGTGCCGCAGGACTTCTACATCGGCAGCGTCTCGGCGCCGCTGAAGCTGGCCATCGCCAACAACGGCAAACCCCGTTCGCAGGTGCGCGAGTGGCGCTTCAACGCCCTGACGAATTACAATTTCACCGAGGGTCGGTTCAAGAATTTCGGCATCGGCGGTGCAGTGCGCTGGGAGGACCAGGCCGCCATCGGTTTCCGCGGGGCCGCGCCGGAGGCCGACGGTGTCATCCGCTCGCTCGACCCGACCAAGCCGCTGCTCGACAAGGCGCGAACGTACTTCGATTTTTCGGCGAACTACAATCTGCGACTCCACCACAACAAGATTCGCGCCCGGGTGCAGTTGAACATCCGCAATGTCTTCGAGAGCGGCCGGCTGCAGGCGGTCGCCGTCAATCCCGACGGCCAGCCGTTTGCCTACCGGATCATCGATCCACGACAGTTCATCCTGAGCACGACGTTTGACTTGTGAGCGAGAGGTGCCGGCTGGTGTTTTTGTAGGAAACCTCCAGAGCCGCCGGGCTAACGACACTTGGGCGAGGAATTACGATGAGCCCAAAGGAGCGCGGGCGCTCCTGCCCGCGGAATTCGTGCCGCTCTGGGCGGGCAGGAGTGTCCGCGCTCCTTTGAACTAATTTCCACGGCCAGCCGGCTCACGCGGCGTGCGTATTTAGCGGAGGGGGGGGGGGGGCGCCGGGCCCGGCGCGCAACGCAAACCACACGCCACCGCCGCGCCGCCGC
>JBIJCX010000130.1:0-21182 GCA_044344465.1 Opitutaceae bacterium
GGTGCAGATGGCATCCGGGTTCATTCAACGCAACAACGCCAACACCAGCGCGTCACTGAAAGTCAATTACGACGGCACGAATTACAAGGTGGATGCGGGTGCCTCGTATTCCAGCACCGACGTCGACAACTACGACACGCCCAACGGCTATTTCGGCGTCGTCAATGCCTCGATCGCGAATGTGGTCATCCGCGGTCAGGGTATCACCAGCGATCCCGATGAGGCCGGCAGCCACGTGCCCGCATCGGTCACGGTGACTGACCGCAGCGGCAACGCGCTCAACATTGGCGACGGGCGTCAGTACTCGATCGCATCGGTGAACACGACGGATTTGCGCTTCAAGAACACGCGCCAGGGCGTGAATCTGAACGTGCAGCGCGACTTCGGTGCCGCGGGCTTGACCGCGCTGAAGGTCGGTGCGTCGTACACCGAAGAAAAGCAGCAGACCCGGAATCAAGGCCGGACATTCAACTTTCGCACCGGCCAGTCGGTGGCGGTGCGGATGGCCGGCAACTACGGCGTGGTCGACCCGGCGCTCTTCAACTACCTCCCGGCTTTGGTGGGGCGGAAGATCGACCGGATCAGCCCGATGCTGGTCTACGATCTCGCGCGGACCAACCCGGATTACTTTGTAGAGGACCAGGCCTTGAGCCATCGCACCCGGGTGAGCAACGCCTTCCGCCTCACGGAAACCATCACGTCCAGTTACATCCGGGCCGATTTCCGTCTGGCCGACAACCGGCTCAACGTCGTCACCGGCGTCCGTTACGAGCGCACCGCCGATGAGGGCCGCGGGCCGCGCGTCAATCCCAGCGCGCAGTACGTCCGGGATGCCAACGGCAATCGCGTCCTTACTCCCGGCGGCGCCCCGATCCTGATCACGACGGTGGCCCTGGACCGGGACAGATTGGTGTATCAGGAACTTGGAACCAGCGCCTCCAGCAGTTACGACGGATTGTATCCCAGCCTGAACGCGAGCTATCGCATCTTCGACCGGCTGGTCGCGCGCGCCGCCTACGCCCGCACCATCGGCCGTCCCGACCTGCCCGTCATCATGCCCGGCGCCACCCTCTCGGAAAATCCCGACACCACCGGCGTGCGGACGATCACGGTGGTCAATACCGGGTTGAAGCCGTGGACGGCCGACAGTTTCGATCTTTCGCTGGAGACCCACCTGTTCAAGAACGGCTTCGGCTCCGTCGGCGTTTTCCAGAAGGACATCGCCGATTTCTTCGGCACGTCGCGCCGACCAGCGACCCCGGCGGAGACCAGCGAGTACGGCGTGGCGCCGAACGAGGGTTACGATATCATCACGCGCGAGAATGCGGGCGATGCGAGGATCAAGGGCTTTGAGCTCGGTTACCGGCAGTCCCTTGCTTTCCTGCCCAACTGGGCTCGCGGCATCCAAACGTTCATTAACTACACGGAACTGAACCTGGATGGCACCGCGACGGCTGATTTCACGGGCTTCAATCCGCGCACCCTGAGCTGGGGCGTCAGTCTTGTTCGCCCGCGATTTTCGGTTAAGTTCAATATGGCCCACCAGGGTGAGACCCGGCGCACCCCAAGCGGCGCCGCGGGGAACTTCCTTTGGGCCGGGGCCAAGCGGCGCGACACACTCAGCGCGGAGTTTCAGATCACGAAGCACGTCTCCCTTTTTGGTCAGGTGCTCGATCTGCTGAACGGCGGTTTCATCGACGTCCAGAAGAGCTACACTCCTGCCCTCAATACTCCCGATTACGCCCGCTACCAGCGGGTCATCAGCACGGGGACGGAACTCACCTTGGGCCTGAAGGGAAGGTTCTGAGTGCGCCTTGGTCGAAGCGCACGGCGCAGCCCGCTTTCGCGTCAGCCGGCCGCGCGGTTCTTGGCGGCCAGATCCGCGTCGATGCAGGCGAGGATTTCCGCGCGGCCGTGCTTGCTCCGGATCGAGCTGAGGAAGATTTCCGGCACGTCCGATCGCCAGGCGGCGATCCGTGAGGTGAACAGGGCGATGTTTGCCCGCGACTGGGTGGCCGACTGCTTGTCGGCCTTGGTGAACACGAGGGCATACGGGGCGGGGCAGCGTCCGAGCCATTCCACAAACTCGAGGTCGATGGCTTGCGGCGGGAGGCGCGAGTCGATGAGAACGAAAACCCGGGCAAGGTTGCGCCGTTGCTCGAGGAATTCGGCGACCGCGAGATTGAAGGCCGCACGCTCCTTCTTGCCCACGTGCGCATAGCCGTAACCCGGCAGATCGACCAGGCTCCAGCGTCCGTTCATCACGTAGAAGTTGATCAACCTGGTTTTCCCGGGCGAATCGGAGACCTTGGCCAGCTCCCGGCGCTCGGCGAGCAGATTGATCAGCGAGGACTTGCCGACATTCGATCGACCGATAAACGCGAACTCGGGCAGCGCCCAGTGCGGACACGCGTCGAGTTTGGGCGCACTGAGTTCAAAAACTGCCGATTGAATTTTCATATAACCGCGGCAACGTAGGCCAGCCCCGACCCGCGCGCGAGCTTCCCGGGCGGAAATCGGGCCGCTTTAGGCGAGATTCGTCAGTTCAGCGCGAATGCGAGCGATAGCTTGAGTTTGCGCGGGGCTTCAAGCGTCGTCACTCCACTTGAAGATCTTCATCAGAACGAGCCTATGACGACGCAAAATCCAGTGACTGACGCACCCAAGTCCCCGCGACCGCTTCGGCTCCGGCCCGGCGTGATCATCGTCGTCCTGCAATGGCTGTCATGTTATGTCGTCCCCCTGGTCTGGCCCGATGCCGCCACCTTTGGGCTGCTGGGTGGAGTCGCGGGCGGGTTGCTGGTGCTCGGGTGGTGGCTGTTCTTCAGCCGGGCGCCTTGGTCCGAACGGGTGGGCGCCATCGTGCTGATGGTTGTCGCGGTGGTCGCGACCAAGCGCATCGTCCACCCTTCGATTGCGAACGGGATGATGGGCATGATGCTTCCGTTCTACGCCGCCCCGATCCTGAGCCTCGCCCTCGTCGGTTGGGCCGGAACGAGCCGTCGCCTTTCCCCCGGACTCCGGCTTGCGTCGCTGGTCGGCGCCATCGGGCTCGCCGGCGGAGTCATGACACTCGTGCGGACGGGTGGTCTCACCGGCGAGGGTGCTTCGGATCTCCACTGGCGGTGGACGCAGACGCCCGAGGAACGGCTTTTGGCCGAAGCCGGCAAGCCTGCCCTGAGCGGCGTCAAAGGACCTGCCGCGGGCAAAATCGAGAGGGCACCGGTCCCTCCTTCGTCGGCTTCGGCGCCGCCGCGTCCGGCGCAGCCAGTTGCGGCGCACCTCGATTCTGCTCGGAGTGGACCGAACGCGCTGGCGGCCAATCCGGCCGCGGCGAACGCGAAGGTCTCGTGGCCCGGTTTTCGCGGACCGCAGCGCGACGGCACCATCCGCGGCACCCAGATTGCCACCGACTGGTCTCGTTCGGCGCCGGTGGAACTGTGGCGCCAACCCGTTGGACCGGGCTGGTCGTCCTTCGCGGTCGACGGCAATTTCGTCTATACTCAGGAGCAGCGCGGCGACGACGAGATCGTCGCGTGCTACCACTTGCTCACGGGCGCACCGGTATGGACGCACGGTGACCCGGCCCGATTCTGGGAGTCGAATGCCGGCGCTGGACCGCGCGGGACGCCGACCCTCGCCCACGGCCGCGTTTACGCGTTTGGTGCGACCGGCATCCTCAACGCGCTCGAGGCCCGCGACGGCACGGTCGTCTGGTCGCGCAACGCGGCGTCCGAAACCGGCAGGAAAATCCCCGACTGGGGTTTCTCGAGTTCACCGCTGGTGCTCGGCGACTTGGTTGTCATCGCCACGGCCGGCGTGCTCGCCGCCTACGACCTCGGCACCGGCCAGCCGCGCTGGATCGGGCCGAAGGGCGGCTGGGGCTATAGCTCGCCCCAGCTGTCGACGATCGATGGCGTCGCGCAGATCGTGCTGCTCAACGGCGCCGGCGCGATCGGGGTTTCGCCGGCGGACGGCAAGCCCTTGTGGGACCACGCCTGGAAAAGCGATGCCATCGTGCAGCCGGCCGTGCTCGCGGGTGGCGACGTCCTGATCGGCAGCGGCTCCGGGCTGGGCGCGAAAGTCGGCGTGCGCTGCGTGGCGGTCAGAAACGGGCCCGCCGGTTGGAGCGCTGAGGAGCGTTGGACGTCGAACCGGTTGAAGCCCTACTTCAACGATTTCGTCATTCACGCGGGCCATGCCTACGGCTTCGACGGCACCGCTCTTGCATGCATCGATCTCGCGGAAGGCGATCGCAAGTGGAAGGGCGGACGCTACGGCAACGGCCAGGTGGTCCTGTTGGCCGACCAGGACCTGTTGCTGGTGCTGTCGGAGAAAGGCGAACTGGCTCTGGTCAAGGCGATCGCCGATCAGTTTGCGGAGATCGCGCGTTTCCCGGCGATCAAGGGCAAGACTTGGAACCATCCGGTGCTGGCCGGCAATGTGCTGCTGGTACGCAACAGCGAGGAGATGGCCGCATTTCGGTTGGCCCTCAAGGGTGGCTGATGCGGCGCGAGGGATCTCCTTGTGGGGTGGGCGGGCACGTCCCGGTGCCCGCATGTCTGGCCCGCTCGATCGCGTTTTGAATGCGGGCACCGTTACGTGCCCGTCCGCGATTGTCGCCGTTCCAAGTGATGAGCCGTGCTCATTTCAAATCTGCACCTCTCTCCGGGTTCGCCTTCCGCGGGCCAGCCTGCCACAGATCCACGCGTGAACAGGTTTCGTTTCGCTTGGCTGCTGCTGGCAACTGCCGTGATTTCATTGCGCGCCGACTGGAGTGCCAGCTCGCCAAACGGCGAGGTGATGCTGACGCTCACGCTCGGTGCGGACGGCACTCCGCGTTACAGCGTCAGCCATCACGGCCGGCCGGTGGTGCTCGAGTCGCGGCTCGGCTTCGAGGCCACCGACCAATCCCAGTCGTTGCTCGCCGGTTTCGAATTCATCGCGGCCAAGGAGCGCCGGTGCGACGACACCTGGTCGCCGGTTTACGGTGAAAGGAAGAGCATCCCCGATCGCTACCGTGAGCTTCGACTGGCGCTGCGCCATCAGTCCTCCGGCCGCCGGCTCGACCTGGTGATTCGCGCCTACGACGAGGGCGCGGCGCTGCGCTATGAGTTTCCCGCCCAAACGCCCGCCGCCCCGCTCACGTTTCCCGCCGAGCGCACGGAGTTTTGCTTTCCCGTCGAGACCTTGGGCTGGCAGGAGCACGGTACTGAGGGCGAATACGCCCGCGTCCCGATCGCCGCGATCAAGAAGGACTGCGAGCGACCGCTCACCGTCGAGTTTGCCGACGGCCGTTGCGCCAGTCTCGTCGAGGCGGCGCTCGATCGCTACCCGCGGATGCTGCTGTCGCCCTCACCGTTTACGCCCGGCGCGCTCGTGAGCGCACTCTCCGGGCCGGCCACATTTGCCGCGCCGTTTGCGACGCCCTGGCGCGCGTTCATCGTTGGCGACCGGCCTGGCGACCTGCTCGAGCGAAACCATCTGGTTCTCAACCTGAATCCACCGTGCGCGCTGGCCGACACCTCGTGGATCAAGCCCGGCAAGGCGCTGCGCGAGGTCACGCTCTCAACCAAGGGCGGCCGCGCCTCCATCGATTTCGCCGTTGCCCACGGACTCCGCTACATCCTGTACGACGCCGGCTGGTACGGGCACGAGTATGACGACAAGGCGGATGCCCGCGGGGTGAACCTCGACCAGAAGCGCGTCGGCAGCATTCCCGATCACGGCGGACTCGATCTCGCCGCCGTCATCGCCTACGGCCGCGAGCGTGGCATCGGCGTTTTTCTGTACGTCAATCGCCGTGCCCTTGAACGCCAGCTCGACGAGCTCCTGCCGCTGTATGAAAAGTGGGGCGTCGCCGGCGTGAAGTTTGGTTTCGTGCAGGTGGGCAGCCAGGAGTGGACCACATGGCTGATGGAGGCGGTGCGCCGCGCCGCCGCTCACCATCTCATGGTCGACATCCACGACCGCTACCGGCCCACCGGTTTTAGCCGCACGTATCCGAATCTCCTGACGCAGGAGGGCGTGCGCGGCAATGAGCACATGCCCACCGCGACCCACAACACCACGCTGCCTTTCGTCC
The DNA here is from genome assembly GCA_044344465.1 of Opitutaceae bacterium. Taxonomy (GTDB): domain Bacteria; phylum Verrucomicrobiota; class Verrucomicrobiia; order Opitutales; family Opitutaceae; genus ER46. The sequence continues at coordinate 6,086 of JBIJCX010000130.1, forward strand.
GGCTCCCGGCCGGGCCAGCCGATTACACGATCTGTTACTACACGCCGCGAATCATGACCACGCGCGCCCATCAGCTTGCGCTCGCCGTCACCGGTTACAGCCCGCTTCAGCTCTTGTTTTGGTACGACCAGCCGTCGGCGTACGCGGGCGAACCCGAGATCGAATTCTTCGATCGCGTGCCGACGGTCTGGGACGAAACCAGGGTGCTCGACGGGCGCATCGGGGAATTTGCCACGATCGCACGCCGGAGCGGCGCCGACTGGTTTGTCGGCACGATCACCAGCGACGCCGCGCGCGAAGTCGCAGTTCCCCTTGCGTTTCTATCCGTTGGGAAAACCTACACCGCGCACCTCTACGAAAATGGCACCGCCAAGAACGCGGTGAACATCCGCACCGAAAGCGTCACCACCGCCACCACCCTCCGCGCGCACCTCCCCGCCGCCGGCGGCCAGGCGATCTGGCTCACCCCGAAATAGGCCCGTCCCTCGCTCGCTCCTCCATGCATTTCTCGCGTCGTTCGCGGGATTTCCTTCGGTCGTCATGATCAAGAGGATCTTCGTGGCCAACGGCATCGTTGCGACTCAGGTCAAAACGTCCCCTTGATCCCGAAGTTCCACAGCGCGCCGTATTCCACGAGCTGGTCCAGGTACGCATGGGGCGGCGTGCTCGGCCCCGCGATTTCCCTTTGCAACGGCGCGTCGTTCACGTTGCGCAGCGTCGCAAACGCGGCGAGCCGCTTGCTCAGATTGTATTCTCCCAAAATATCGTAGGAATAGCGCCGGGCCGTCCAGGCATAGGTGCCGGGGCCGATGCTCGTGCTTTCGGCGACCAGGCCCTCGCGCTGGCGGCCGCGGAAATTCCAGTTCACCCGAACGTTGAATTTGGGCCGGGTGAGGCTGACCCCCCAACTCCCGCTGCGGGGGATGAGGTTTGTGCCGGTGAAGCGGGTGAGATTGGCGCCCGTGACGCGCATCGAGCTGCCATTGGCGAACACCTGCAACCCGCGCGCCCAGCGCGGCAGAAAAGTCAGCGCCTGCTTGTAGCTGAATTCGAGGCCCTCCATGCGCACGAGGTCGGTGATGTTCTCCTGCGTGGAGACATCGTAGGCGCCATACGTCGCGGTATCCAACCCGTAGAGACTCAGGAATTCGGCGGTGGGCCTGAAGACGACCCCGCCGAAGAGATGCTCAAACTCGCGCCGGTACGCGCCGACGGAAACCTGCCCGACGCCGCCGAAATAGTATTCGAGCCGGACCTTCGTGGTCCGGGCGCTCCAAGCCTTGATGCCAACATTGTTCACCGTGATCCGGTTGCTCGTGCTGGCCGGGCTCTCGGTGTCGGGAAGCGTGAGGCCGCCCGCGTATTGGTTGAAATCGGGCCGTCCCACCGAGGTGTACCAGGCGGCGCGGGCGATCAGATTCTCCGTGATCCCATAGCTCGCGTTGATGCTGGGAAACAGGCGCAAATACTCCTTTTCGGCCCGCGTGCCCCGCTCGATGAAGGTGAGCTTTCGGGCTGCCAGGGCGTTGCTGGTGATGGGCAGCGGCCGGCCGTTCGCGCCGAGGATGACCTGGCCCCGGGCGTCACGTTGGTAGTTCAGCGTGGGATCGTTGAGCGGCCCGAGGGCCGTGATGTTGGTCTGTTCGGCGCGCAGCCCGCCGATGAGCTTGAGCCGTCGCTCCAGCACTTGCATGTCGCCCCGCAGATAGGCGGCCGTGACGGTCTCCTCCGCGCGTTTGGAGGGCGTGACCGTGTTGTTGTAATCGTTCGTGTCGTTGAGGACGAACTGCGCCGGCGCGGCGACATAACGCTCCCAGACCTTCTCGGGGCTCACCCATTGGGTGCGCGGGAATCCGTACGGCGGGATGCGTTGCGAAAAGCTTTCGTCCAGGAACGGAACAGCACTGTCGTCCCCGGTGGCGGGCGCGGTGGTCCCACGACCGTCCGCCCCCACATAGGCGAACGGGGAATTGTGGTTGCGGATGTCCCGGATGGACTGACGCAGGTCGAAGCCGCCCTTGAGCGTGGCGGGCACGCGCCAGTCGAAATCGCGGCGGGCATGGGCGTACGCACTCTTCTGGATGTCCGTCGTATCCGCAAACCGCGTCGTGGCCGAGGTGAGCACGTAGCTGTCCAGCCGATACGGGTCAACCGGCGCGCCCGCGGCATCGGTGACGGCAACCACCCCCGGTCTTAGGTACGAGATGTCGTCGAATGACACCGTCACGCCCGAACGCTGCGCCGACGTCACGTTGAAAAAGCCATCATCGCCGCCCCGCACGCGATTGGTGGCGTAGGACAGGCCGATCCCCGCCTCGGTCCGCCAAATCGCTCCGTCATGATACCAGGTCAGCGTCGGCATGTGCGTGCGGTTCTGCCGGCCGACGCCCGCGTCATTGCTGATGGTGAGCGAGCCCGCGCCGGCCGAGCCGTGCGTCGACCGAGGGGTGAAATCGCCGGCCACGACCCGGCCGACGTTGAACGTCAGCAGCCGGTTCATGAGAATCGATTTGAACACGGACATCTGATATGAAAACGCGAGCCGGTCGTGACGGGTGAGCTTGTAGTCCAGCGTGGCGCCGAGGGCGTGGCGCGTGGTGTTGGTGGCACCGTCGCGGACAATATACGTGGTCAGATAAGGCCGGTCGGGCGTGGTGTGGGGAAAGGCGGCGCCGTTGGTGGCGACGCCGGTGCCGCGCCAGGCTGCTTCCGCAAGATCGAGGTTGGAGTAATTGGTCGAGGTGCCGCCCGTGATCGCGAAGCCGAAGCGATCGTTCACCGGCCGGACGTACGAGAAGTCGATCCCGGGATGCACCTTGCGGGTGGGATCCTGGCGCGGCCCGGGGGTCTGGTGAAAATCCCGCGCGTTGTCCCGCATGCTGAGGTAGGTGCTGAAATTGAAGACCGGGCGCGATCGACCGAACGAGCTGCGCGGAACCACGTTCACCGAACCCGCGAGGGCGGCGCCCTGCGATTCCGGGGTCGGCGAGTAGGAGACCTCGATCCGCGAGGCATTGCTGATCGAGATGAAGTCCAGCGAAGGCGCGCGCGCCGTGCCCACCCCTGTGCTGGCGAGACTGAAGCCGGCCACCGTGACCGGGACGTTGCCCGCCGGCACGCCGTTGAGCGAAATCTCGCGCGCATTCCCGCCGTTGTAATCGACCGTGATGCCCGGCACGAACTTGAGGAATTCGCCCACGTTTGTCTCCGCGATGCTGCCAAAATCGTCGGTCGAAACCACGCTCTTGATGTTGGGCGCAAAGCGCTGCTCGTTGATCGCAATGGCAGCCGCGCTCATCTCCCGTGCCGCCTCGACCACGAACGCATCGAGTTCGACGACGCTGTCCGTGCCGGTGCGCGGTGGCACTCCGAACGCAGAAACGCGGAAGTCATGCTGTCGCGTCTGGCCGGCGGAAACGACGACCCCCTCGGTCTGTGGCGTGAGTCCGGTGTAGAACACCGTCACCCGCGCGGTCCCGGCAGGGACCCTGGCGAGGAGATAATTGCCGCCGGAATCGGTGAACGTCTCCAGGGCCGTGCCCTGCACCGCGACCCGCGCACCTTCCACGTATTCGCCGCGGGCGGCGTCGAGCACCCGGCCTTCGATGGTCCCGGTGTTGCTCGACCGGTCTGCCGTCTGCGCGAATGAGCCGGACGCGAACATGAAGGCGATCAAGCCGGCGAGTAGGGCGATGGGATTTTTCCGTTTCATGTCGGATCGGGTTAATAGGTCGTCTGGCTGTTCGGCCCGGGCCAGAGGGCGGCGGCAGCGATTCCAGCCTGCGGTATTCATAATGGACCGCCGTCGTCCGGGCAACTGAAAGCACGCGCCACAAAAAAGGCTGGGAGAATCGTCTGCATTGAGTGAAACTCAATCGAACAGCTCCCTTACCTCTGCCTCATGAACAATTCCCCGCTCCCGACCCGACGCCAGTTTATTTCCACCACGGCCGCGACCGCCGGCGGCATGCTGCTGCTGGGCGGCGCCAGGAAACTCCACGCCGCGCCCTCGGACGTGGCTTCGACCGAGCACTTCTATTACCGGCTGGGCCCGGCCTGGCCCTACATCGACTCGCAGCGGGACAATAAAGCCTTCGGCTATGGCGACGGAAAGATCGTGCTGTCCGAGGACAACGGCAAGACGTGGCCGCATCGCGCGGCGTTTGCCGAGGCGGCCAACATCACGTTCAGCTGCATCCTGAAAAATGGAAACGTCCTCTTTGCCACCCGGGAGCAAATCTACCTGAGCACCGACAAGCTCAAGACCCATCGCCTCATCCGCGTCAAAAATCCCGATGGCTCGGACTACCTGCCGCACACGCCGGTCGACGCCAACCTCCCCGGGTGGTATTTTCATCCGCTCGACGGCGAGCACACCTTTGACGTGAAGGGCAAGGAGATGCTCATCTGGGGCAACTACTGCAACGTCGTGGGCGGAGCGGTGCCGGTGAATATTTACTATTCCACCGACAGCGGGCAGACCATCAAGATCGCGTACTCCTTCGGGCAGAACGCGAAGTTCCAGCAGAAGGGCGCCAATCCGGGAACGTTGTTGGGCAATGCGAAGAATCCGGTCATCTGCCGTCACGTTCACAGCGTGGCCTATAATCCCGTCGAGAATGCGTTCTACGCGTGCACGGGCGATATCAACCGTGGCGTGGGCAAGGAATGCCACTGGTTGCGCGGCACCTATGACGCGAAGGCCGATGCCTGGGACTGGAAGGTGCTCCTCTCGGTGGACTCCGACTCACGCTTCAAGTCCGGCGGCATCAGCTTTGTCGACGGCAAGCTGTATTGGATCTCCGACGCGAACGGTCCCAAGGTCGGCGCCAAGCACGATCGCGGCATTTTCACCTGTGCCCCGGCGGACATCGCGAACTACGGTGCGCACAAGCTGTTGTTCAACCCGGAATTCGAATCCGGGAACATGATCATCCAGGACGGCGTCATGATCGCTTCCCATTGCGCGCCGGCCTCCACCTATGCGAATGGAATCATCTACTCGCCGGACATGGGCAAAACCTGGGTGCAGTACGATCTCAAGGAATTCGGTCCGCGTTCGGGCTGCCGCTTTCACAAGAAAAACAGCGACGGCTGGTTCCGCGTCGACCTAAGGAAGCGTTGGATCGATTTCGGCGAGGTGATGTTCATCAAACCGAAGCGGTGAGGGTCAGCAGCGGGGCAGGTCTCAATCCGTAGGAATTCAGTTGGGAGCCGAGAGTTGGGCGCAAAACCAAAAAGTGAAAGACAAACCCTATCGAGCCGCGATCATTGGTCTGGGTATGATCGGGGGCGCCGACCAAGTCTCGGGTGACGCGCTCGGCCAGCGGGTGGAGAACTTGGATGGCACCCACGCTGCCGCCTACCAGAGAAACTCGCGCCTTCAACTTGTCGCCGGGGCGAGCCGGGACGCCGGGCGACGGGAACGTTTTGCCGCGCGGACGGGCGCAAGGACGTATCCCGATTGGCGTGACATGATCGAGCGTGAAGCCCTCGACATCGTCAGCGTCGCCACGTACGCCCCCACGCACGCCGAAATAACCACTGCCTGTGCCCGACGGGGCATTCCCGTCATCTATTGCGAGAAGCCCGTTGCCACCGGTCTGCCGGATGCCGAACGCATGTTGGCGGCCTGCAACGAGCACAAGGCACTCCTGGTCATCAACCATCAGCGTCGTTTCAATACGAATCACCGTCGACTGCAGCGCGCGATTGCCGAAGGCGAATTGGGCGAACTCGTGTCGGCCCATCTGCAATGGCCAACGGGGCGGTTGGGCAATGTCGGCACCCACGCACTCGATGGATTATTGATGCTGACCCGACGCCGTTTCCAAGCCGTTTCCGGCACGCTCGATCTGGCAGGCAAACCCGATTGCCGTGGATCCGATTTTCATGATCCGGGAGGCTGGGGCACCTTCCGTCTGGAACCTGGGCTGATGGTCACCGTCCATGCACCCGATTACGGCCGGATGCCGTTCCAAACCGAAATCAACGGCACCGCCGGGCGGGCCATCGTGAAGGGTCCGAGTGTAACCATGGAATACGGGGATGGGCGCATCGACCATTGGCCCGCGCCCACGGATGGAATCTCAGGCATGGATCGCGCGATGGCCGAAATCGTCGCCTGCCTCGATCAACAGATCCCGTTTCCCTATGCCGCCGAAGAAGCGGTGCATGTACTCGAGGCCATAGTCGGATTTCATACCTCCCATGCTCGGAATGCCGCTTGGACCGATCTGCCGTTGTCGGGCCCCGACCGTAAGATCGAAGTGGCGAGCGGCTAGCTCAGATGGCAATAATCCGATCCATCCGCTGGGCCAGATCCCGGGCGGTTTCCACATCCGCCGCCTGGTTGCCGGGTTGTTCCGAGATCGCCCAGCCGGTGTAGCCGGCTTGGTCCAAAGCGGTCATGACCGCGGGCCAGTTGGTGGCGCCGTCCAGCAATTTGGGGCGCGCAGCCGCCTTCGCGGCCGGATCCGGCGGCGTCGCGCTGTAATCCTTGAGGTGGATTCTGACGATGCGTTTCCCGAGGGCCTGGATCCATTTTTCGGCCGCCGGACCGCGCCGCCCCACGTTGCCGATGTCGAAATGCCAGCCGACCCACTCGCTGTTGAACGCGTCGACGTAATCGACCGCCTGTTCCGGCGTCATGATAAAGTCATTACCTACGTTCTCGATGGCGATTTTCACGCCCAGGTCCCTCGCCACGGGAATCGCCTTCTTGATTTCCGCCAATGAACGGTCGAAACACTGCTGGTAGGTCACGCCGTTGCGGGCGATCCCCGGCACGAGCAGCACGCTCGTCGCCCCGTAAGCACGGGCGTCATGCAGACTGTGCACGAGACCGTCGAAGCCGAGCTGCCGGGTCGCTTCATCGGGCGCCGAAAGCGGTTTCACCCAATGGGTGTGGCAGCAAACGCTGGCGGCCTTCAGACCGGTTTCCTTGAACGCTGCGATCACCTCGTCGCGATTCATTGCGCCCATCGGCTCCACGCCTTCGAACCCGGCTGCCTTCATGGCCCTGAACTTGTCGAGCGGTGTGCCTTTAACGCCGATCGTCGAATACATGATCGCCTTGCGGAGGTTGCGCTTCGACGCGGCCTGCGCCACCGGAACAAAGGCCGCCGCCGCCGCGGCACTGGCCGTGATTTTCAGGAATGACCGACGGTTCATGGCCTGACCTTGGCCAAGGAATTCCGGAAGTGCGAGCCCAGGCTTGGCGGCAATCGTCGGGCCGGACGTGCCGCGTTGGCAGCACCCTGGGCGCTGCGGGCGGGGCCTCGTTGTCAGCGATCCTAACAAGGCCTTAACAATTCTCTTCGGAATCCAGACACGGGCTTAACGGGGCGCTGGCAGCCTCGGTGCGCAGTCAGGTAACCCTCATCAATCGTCAGGCCAAAAAATCCCATGACAATGTCCACGCTTCGCCGTCGTTTGCATCATTCGCTCTTCCTCATCGCGGCCAGCGCGGCTGTCGCGCAGGTGCCGCCGGGTGCGGGGCCCGGCCGGTCGCCGCAACCGGCCGCCCCACGGCCACCCCAGCCGCAAAGGGAGAATCCGCCGCCGCCGAACATCGGCAACGGAAACGGCAACGGCCGCGGCAACGCCAACCTCAGTGCGCCGCTGGCCGGGCTGACACCGGCACAGCTCGCGGATTTCGCCGACGGGCGACTGGACTTCCGCCAGGTCGAGACCTCGGCGAGCGGACTTGGTCCCATCTTCAACCGCGATTCGTGCGCGGCCTGTCATAGCGCGGGCGGCACCGGTGGTGCAGGCCGGATTACCGTCACCCATTTCGGGCGGACCACGGACGGGGTCTTCGATCCGCTGACGTCGCTCGGCGGCTCGCTGCTGCAGGAACGGGCGATCGACCCGGCCGTGCGCGAGTTCGTGCCGCGCGAGGCCAACACGGTCGCCCGCCGCCTGACGACACCGCTCTTCGGTTCCGGGTTGATCGAGGCGATTCCCGACGCGACCATCGTGCTCGGAACGCTGCGCGCCAGACCGGCGGGCATTGGCGGAAAAGTTTCCGTGGTGCGGGATGCCGTCAGCGGCGTGAATCGCATCGGCCGCTTCGGCTGGAAGGCGCAGCACGCGACGCTGTTGGCGTTTTCCGGCGATGCCTATCGCAATGAGATGGGGATCACGAACCGGCTTTTCCCCACCGAGAACGCGCCGAACGGCAACACCGCGCTGCTCGAACGCTTCGACCGGGTGCCGGAGGTTGAGGACGTGATCGACCCGGCCGACGGAAAAGGGGGCATCGACCGCGCCGCGGACTTCATGCGGTTGCTCGCGCCACCGCCGCGCGGACCCGCGACGGCCAGCTCACTGGCGGGCGAGCGCATCTTTGCGCAGATCGACTGCACGGGCTGCCACAAGCCCGCGATGTCGACGGGCAGACACGCGATCGCCGCGCTGAGCGAGAAGACCGTGGCGCTATATTCCGACCTGCTGCTGCACGATATGGGCGCGCTTGGTGACGGCATTGCGCAGGGCACGGCCGGCGGCCGCGACATGCGCACTGCGCCGCTGTGGGGCCTGGCCGCGCGGCCGGTCTGGCTGCACGACGGGCGGGCCGATTCCGTCGACGCGGCGATTCGCGCCCATGCGGGCGAGGCGCAGGATTCGCGTGATCGCTACACGCGCCTCACGGTGGTGGAGCAGCGCCAGCTGCTGGACTTCCTGAACTCGCTCTGATCCCGAACGCAGCGGGCCGAAGTGACCCGCCTCGGGCGAGGCGGGTCTTTCCGGCGCCGAGACAGACCGGATCCGAGCCGCGCAACGGCACCGTCACGGGGGCGGTGCAGCCCGGATGTCGTGGCACTGCAAGGTGTCGTGGTAACGCAAATACAGCCGGCCGTCGAGGATGACGGGATGCGCCCAGGCATCGCGGTCGCGGCCCATCGCCAACCGGAACCGCCCTTTGACCTCGAACTCAGTCGCGGTGGGATGCAGGAGCAACATCCAGCCGTCTTCGCAGAGGGCATAAAGCCGGTTGTCGGCGTGCAGCGCGGCGCCTTTGATCATGTCGGGCGCATCATAGAGCACCTTGCCGGTTGTTGCGTCCAAGGCGGCCCAGCCTCCGCGGCGGGGATAATAAGATCCGAAAAGCCGCCCATCCACATGCACAACGCCGCCTTGGGCGGTATCGAGCCCCGTGCTCCAGGACTCTTCCACCCCTACGGTGCCGCCGGGGGCGACGGGCGCCCGGAGCCGATAAAGCCGCCCGGGCGGACCGAACGGAGCGGACATGAAGACCGCGTCGCCCACCAGCACGGGCATCATGGCCAGCACGGAATAGGATGTCGGCCGGCCTTGGGTCCACTGAATCTTTCCGGTGTCCGCGTCGGCGCAGTAAAGATGGCGGGACGAACAGCCGATAAGCAGGCGGCGTCCGGCGAAACGGACCAGAATGGGCGAGGCATAGCCGGCGGTTTGCGGCCCCGGTTTGTCGTCGGCGTCGATCAGTGGTCCGGTTTGCCAGAGGAGCGCTCCGGTCCGTTTGTCGAGTGCCACCAAAAGGGCGTTGCGTCCGCCGGCCGTGGCAAACACGGCGCGCTCGTCCACGAGCAGGCATTCGCTGAGCCCCCAGGTGATGTTCTCGCCACCGAACCGCGTCAGCAGATCGACGGCCCAGAACTCCTTGCCGCTGGCGGCGTCGAGGCAGGCGACGCGTCCATGCGCGTTTTGGTGATAGATTCGCCCCGCGCTGTAGGTCACGGACGCGCGGGCACCCTGATGTTGATTCAACCATGACGAGCCGTTGGTTGCGCTCCAGAGTGGTTTTCCCTGCAGGTCGAAGGCCAGGATGCGCAATTCCTCCCCGAAATCCCCGGTGACGTAGAGTCGGCCTCCGGCGATGGTCGGAGAGGAGTAGCCGCGACCCGCTCCGGTCAAGGACCACAGCAGTCGTGGGCCCCCTTCGGGCCAGGAGGGGAGCAGTCCCCGTTCGTCACTGATCCCATCGCGGCGTGAACCGCGGAACTGGGGCCAGCCGGCTTCGGGGGACGCGATCAGATGGGCGCCGGCGGGGGATGTTTTCGTGGTCGCGGCGACGGCCGGAAATGAAAAAGTGAAAACCAGGGCCAGGCCGAGGGACTGCCAAAGCGATTCCGGATCCGGGGTGGGGAAGGCGAACCGTTTCATGTGCGCCGAATTGAGTGGGTCGTGGTCCTTGGCACAAAGAAATTCTCGGCGGCCACGTGACACTTTGCAGGCGGCGGGCTGAGGGAGCATGGCGCGCGACCGGCCGGCACCGGCGGGGAAGCGGCAATCGGCTGATGGGGCCGTCCCCGGCCGTCGAGACTGGGAAGGATTCCCGGGCAAAGATTTCTGACCAGAAAACCGTGACATGGACCTTTTCGTCGGCAGGAATATCGCCGCCTGATCCGATGAAGACAGTTCCACCGTCCCAGAACTCATGAACAAATCCCAGAACTCACTCGCCGTCTTGCTTACCCTGGTCGTGCTGGCGTCGCCGGCCCTGCACGCCGCCAACTTTGACTGGCCCCAGTGGCGCGGACCGGATCGTTCGGATGTCTCCAAGGAAACCGGATTGCTCAAGACCTGGCCGGCCGGCGGTCCGAAGCGGGTGTGGCTTTTCGAGAATGCCGGCAGCGGGTATTCGGGTCCGGCCGTGGTGAACGGCAAGTTCTTCACGCTGGGCACGCGCGATGGAAGCGAGATTCTCCTCGTCCTTGCCGCGAACACGGGGAAGGAGCTCTGGACGGCCAAACTCGGCGCCGTCCTCGACAACGACTGGGGCAACGGCCCGCGGGGAACGCCGACGGTGGACGGGGACCGCGTTTACGCCATGAGTGGTCTGGGCAATGTCGTCTGTATCAGCGTGGCAGATGGGAAAATTCTTTGGCAGGTCGCCATGACGGATCTCGGGGGCAAGAAACCGAACTGGGGCTACACCGAGTCCGTTTTGGTGGATGGCGACCAGGTTCTCTGTACGCCCGGAGGTCCCCAGGGGGCGGTGGCGGCCCTCGACAAATCGACCGGCAAAGTGAAGTGGCAGTCGAAGGAGTTCACCGATTTCGCGCACTATTCATCCATCGTTCCCGCGCGCATCAACAACACGCCCCAGTATGTGCAACGCACGGAAAAAAGCATCGTGGGAATCGCCGTCAGCGACGGCAAGCTGCTGTGGCAGACGACATTTCCGGGCCGGACGGCCGTGATTCCAACTCCGATCGTCAAGGGCAACGAGGTATATGTCACGGCGGGTTATGGCGCGGGCTGCAAGATGGTGCGGATCGGCCCGGGCAACGAGGTGACCACGGTTTATGAAAACAAAGTGATGAAGAACCATCACGGTGGCGTGGTCCTGGTGGGCGATCATCTTTACGGGCACGGCGACGTCACCTGGGAGTGCCAGAACTTCGCGACCGGCGAGGAAGTCTGGAATCACAAGGGCCTGGGCAAAGGCGCCGTCGGCTATGCCGATGGCATGCTGTACTGTCTCGAGGAAAAAAGCGGAACGGTGGTGCTGGCGGAGGCGTCGCCGAAAGGTTGGAAGGAACACGGCCGTTTCACCCTCGAGCCGCAAACCAAGATTCGCAGCGCACGCGGCAAGATCTGGACGCATCCGGTCATCAGCAACGGCAAGCTCTATCTCCGCGACCAGGACCTGATCTACTGCTTCGACGTCAAGGCGCCGTAAGCGAAGCGGTGCCGTCGTCGGTCGAGCCGGGATCCAGGCAGTCGGCCACGAAGGTCTTTTCGGTTTTTTGAATTGAAGCGTGCGGCGGCAGGCAGTGCGCTCGCGGGCGCATTTTCAGCGCGCGGGCCAGCGCGCCGACCGGCCGGTCATTGGCCTACGGGCGGGGAGCCAGCAGGCGCCTGGCAGTCACTGTCCGATGCACCAAAGGGTCTCCTGGCGCGTGTCCGTGTTCTTCGCGCTGCGCAGATAGATGCGATTCCCGCAAATCGACGGAGTGGCGAAGGCCTCGTCGCCGAGTTGGTTTTGCGCGATGAGCTTGAACTGTTTCGGCGTGGCTTCGAACACCGACGTCAACCCGCGCATGCTCGTGATGTAAACCACGTTTCCGACCATCACGGGTGAAGCATAGAAATCCTTGTCGACCTTCTCCCGCCAGACCTCGTCGCCCGTGTCGGCCTTCCAGCAGACGGCCTGACCTGCGTCCAGGACGGTGAAGAGATGGCCATCGCTCACGAGCATCGAAGGCACGTAGGCCCGCGATCCGTTCTGCCAAGCGATCTTGCCCGAACCGTCGGCCTCCACGGCCGTGATGTTGTTCTTCGGATAGCCGCCGCCAAAAAACACCCGCTGGCCGTCCGTCACGGGTGTCACCACGCACTCCTCGGTCGCACCCGCGATCTCCCACAAGATTTTTCCGGTCATCGGTTCGAAACTCGAGACGAGGTTGCACCCGATCACCACCATCTGTACCCGCCCCGCGGCGTTGACGACTGCAGGGGAGGTGTAGTTGGCGATCTTGGGCCGATCCTGCTGCCACACGATTCGTCCCGTGCGCTTGTCCAGCCCGGCCACTTTGCCCCCGGCCCGGCTGTCTGCGGTCACCAGCACCAGTGATTCGTGCACCACGGGTGAGGCACCGAATCCCTGGTGCATGACAAAGTCCGCTACCCGCCGCTGCCAGACGATCTTGCCCGCCGGATCGAGTGCCGACGTGTGTACGGCCTGCTGGTTGTAGAAATTGATGTAGAGCCGTTCGCCATCCCACGCCACGGAAGACGAGGCGTGCGACGCGTTGCGGTGGCCCGCCTTGTCGAGATTGCCGCGGTGGACGACGGTTTCCCACACCGGCTTCCCGGTTGCGCGATCAAGGCAGAGCACGAGCTGCTCCTGGGTCGTGGCATCGGACGTGGTGAGGTAGATGCGATTGCCGACCACGGTGGGCGAACTGTGCCCGCGCCCGCGGATCGGGGCGCGCCAGACGACATTTTCCGTCTCGCTCCACTTGACCGGCACCTTTTGTCCCGCGGCGGCGTGTCCGTTGGCGGTGGGTCCACGCCATCCCGGCCAGTCCGCCGCGACCGCCGCGGTGGCGGACTGGGATGCGACCGAAACGGCGAGGAGGGAAGTGAGAACGAGGGCGTTGATATTTTTCATGGGGCGACGAGAGACTTCCGCAAAATCGCCGGTCCCGGGCAAGCGTAACCTGTCCCTCCGGATGCCTCCGTCCGAAAACGGCCCGGGGTGCAGACGCCGGTCCGTGCGCGGTCTCACGGCGCCACGCCGCGCGTGCCGATGCGGTAGAGCGCCTTCTCGGTTCGGATCAGTAGATCGCTTTCGCACACCGCCAGCGAAGCCAGGGTCTTCTCCTGCAAGTGGCTCGTGGCGATTAACTGAAAGGTCTTGCCGGGCTTCACCACCGCCGCCTTCCCGAGTTCGTCGAGGGCGTAGATGCGGCCGTCCGCGGCCAGCAAGGAGGCCGACGAGGCGCCCAAGATGGGTTCTTCATAGTGCACGTTGCCCGTTTTCGCCTCCAGGCAGGAGAGCACGCCGTTGTCGGCCAGCATGTAGAATTCGTCGCCAATCACGATCATGGACGCATTGAGCGGCACGCGCTTCCGCGTCGTCCAGGCGACGTGGGTGTCGGTGACATCGCCGTTGCCATCGGGCCGGATCGCGTAACCGATCGGCTGGTTGAATCCGGTGCTCAGATACACGAGCCCGTGCGCGAAGATCGGGCGCGGCACCACGGAGTAACCCCGGCCGTAGCGGACTTGCCAGATTTCGCTCCCGTCCCGCGGGTCGAGCGCCTGGACAATTCCGCTGCCGGGCGTGATGAGCTGGCGCCGGCCATTGACGGTGATCAGCAGCGGCGTGCAGAACGAGAACTTGCTCTTCGCCTCGGTGGGCGGCCGGGCCACTTTCCAGCGGAGTTTACCCGTCGCCTTGTCGAGCGCGATCACCGCGGGGTCGGCGGCGCCATCGGCGTTGAAGATCAACAGGTCATCGACAATCACCGGACTGCCGCCGGTGCCATGCTCAGGCCGGTACGAATTCTCGCGGGTGGTCCATACGACCCGGCCGGACGCGTCGACGCAGCCGGTGCCATGGTGACCGAAGTGCGCGTAGATTCTTCCGGCCTCAAACACTGGGGAGGGGCTCGCATGACTGTTCTTGGCATGCATCTTCAATGCCTCGGGCGCCGTGGCCCGAAAGACCTCGACGTCCCACAAGATCTTTCCCGACGTGGCGTGCAGCGCCAGCACGCGCAGCGACACGCCCTGGGCCGGATCGGCCTCGTTGATCCACGTCGCGTTGGTCAGAAAAATCTTCCCCGTTGCGACCGTGGGCGAGGACCAGGCGCGGCCGGGCAACTCCGCCCGCCAGACGATATTCTTGTCCGGTCCCCACTCGACCGGCAGGCCGGCGGCCGTGGCATGGCCCTGGGCGGTGGGACCGCGAAATTCCGGCCAGGCCGTTTCCGCCCGGGCAATTCCGACGGCAAGGCTCGCCGTGAGCGCGGCCAGGGTGCAGCGCACACCCCGCTGACCGTGCCAGGCGCGAAGCCGGCCCGCGCCAGCTGCAGCAATCACCGCCGTCGGCAAAGGGTGGCCGCACCGGAGCTCGCTATCACCTTTTGAATTCGACGCATTCGGGCGATGGGTGTGGGGCATGGGTAACGGCAACAGATGGGAGGAATTCCGTTCCAGCGGAAGGCGAAAAAACACGGGAGCGAACTGGCGCTCACGGGCCTCGGAGCGAGCGCGCGTTCATGAAATGGCGCGAAGTCGTGCGGGCCTGCCCGACGTTTCAGACGCTGATTGCGGCCGGGCGCGAGCAGATCGAACGCGGCGTGTTTACCGTTCCACCTTTCCGGGCCAGGACCAGACTCGCAGATCGTCGCTCCAGGCGAGCCCAAGGCTGCAATTGGCCCAGAAGCCGCGGCCGGTTTTCTCGGGAAACGCCGAGGCATGGAAGAACATCAGGGCCTTGCCCACCGTCGGATCGCGGCGGAGGTCGAGCACGAAGCCCGCGGTGAGGCGGCCGTCCTTGGCCCAGGTCCAGGTGGATTGACCAAGGGTCAGCAAGCCTTCGTCCCGCCATTCGGACAGGTTCTTGGAACGTTTGATGCCGATGCCATTGGGCGGC